>CAZDWB010000001.1:0-2730 GCA_964509225.1 uncultured Sangeribacter sp.
GTATCCGTACACCTCAGCAGATTACAATTGAAGGTTCACGCCGCTGGGCTGCCCTTCAGGGAATTTCAGAAGAAGAACGTCGTTCAAAATATCCTTCTTTGGAAGAGACAATGCCGGATTGTGCAGCAGAACTTATCGGTATTGCTCATAAACTTGAAGATTACTACCGTGATATGCAAGATATGGAGTTCACCATCCAGGATGGTAAACTATGGATGCTCCAGACCCGTAATGGTAAACGCACCGGTGAGGCCATGGTAAAAATCGCTATGGATCTTCTTCGTGACGGAATGATCGATGAGAAGACAGCTCTCCTCCGCATGGAGCCCCAGAAACTTGATGAACTTCTCCACCCTGTATTTGATAAAGCTGCTCTAAAGAAAGCAACCGTTATCGCAAAAGGTCTCCCGGCTTCACCCGGTGCCGCTTGCGGTCAAATCGTTTTCTCTGCAGACGATGCTGAAGAATGGGCAGAAAAGAAGAAACGAGTTGTTCTTGTACGTATAGAAACATCTCCTGAAGATCTTCGTGGTATGGCTGTAGCACAAGGTATCCTTACAATGCGTGGAGGTATGACTTCTCACGCAGCTGTTGTGGCTCGCGGTATGGGTAAATGCTGTGTGTCCGGAGCCGGAGAAATTTTGGTTGACTACAAGGCTAAAACCGTTGAAATGAATGGTAAAGTCTATAATGAAGGCGACTGGATTTCTCTCAATGGTTCTACAGGTGACGTTTATGATGGAAAAGTTCCTACTGCTGAACCTGAAATCGGTGGAGATTTCGCAGCAATCATGGACCTTGCTGCTAAATATACTAAAACCCTTGTTCGCACAAATGCTGACTCTCCGCGCGATGCTATTCAGGCACGCAAATTCGGCGCTCAGGGTATAGGTCTTTGTCGCACTGAACACATGTTCTTCGAAGGTGACCGTATCAAGTCTGTACGCGAAATGATTCTTGCTTCTGATGAAGAGGGTCGACGTGAAGCTCTTGCTAAACTTCTTCCAATGCAACGTGGAGACTTTGAAGGTATCTTTGAGGCAATGGATGGTTTCGGTGTGACAATCCGTCTGCTCGATCCCCCCTTGCATGAATTCGTACCTCATCAGACAGTAACACAACAAGAGCTTGCTGATGAGATGGGCCTTACTCTCGCTGACGTGAAAGCTAAAGTTGATTCTCTTGAAGAGTTCAACCCAATGCTTGGTCACCGTGGATGTCGTCTTGGAATAACTTATCCCGAGATTACAGAAATGCAGACACGTGCTATTATCGAAGCAGCGCTCAACTGCAAAGCCAAAGGAGTGAAAGTATATCCCGAAATTATGGTGCCCCTTGTAGGTTCACTCAAAGAGCTCCAGAATCAGGCAGCTGTTATCAACATTACAGCCAACAAAGTATTCGAAGAAAAGGGAGATACAATCCCTTACAAAGTTGGTACTATGATTGAAGTTCCTCGTGCTGCTCTCACTGCGAACGAAATTGCTGAGGTTGCCTAATTCTTCTCATGTGGTACTAATGACTTGACTCAGATGACCTTTGGATTCTCACGTGACGATGCACCGAAGTTCCTGAAATTCTATAAGGAACATGGTATTATCAAGGTAGATCCATTTGAGGTACTTGATCAGGTAGGCGTCGGTCAACTCGTTAAGATGGGTGTTGAGAAAGGTCGTGCTACTCGACCCGACTTAAAAGTTGGTATATGTGGTGAACACGGAGGCGAGCCCAGTTCAGTTAAATTCTGTGCAAAGCTTGGTATGAATTACGTTAGTTGTTCACCTTTCCGCGTGCCCATTGCTCGTGTAGCTGCGGCGCAGGCTGCCATCGAAGACTAAGAGATAATCTCTTATAATAAGTTACTTAGGCGATAAGTTCTCTGTTTCAGAGGCTTATCGCCTAAGGTATTTTTAAAGGATAAGTGCATTTGAACATGGAATGATGTACAAATGAACGAAATGTTGTTTAAATACATACTATTTTCCGAGGTCTGTTGTTCACTTGTTGTCTAATCAAAAAATCTAAGTAAACATAATATTAATCTTTCAGTCGACAAAACTAAGTGCATCAATTCCCTTTTTTCAAACATGCATAATCCCGGCTAAGATAATTCTCCATGTCTATATAACCCTAAGGATTGAAATTTTTTGAGGTTGTGTATACCGAGTTCAATTAAATCTGTACTCACTGTGCCCAAGGACTTTAGAACAAGAATTATCAGCAATATATTGTCTCCAAGTTCAGAATGGTAGTTTCCTTGACCTGTCCTTCAGCAATCAGGTATTGAGAAGGCGAAATCCAGCAGTCTTTCCATGAAGTTTCCATCAGGTAGGGTTGTTTCCCATTTAAAATTTATATTTGTAGTCGTATTGATAGCAACTTTAGCATCAATAAAATTTTTATGTTAAGTTTGATAACTAATACCTTCATTTTTTTAATCCTTTTAGTTACGATTTATTTGGAACTTGACCATTTTTTGATTGCTGATTAATTTGAATTTCAGGATGGTTTACGTTTTTGCATGTTTTGTAACATCCTTTTCTATGACTTAAATAAAAGAGTTAGGGAAACTCAAACAAGATGTTTTATATGAAAGAGCCGTGACTGAAAGATAGTAAATTTTGTAGGAAAAACATTGCCTATTGTGCTATTGAAAAAAATACTTATCTTTGCATTTGAATTGATGCGCATCGATTCGAGACATAGTTAACAAGAGGCGTTATGTCTTCT
>CAZDWB010000001.1:2740-124696 GCA_964509225.1 uncultured Sangeribacter sp.
TGATTGTCTCCACGTCATAAGGCGTGGAGCTGTTATTTCCACATCTGTCTATATGGGTATTCCTACCACCTGTTCACTGAGGCGTGGCATAGCAGCCCACGTCTCATTTTTTATTCGGTCAATGGGCTGTAAGACCATAAAATTCGAAAAATCAATGGTAAAATTAATAAAATGGATGATGGTGCTTTTCATCCCCCTTATCAGTCTGACACTCACCTCTTGTGAAGATGATGATAAGGATGAACCAATAATTAATGATCCTCAAAAGCATATTGTAGGTAAGTGGATTTGCGATGAAGATGCCTTCGGTGATCCTTGGGAGGAACCACTTGTTTTTGTGTTCGATGCTAATGGAACAGGATATGGTTGGTTTCAAGAAGAACCTTACTCAAATCGTTGGGTTTTTACATATACCATCTCTGAAACTAAAATCAAGTTCAAGGAATATGACGAATACAACGATGAATGGGACACCTATAGTCTCAGATACGAACTTTCAAATAACGGTAAGTCCTTAGTCATATATGGTTATGATGATAATGATATGTCTATCCTTCGCTTCAAGAAGAATTAATCCGATCATTGTCAAGTCCTTTCAGAAAAAAATCCTGTTGCATTTATGTAGCAGGATTTTAAATATGTAGGAAATCGTATCAAGTGGCTAATTCCAATAATAGCTAAGATTGCAACCACAGTGCCGTCAGGTGAATTATAAAGACGTGTTGTTCCATTGTGTTCCAACCGGCTAACACGACAGTCCTAAAATTTTAGCTTTCGCACTCGAAGAATTTCATCGAAATCGTTGATTTCGTCGTTCAATTCCAGAAGGTTGTCCTCTCCTTACTGAGAGAGTTTGTCATATTGAAAGGACTTTTAGTTTCGGAAGGTTCATGACAGATGGTGGGTAATATTTACAGAAAAGTCTCTTTAGGTGATAACTTAGCTAAAACTAATTCATAAACATTTATTGCTGTAATGATGGAGACTCCGGCCAGAATAATCCATGTAATAAAGGTATAGTCAATAGAAAGATTCCAAACTTTGAGTTGTGGAAGTAATATACTGAAAGACGCAATCCAGTCCCCTATTAACGGGAACAATATATTAAGAATAATACCCATCGTAAATCCACTAAAAGCGGCAATAACGACTGCTATTTTACTCCTCTTTTTCAGAGCTCTATCATGCTGTTTTAAAATTTCGAATCTATCAATATTCTTTTCAAGATTAGACATAAACCTAAAAGATGAAGATATTTCAGGCTGAAAATTATTTAATAAGTCTCGAATTTTATCATCTTCCATAATTAGTAGAGTTATAATTTAGACATTAATGCTCGTAGATGGATTCGACCTCGCGATAAGTGTTTTTTTATTGCATCCTGAGATATTTCTTCAAGTTCAGCAATTTCTTTAATTGAATATCCCTCCAAATAATAAAGAAGGACAGAGGTTCTTTCCTTATCCGATAGTTTATTCAATGCAATGTATAAATCTTGATAGCGATATAGAGAATCGGCTGTTTCCCCAGCGCTTACATTTACGACTGTGTCATAATCAACAAATATTTTTTTCGAACGGTTATGGTTGATAAACGTATTATAACCGATTTTGAATATCCATGCATTGAATTTATCAGAATTTTTGAATGAGTCGCAGGAAAGATAAGCTTTAATATATGTCTCTTGTGCAATATCATCTGCGAGCGATGAATCACCGCAACAGAGGGCTAACAGAAAACGCCGAAACGCTTTCTGTGTCACCTCTACATGTTTAATGAATTGCTCGTGAGTCATTGCGTCCTTATTCTTCAGTATTATATACCTGCTTACGATTCACTTTCCAGATAATCAAATAACTGACGCCTATTGCAAGTGATATCCCTCCTAAAAAGAATGGCACAGTGACTGTATTTGAACTGAATGTACAACCTGATAACATTTTCACTACGCCAAGACATGCGAAGGTAACACCTATCAGTGAATACATACACCCTCGCAGAAGTCGAACATTTAGGATTTCATGTGCTGTCTTCTTCGGTTTCTTCAGAGACTCGATGAGTTTGTCAGTCTCTACATCCTTGTTAGCCTCAATAGCTTTAATGATTACTTCAGTTCGCCTGTTCTCAATATTCATTTTTGTAATAGAGAGAATCAGTACGATTGAGACTGGAAGAACAACACATACGAAAATAGGTAACAAAAAAGGGAATAAAACAGATGCCATGATAATTTAATGTATTTAGTTTTAAATGTTATGTTCGTTGTAAATTCTCATATTTAAGACACTGCTGAATAATAAAAAGTGACATCAATTTATAAAATATTTGGAAAAACTGTAGAAGATATTCATAATAAAGGGTTTACACTAAATCAATTACTCTCATTAAAGCGAATATGTTAGTGAGACATTTCATAACAAAATTTTTTTAAGATATTTCTTAATCCCATTCAAAAATAAAATATTTAATAAAAAGAGCCTTGTTAGTATTCTTTTCAGCATAATATTTTTTTGATAATAGTTAAAATCATGAAGTAAAATAGCATCAACCGATGATGAAGTTTGATTTAATTTATGTGTGTAGTAGTTTTATTTATTGCAAGCAAATCAAATTATTAATTTAAGGCTATGTGAATGTCAACAATACCCTAAATGTCAACAAAAAGAATGATTATATGTAATAAAATTTTAAAAATAATAAAGCGAGCGGGATTTTGATCCTTCGGATTATCAGAAAAAACTTTAATTAAGTTTCCAATTTTAAAATGTCAATTCAGTATTCACAAGGTTATGAATTATGTGTTATAAGACTATCTTTTCATAACGTAAAAATGACGGTGTGTCATAATAGGTAATCTGTGGTGTTTATATCGTAATTCGGTTTCGGTCTCCTACTTTATTATGCTTCCTTCTGTCTAATTCCCAGCGTGTTGCAGAAGACCCATTTTTAAATACCTAAGTTGGGGTGCAAAAATCTTTTGACGCATCCTCTTATTGGTACGAAAGTGAATTAGTTTATTAATAAATTATTGATTTAGAATCTAAATCAGGAATTTTTTTCATGCAGTTAAAGACAATTTCAGAGATTTGTGCAATCAAGGACTCAGTAGTATCTATATCATACCCGGAATTTTCAATAAAGACGGCTATGGAATACTTATGACCGGAGGGTAAAGGGATATAGCCAACATCATTGATTGCCATGATTCTTCCATTTGGCTGGTCAAATCCTGTTCCTGTTTTGTGACCGATGCATATCTTGGATTTCATAAGGGGTTTCGCTAATCTGTTTTTCCCCGTTTCACAAGTTTCCATCAAGTGTTTTATTAATAAGGAATAATTATCAGAAAATTCCTTGTCGAAGAGGGATAATAAGCTTGACATGGCTATTGGAGTAGAAGTATTTTTGTATGCAAGTGAAACATCTTTATGCATTTCATCTTCTGTTGAGGAGACTAAAATTCCCTCAACCCCCATTCTCTGTAAACATTCTGTGACATAACCTTTTGATGGAAGTAAATTTAGTAATACGTCCGAAGCATTATTATCACTTTCTTGTAAAGAATATGCTAATATTTCATGAATTGAAAGTTTAATGGAATCCACATTTGAATACCTATCTCTCATAGGGCTATAAGTGTTTTCTTTTAGATTATTTCTTGTAATTAGAATAGAATCAGGAATCTGAAAGGTCGTAGTACGTTCATATTCACCTAAGGCAAATGCTATCGGGAACTTATAAACACTTAACATCGGAAATGGATGGTTTCCATTTACTGAGATGGTATCAACACCATCCACAATAATAGCTACGCCGATAGTTGCGTCTTTGCCGGATATAATTTGTTCAATTTGATTCTGCAGCTGGGCATATATATGGGCATATATATTTGTATGCTTACAAGAAATAAGCATACAAATAGCAATCCATAGCCATACATATATTAATTTTTTCATGGGTTATAGTCGTTAATACCAAATTATTTATATACGTCAGATAGGATAAATCCGAAATAACTACCTACTTTGCCAATGAAGAGAAATTCTTGATTTTCGCAAAACGTTACAGAGTACCCTTGCTGACACAAAGCTCGCCCTAAAAGTCAGATTCGATATAGACGGTGAATGTATTGAAGTTCTCCGACATTATCCAACGGTTACGATTGGTTGCCCAAAAAATGTAGAAAGCATTCCAAGGGTGGAAATCGTGAAATTATGCCGACCGCTGAGCCATTTGGTTATCTCGCTCGGTCGACGCCCAAGTGCATCAGCAACCTGTTTTTTAGAAAGTCCGCGTTCATTCATCAACTCGAAGATGCGGTCAGAAATTTCAAACGAAAGTTCGGTCTCTTTCATTCTCGGCTCGGGATTCGGACCAAGCATTTCTTCGAGAGATTTAACAGTACGTTTCATAACTCAAAAATATTATCGGTTTCTATAGTAGATTCTGTAATTGTCACGGAACCGTCTTCAACACCCTTTTTAAGAAGTTTTTCGAACTTTTGCAATGTGAGTAAGTATGTCTTTAACTTAGAATCCTCCTCGTAAGTTCTCATGTTTTTGACATCACCATTGCCGAGAATAAGAATCTTATCGGACAGACGTAGACAGTACAAACGGAATTTTGAATTCATGACAGGCAAGGTAGCTACTGAATCAGACACACGACCTTTGCGACGGAAATATCTTTCAAGAGCCCCGGTTCGGGCTATACGACTGACAACAGCAGATATGCGAGTATAGTCCTCACTATAGTCTGAATTATTAATGAATTTAGCAACAATCTTTTCAAATTCATTGTCAGCGTCTCGAAGAAATTGCAGAGTATAGAGGGTACAATTTTAACCCTCATCAATGATATAGAGTTCTACTTCGCTCATAGTCGTGACTTTTGTTTTATTATTAAAACGCAAAGGGACGACTGATATTTAACTTATAAATGAAATAATCGCAATTTTTAGAGAACTCCGCTCATGGAGAGTGAAAAAGAGTCCCTGTAAGAAAATTTATACGAAGTTAAGGAAATTTTAAAAGTCAGCAAAATATTTGTAATAATTTATTAAATAATAAAGTTATATAGTAAAATAATTAATTTCGCCTGGATAACCGTAATTATTTAAGATTCTAATTTACTAAATATTATGGATATTGAGAAAATACGTGAGTATTGTCTTTCCTTACCGATGGTGACGGAAGATATGGCATTCGGAGAAGATCACCTTCTTTTTCGGATATGCAATAAAATTTTTGTTTGCCTGACTATAAATGGAGAAGACATAATGGCTCTTAAATGTAATCCGGAATATTCACAGGAACTTCGTGATAGGTATTCGGAAATTTCACCTGCGTATCATTGGAATAAGAAATACTGGATTCAGATACCGGTAGGGACAGGGCTTAAGACCGATTTTTTGAAGTCTCTAATCCTACATAGTTATTCTGAAATAATCCGGAAACTTCCCAAGAAAATTTTAACTTTATATCCTGAACTTATTAAATTTACATTGAATGAAAAAGGTTTTTAAATCCAGGGTTGCAAGATGGTATTCAGGGTTCTGCATAGGAATGACAATAGCTTTAATCGGATCAATTTACTTATGTTATAAATCAACGTGGATTCTCTTGATAGATATAGTTTTGCTTGGCATAGGTGTGCTAATGATGTATGATATGCTTTTGCACACAGATTATACCATTGATGGCACTAAACTTCATATTAGGTGTGGAATTTTATTCCGTATGGATTTACCTATTTCAAAAATTAGTGAGATAACACATAAATCGACTGTACTTTCTTCTCCTGCCTTATCAGCAAAACGGATTGGAATAAAATATGGAAAAAATAACTGGGTGTATGTTTCTCCTAAACATCAAAAAGAATTTATTTTAGAATTAAAATCCGTAAATCCTGAGATACAATTAACATAAAAAACTTATAATTAAAAAGTCTTCAATTTTTCTGCAATAATTGTATTCACCACCATTTTTCATCATAAACAGGAAATAAATGAAAGGGGTTAAGTTTTCCTTATCCGACCGTCATGAATTACAAATACGCAGAGTTCGACGGGTAATATTCCTAAAAGGTTGTTCGAGCTAATGCTGCTTTAGAAAATCTGTATCTTGAAACCTGTCACAAGAATATCATATAGCGAGATTAGTAAAGCAAGAAGTCCTATTGCAAGGTTTATGTATTTATTAATCAAGTTTCTTGCATTCTTAGCTTCGTACAAAGAAACTATTCCCAAAATGATAAAAATAACAGTATGGAAAATTTCAAGTCTTGTCATTAATTTTGTTTTTATGCAAAAATACAAAATCCCATTAACTTATAGCAAAATTATATATTATATAGTTGACCTGAGGAAATACCCCTAAATTTGGGTATATCCTATAAAGAGAGCTCAATGATTTTATAAGAAAAATATTAAACCAAAATTTTTTTGTATCTTTACGGAACTTAATGTCCTTAGAAGGAGACGCCGGGAGTTGCTGCAGCCCTCAACAGGACACTATTTGAGACATGAATTGGATTCTACTCATTATCGCAGGGTGCTTTGAAACAGGCTTTGCATTTTGTCTTGGGAAAATGAAAGAAGTATCAGGACCTCCCTGGCTTCTTTGGGGGTTGGGTTTCATGTTATGCCTTACACTTAGTATGGTATTATTATCTAAATCTGTTCAAACGATACCTATTGGAACTGCCTATCCTGTGTGGACCGGCGTTGGAGCTGTAGGTACGGTTATTGTAGGAATCCTATATTTTCATGAACCCTTAAATTTCTTGAGAATATTGTTCTTATCAATGTTGATTATATCAATTGTTGGAATAAAATTTGTACATTGATGAATAGATTGATGCGTCGATTCAAGCAACAACTTTCAACTAAAGAATGTGTTGAAATTCTTAATGAAACAACATCTGGAGTATTGTCCCTATGTGGAGATGATAAACAACCGTACGGGGTGCCTTTAAGCCATGTCTACTTTGATGGGAAGCTTATTTTTCATTGTGCTCTAACAGGATACAAAATAGACTTACTTAAACAGAATGAGAAGGTTAGTTTTACTGTAATAGCGCAAGACGAACTTCATCCCGAAAAATACACCACTTATTTTAGAAGTGTCATAGTATCCGGATTTATCAAAATTATCGAAGATGATGAAGAAAAAGTGGTTGCTCTTCAAGTGTTGGGGCGTAAATGTAACTCTGTTGATAAAGAGGGTCTGGATCGGGAAATTGCAAGGGGTCTATCACACTGTTTAATACTTGAAATGGCCATAGAAAACATGTGTGGTAAACAAGCTATTGAACTTGTTAACAGTCTATAAAACCATACTTTTCATTTTAAATAGGTTTTGTCTGTTTAAGTCTTTTTATGTTATACTACGTCTTCAATAAAACAAGGAAAGAGGATACGACTTTTGTAGAAGTATACCCTCTTATTCGTTAAATCAGTTTGACTGAATTTATATTTTGATTGTGTCAGAGTTTTGATTATATGCCTTTGCCACGCATTTCCATTCACCATTGATTTTGAGCAATAGCAGAAAGTCTGTAAAATCAATACGTCCACCCCATCCTTCTTCAAGAACTCTGACGACAGCAACGGTTTCTTCAACTGCAAGCACATCGATTCGGGCTTTAAAGCTCTCCCCTGCAGCAACTGTATCAACATTTTTATAGAATTGCTCTATAGAACCATGTTCGAGTGAACCGTCAAGCATTCCGAATAATACTGCATCTTCTGTGAATAATTGTTTTGCAAATTCACTGTTTCCCTCAGCAACACTCTTTACGAATTTCTCAGCAGCCTTAGCAACCGCTTCATATTCTTTGATTTTGTCTCTCATATATTTATTTCTTATGTTTTAAAATTTCGATTGCAAAATTAAAATAATGAAGTCGCTTTTAAAAGTATCGAAAAATTATTCATATATGGAAAAATTATTCGGTATATCATTTATTTAAATATAAGTATTAATTTTAATAAATTTTTAAAGCTATGACGTATATAAAGAAAATACCGGTTGATCTTGATTGCCCCTTAAGACTTACCATGAGCTTAATAGAATCAAAATGGAAATCATGTATCCTTGATGAATTGCGTAATTGCAATCCTATGCGTCCGAGCGAGATACACAAATGTTTACCTGAAGCCACTCCTCGTGTTCTTGACATACAGTTAAAGGAAATGATGGAGGATGGTTTGGTGAACAGGACAATTTTTCCTGAACGTCCACCCCGCTCTGAGTATACAATTACAGAACTGGGTAAATCATTATTACCTATTATTGACTTAATGTTGGAATGGGGAAAAAATCACTATGAAATATTTGAGAAGAAGTATGGTAAAAAAATTAAATAATATTTCTTTATTTAACTCTTAATGAGACAGAAAATATTTTAATATTTTTGATTTTTAAATTCAATATAATTTTTCACCATTTTAATAAATTTTAAAATCATATTTTATATCTTTGCAGATTTATTTAATCTCAAGGAAATATGAATTACATTGAAAAATCCCAAAAAGCTACATTACGAGCTTTTGAAGTTCTTGAAGCATCGGGAGTAAAATCTATCTGGGAACAATCAGGAGCTGAAATAAGACTTGTGGGGTCTGTTCGTATGGGTTTAATTGCCAAACATCTTGATATAGACCTTCATGTTTATTCAACAGGAATCACTGAAGAAAGTAGCTTCGCCATTGCATCGCAAATGGCAAAAAATCCGAACATTATTGAAATAAAATGCATCAATGGTTTAAATACGGAAGAACATTGTGTTGCATGGCATGTGAAATTTAAAATGGATGAAAATGAGATATGGCAAATAGATATTATCCATATAGAAAAAGGGTCTAAATATGACGGTTTTTTTGAAGAAATGGCTGATCGAATTGCCGCAAAACTCACTCCGGAAATTAGAGAAACGATTCTTGCTTTGAAATTTAATACCCCGGAAAACGAAGTTTTCCATGGTGTGGAATATTATGAAGCAGTTTTAGCTGACGGGATAACGACACTTCAGGATTTAAGAGAATGGGTTAAAACAAGAAGGATAAAACCTTTCTACTATTGGATACCGGAATAAAGTTAAAAAATTCGTTTTCTGTTTTATAAAATACAGATTCTAATCTGTGGAATATTTTAGTATATATTATACCATTGATGTTAACACAGCTCGCCAACGAAATGGGAATTACTCGCAGTACATGGAGAGGGTTCCCAATTGGCTAACACCGTATAAATCTGGGATTAAAATTATATGAAATAAAGTGAAGATTTCAGTAAAGAGGTGTGAGAGAAGGATTTCTTCGGACTCGGTGTGCTTATTTCCGAGTTAATCTTTCCTTACAAAGTGTTATAATTTAAAAAAATTCCGAATAGTAGAAAACGAGACAAAAAAAAACAACTTATTCTTAAAATTCTTGCAAACAGACTCAATCCGAGTAATGATGAAAGCATGAACGTGTAAATCAGGAAGGGTTTAAATAGATGCCAGTTACTTGAGTTGACCGGTATAAGTATTACATGTAAACAAACACTTGAGTTGGTTAATCAAATATAACTGCTCGTTGTCCTTCATAGCTACTTAAAACAAGCGAGACTACCAACTAAATAGTAGCCAAGTTTTTAGAGTTCAAGTATATAAATACGAATTCGCCAGGAACACTTTTATAGTAAAAAAATAAATCATTTTATGATTATAGAGGTAGTGTTAAAATTCTGCATTTTAACACTACCTCATTCTTTGAGCGATATTGTATCTTCAGAAGATTTTTATCTCAATTTTTTATTAATCCGGTAAAGTTTTGCGGAAAGCAAGATACGATACACACCGTAACATATAAATGAAATTCCTATATATAACCATACGGCTACTCCACCGGCGATAGGACCTGCTAAGAATACAAAGGCACAAATTATCGTAACAAGCAATAAAGCTACAAGCCACCCAATCCAGAAAGATGCGTAGTTGTAAATCATTACTGATTCACATATAGCGTTTATGGCAATAAAGAGGATAAAAATACCTATTGCGTAAATGAAAGCCGTAGTCATGGCTCCTTCCGGGAGATTCAAGAGCCATATACCGCACAATAATTCAATTATACCATAGGCTAAAGACCATCCCCATCCATAATGACCTCCCATATTTGCAAATGAGAATACAAGATTAAAAAAGCCTGCAGCACACAAACAGATACAAAATGCGTAAGCCAAAGCCGGTAAAGATGTCTGAGGACTGAGTAAACACCATACTCCAATACCAATAGCTATTAACCCCGTAATTATCGGCATCCACCAAAAACGTGAAATTCCAACATTTAAATTATTCAAATTTTTCATAGTAATAATTAATTAATTTTAAAATTATAACATTAAGAGCTCTCTTTTGGTTGAAAATTAAGTAATACTTTTCGTTCTCTGTTTTTATTTAAATCATCAATTTATTACTAATCAATGGTTTTAGTGATGATGTCAAGGATATTGTCACTAAGAATAATGGTCCCGTCAGAGAATATTATGGTCTTGTCATCATAATCTATTTTTTTGATAATACCCTTGATGCTCACAATTTCTCCACCATTTTTATTAATATCCGGTTTAAAGTACTTAATTTTAATCTCAGGCGATTTTTCGGTAGAGAGGATTCTGTTCAACTTAAAGGATAGGAATTTTAATTTTTCTTCTGTAAGTTCAGGTTTATTCGAAGTATATCTTGCCACTTCGTTCAAAGCTTCACTATGACCGTTAAGAGCAGAGAAAGGGGCAAATTGTGCCGCTCTCATTTCCATACTCATAGGTTTATGTGTCTTTGATATAAGATGTGGCAAATTAACTATATCTTCATATTCAAAAGTCATGCCTTGTGTCCTCCGATGAGATTATTACGGGTCCGTTGAGTAGCTCCTTCATTAAAGTTGATACCGCTGAGAATTACATTTTTACCGAATTTTTTCCTTATATTTATGATAGCTTCCTGATAACTACGTTCTCTTTTTTGCATCTCCTTCTGCTCTTTGTTTCCCATCTCCTTAAAGTCATAATCAGAAAACAGATTCAGTTGAACAGCATCCTGATGTTTATATATCTCGTTCTCAGGAAGGACTTTATTGACTGAAAGAGTAATTCGTCTTATTAATAATTTGGGATTGGTGATTTTTTTAAATAGTGATGAAGTAGTCTCAATCAATAATTTAGATGAAGATGTAAAATAATCAATATTAGATGTTCCATGAGCATGATAAGGAACTTTTCTTCCATAACGATCTATAGATATCTTTTCATCGTATTGACCAGAGAGGAAAGGGTCTTTCAGATTTTCAACATCATAACCGATAGTCAACACCACCTGATTAGTCATCAACTTTTTTTCAACAAGTTCCAGGGCAATGTTTTCAGCCATCTCCTTTATTACGTTTCCCGCCTTCTCATTTGAGTAGGGTGAAGGTAATACTTGACCTGAAGAAAGAGAATGAGTCGAAGGTCGATAAGCTTTTACAACATCCATAGTTACCGGTTCCCATCCCCACGCATGATCGATAATTAATTCTGCATTAACCCCGAATTGAAAATAAAACCAATCTTCTATGTACAGGGAGTTTCTGGCAACTTCTCCCATGGTAAACATCCCTCCTTTCTCCAATTTTTTTGCTATCCCCTTCCCTATTCGCCAAAAATCTGTCAAGGGTTTATGATTCCATAATTTTCTACGATATGAGATTTCATCAAGTTCCGCAATTCTCACACCATCCTTATCCGGTGGCATCTTTTTGGCCACGATATCCATAGCAATCTTAGCCAGATATAAATTTGTTCCTATACCTGCTGTAGCTGTCACTCCCGTCTCTTTTAATACTTCTCTTATCATCATCATAGCCAGTTCATGAGCTGAAACCTTATAAGTTGACAAGTACGGGGAGGCATTAATAAAAACTTCATCAATGGAATAGACATGAATGTCTTCAGATGAAACGAATTTAAGGTATATATCAAAAATCCTGGCTGAATAATCGACATACAGTTGCATTCGGGGGGGAGCCACAATATAATCGACTTTTACATCATTATTTTTCTCAAGCACTAATCCCGAAACTGACTTACCATTATTTCCCCTATACAAATTTATATCGTTAATTTTTTGCATCACCTCAAAAAGGCGAGGACGCCCCGGAATTCCATACTTTTTTAATGCCGGGGAAACAGCAAGACATATAGTTTTTTCAGTACGTGTTCTATCGGCCACAACCAGACATGTGTCAAGAGGATCCAATCCTCTTTCCATACATTCCACAGATGCATAGAATGATTTCAAGTCAATTGCGATATACTGATTCCGGGAAGACATAAGAAAACATTTGATTATACAAATTTAATAAACTTTGATTTATTAAGCAAGCGGCATTCAGGTGATAAAGGATTTAAAAATAATTATTAATTTTGTAGAAATATATGCTTATTATGAGTAGGAAAAGAAAAGAACTCCCGATATTACATAATATAACAATAAGCGATTTTGCTGCTGAAGGTAAATCAATAGCTAAAGTAAAATGGCGTCCGGAAGATGAAAATCCAATCGTAATCTTTATTCCTTTCGGTGCTCCGGGAGATGTTGCAGATATTAAAATTGACAGAAAGAAACACTCGTTTGCTGAGGGACATATAGAAAAACTATCATCCCCATCACCCATACGAATAGAACCGGAATGTAACCATTTTGGTCTATGCGGAGGATGTAAATGGCAACATCTTCCCTATTCCAATCAAATTGAATTCAAGCAAAAACAGGTTGAAGAAGTGCTTCGCCGAATATCAAAAGTCGAGCTTCCCCAATTAAACCCTATTTTAGGTTCAAATAAAGTTTTCGCCTATCGTAACAAAATGGAATATACATTTTCCAATAAAAAGTGGCGGACATGGGAAGAGATAAATTCCGGTGTTGAATTTTCTGATTCCAATAATGCACTTGGTTTTCATATTCCCGGTGCCTTTGATAAAGTACTTCATATTGAAAGGTGTCACCTACAAAATGATTTGGGAGACAGAATAAGAAATTATATTTACGACTATGCCTTAAATAATAATCTTTCTTTCTACAACATCAGAGAGAATAAAGGATTGTTGCGTACACTAATGATTAGAATTGCGTCAACCGGCCAAGTAATGGTGTGCCTTTCCTTTGGAGAGAATAAAAAGGAAGAAATATTAAAATTGTTAAATTCTCTTTCTGAAACTTTTAAAGAAATCACGTCACTTGTATATGTCGTAAATCAGAAATTAAATGACACTATTACCGACCAAACTATAATCCCCTTTAAAGGTGAAGATTATATTGTGGAAGAAATGGAGGGTTTAAAGTTCAGGGTTAATGCAAAATCTTTTTATCAGACAAATTCCGAACAGGCATACGAACTATATAAGATAACAAGGAAATTTGCTGGGCTTGATAAACCGCTTGAGGAATCTGAAAAACCTTTAGTGTACGATTTATATACCGGCACAGGTACAATCGCTAACTTTGTTGCAAAAAAAGCTTCTAAAGTAGTAGGGATTGAATACGTTGAGGAAGCTATTGAAGATGCACGACTTAATTCAAGAGTAAACGGTATTGATAACACCGTATTTTATTCCGGAGATATGAAAGATATCCTGACAGAGGAATTTATTGAAGAGAACGGCAGACCGGATGTAATGATAATCGACCCACCGCGTGCCGGAATGCATGAAGACGTAATAAAAGTTATTTTGTCTGCCAATCCAACCACAATAGTTTATGTCAGTTGTAATCCTGCTACTCAAGCGAGAGATATAGCTTTACTTGACACATCTTATAAGGTAATTGAAATCCAACCTGTCGATATGTTCCCTCATACTCATCATGTTGAAAATGTAATTAAACTTCAAAAAAGAGAATCATGACTTTAGAAGAGATACAATCACGCCATTCGGTTCGAAATTTTCGTCCACTCCCCCTTCCTGCATCTTTAGTTGAAAAAATAAAGGCGGAAATTACGATGATCAACACCCATGAAGCAGGTATCAGCTTTAAATTGATTTTAAACAACTCTGACCCGTTGAAAAATTTCAATAAGAGCTATGGAATGTTTCGTAATCCTTCCAACTATATAGTAGCCATAATTGATAATAGTTTCCCGGATGCAATTGAGCGTGCAGGATTTTTTGCCGAAGAGATAGTACTTAAAGCTACTAATATCGGACTTGCTACCTGTTTCGTAGGAGGAACATTTTCGAAATCTGGTATTCCCGTTCCCTTAAGAGCCGGTCAGGAAATACTTTTTATAATACTGATTGGTCAAGAAGAAATAATAGACAAACCAAGGCCACTTGCACGTTTAACAAAAGCAATTGTGAAGCGAAACGCCAGAAAATGGGAATCGTTTTACGTAGAGCGTAATGGATGGACACTCGAAAAAGCATTGAAGAATTTTCAGTTTCTAAAAGAGGGACTTGAAGCACTCGCCTGTGCCCCATCTTCCCTGAATCGGCAGCCTTTCAGAGTATGGGTTAGCAAAAAGGATGAAGAAAGTGTGATCCGGATTGGAATACCTGACATAAAAGAGAAGCAATTAATTGATTTAGGTATTGCCAAATGCAATTTCGCTTTAGTTTGCCATGGTTATTTTGATTGGGGAAACGGAGCTGCTTTTCATAAAGAATAATATTCTGCATCGCAAATTACAATAATAATTTTTTGATATTCAACAATTATATTTAATTTTGTTGGAGTAAACAATCTACTAAACTTAAAAATATGAAAAAATTTCTTACTACAGTATTGACCATGTTAGCTGTTGTGATAGGTGCATCAGCTCAGTATGTCAATATTAGTCCTATCCCGGGGCTGATTGATTTATCAATCAACGAAAGCGGTCTTATGTCTATCACATTCAGTGTGGAAGAAAATTGGGAACCAAATCGTAATGAGAATTTATTTGCCAATTTATATCAGAATGATATAATAATTGCGAAAGTCCCTGTTTCAAACACCCGTTTGATTACATTTGATTCGATAATGGAGTTTAACTGGACTATAGCTTTCTACCGTACACGTAATCCTCTTGTATTACAACCGGGCGAATACCGTGTAGAGTTAGAAAAGGGTCTATTTAAAAATACTGAAACCGGAGAATTATCAGAAGAGGTTATCTTGAACTATACTATCGCTGAAGGTAATAATATAGATATCAATCCCAAACCGGGTAAAATCCTTAGTTTTCAGGATGTAGAATTTACATTCAACGATTATGTTAGTATTCGTGAATCGGAAGAAGAAGTAGAAGGTGATGGAATTACAATCTTTAACCTCTATGGTTCAGAAACTGCAACTGGAGAAATGATGTACTACCGTCCATACGTAGATATCGATGGAAATAAGTTAACTCTCTACAATACTGAATTAATCAACACTCCCGGAACATGGATTGTAAGTATCCCTGCAAAAACCTTTATTCTTGTAAAAGAAGATGGTACAGAGGTAGAATCTCCTGAGATTGATGAAAGATTCATTATACCAAGTCTTTTAGGTAATGAATATCCTACACCCGATCCAGCTCCGGGAAATATCCCATATTTCCCCGGTGAGATCATATTGAACCTTCCCCAGGGACAGGAAGTAAAAATGGTTAACAGTATGGCAGGATGCTATATCTATCCTGTAGATGAAGAAGGGAACAGAGGTCAATGGATTGCCCGTTACCAAGCCTCAAAATCTAAAACTGATTCCTCCGCCGTGATTCTTACAAACCTCAACAAGAAAGATGGTAAAGGTCTTGACTTTAATCCCGGTGCAGGTAAATACGTTCTCGTAACTGGTAATAGTCTCTACACTATAGTTGGAAGTAGTTTATGGCAATCAGAACTGGAGTTTGAATATACTATTGAAAATTTATTCTCAGATGTTATAATTACTCCGGATCCCTCTGAAAAACATAAAGAAATCAGTGAAATTTCCTTCACATTCCCGAATGCTCAATCCATTACACTTCAAGCCGGGAATTTAGCATGGTTCTCTTCATCTATTGCAAGTTATCTGTTCTATCCACAAAAAGTAGAAGCTGACTCCAAAACGATAACTTATAAGTGTGCTGTACCGGTTGAAGTTCCCGGTAATTACACTTTACAAGTTCCTTCTCTTGATTGGCTTATTGACGGAGAATATGTATCTTTATCTCCGGAATTTACAATTGATCCTTCTGATTCAATTGTGAATCCGATACTTCCCGACTTCTTCAATATCTATTCAATAGACGGAAGAATAGTTAAAATCAATGCTAACACATTGGAAGGTCTTGATCCCGGTTTATATATTGTAAACGGTAAAAAAGTATTGGTTAAGTAAATCAATAAATATTTAAAACTAACCGCGTTTGGCGAAATACCGAACGCGGTTAGTTTTTTAATATGCCTTTATGAAATATATTATTGAGTCCCGAAAAACTCTTGATTAAAAACTTTAGAGAGCATCCAATAAGTTTTTTGGACACTCTCTAATTTAAATAAATCAGCTATTTAAAACTGAGTAATTTCTGATCGGTTAATCTTCAGCTTTCTCAAGAACCACCTCGAAGCCATCAAGGAAATCCATAGTAGCAGTGATATAATCAGTCATTACGACATCCTCATTTACAAAAGGAACAGATTTACGATATTCCTCCATAACTTTCTCAATGTATGGAGAAGACTTCAATGGCCGACGGAAATCAATTCCTTGAGCAGCGTTCATGAGTTCTATTGCTGCTATTCTTTTGAGGTTATCAATAATTTTGTGGAGTTTTGTTGCTGAATTAGCACCCATAGATACTAAATCCTCCTGACCGTTAGAACTTACAATAGAATCGCAACTTGCGGGCCAAGCGTACATTTTATTCTGACTCACCATAGATGCTGCTGCATACTGAGGTATCATAAATCCGGAGTTAAGCCCCGGATGAGCTACAAGGAATTCCGGCAGACCACGCAAACCTAAAATCAACTGAGCTACACGACGCTCTGATATGTTCCCTAATTCATGTAGTGCTACACCCATATAATCAAAAGCGAGAGCAAGCGGTTCACCATGGAAGTTTCCACCGGATACTACCAAGTCTTCATCAGGGAATACCGTAGGATTATCAGTTACAGAATTTATTTCTATATGGAGTACATCTGTCACATGACACATTGCATCTTTCACCGCTCCATGCACTTGAGGAATACAGCGGAAAGAGTAAGGGTCTTGAACATGCTCCTTCTCTTTCTTGATGATCTCACTTCCTTCGAGAAGGGTGCGGAACACCTTACCTGTTTCAATCTGTCCTTTATGAGGACGCACTCTTTGAATGCAATCCCAGAAAGGTTCTATCCTTCCATCAAATGCTTCAAGCGACATTGCACCGAAAAGGTCAAAACAGTTCACAAGATGCCAACCGTCTATAAGTGCTTTAATACCATTAGCACTCATAAACTGAGTACCATTCAATAGTGCAAGACCCTCCTTTGATTTAAGCTTTATTGGATTCCAACCGAAAATATTAAGGGCCTCACTACCTTTAATAACCTTACCCTGGAATAAAACTTCTCCTTCTCCAATTAAAGGAAGGAACAGATTTGCTAAGGGTGCAAGGTCACCGGAGGCTCCCAGAGAACCACGATCATAAACTACCGGGAGTACATCATTATTATAGAAATCAAGAATGCGCTGAACAGTCTCAACCTGCACTCCACTGAACCCCATGCTTAATGCGTGTGCTTTCAAGAGAAGCATGAGTTTGACTACAGTTTTATCTACGGGAGTACCTACACTGCAAGAATGACTTTTAACCAGATTTTCCTGAAGTGTAGAAAGTTCTTCACGTGAGATATGCTTGTTGCAAAGAGATCCGAAGCCTGTTGTAACACCATAAATAGGAACTGTGTTATTATCAGTTTTCTGATCAAGAAACTCACGACAATGAGTAATCTTTTTAATTGCTTCGTCAGAGAGAACAAGTTTTGTGCCATCATTAAGTATCTTCTCAATCAGATCGTATGTAAGCTGACTGGAACCAATGGCGTATGTTTCAAGTTTGGACATGATTATATTATATTAAATTTAAAATCAATTATTTCTTATCACCACTTTACCGTTTTGAATCACTGTTTCTACACAGTTCATGCCAACATAATAAGGGAGCATTTTGTAGTTATCAAAATGGAGAAATATAATATCAGCCTGTTTCCCCACTTCAATGGAACCGATACGATCAGACATCCCACAAGCAGCAGCCCCATTAAGGGTAAGTGCGGTTATAGTTTCTTCCACAGACATATTCATATAGATACATGCCAATGCAATTGTCAAGGGTATTGACCCTGAAAAACATGATCCCGGATTAAGATCTGTAGCCAATGCAACAGCAGCTCCTGATTCAATGAATTTTCTCGCCGGTGCGAACGGTTCTTTAAGCGAGAATGCTGTCAAAGGAAGAAGTGTAGCTACTGTCCCTGCTTGAGCCATTTTCTTGATTCCTTCATCACTAACATGCAAAAGGTGATCAGCAGACACTGCACCCATTTCTGCAGCCAGCTCAGCGCCACCGAGGGTCACAATCTCATCAGCGTGAAGTTTAAGCTCAAATCCCATTTCTTTTGCTGCTTTTAACAGTCTTCTGGAATCTTCTATTTCGAAAACATTCTTTTCAGTAAAGATATCACAGAATCGAGCTTTCCCTTTTACTGCAGGCAGCATCTCAGAAATAATCAAATCTACATAGTCTGCCGTACGCCCTTTGTACTCTGTAGGAACTGCATGAGCTCCGAGGAATGTTGAAACAAGATTAATTTTACGTTCGGGAGAATTGGCAAGCCGGTCAATAGCTTCAAGCATTTTAAGTTCAGACTCAAGTGAGAGACCATAACCGCTCTTTGCTTCAACAGTTGTTACACCCATTTCAACCATCCTGTTGATAAACCACTCTCCCTTATCTACAAGTTCGTCAAGAGATGCTTGGCGTGTGGCATTGACAGTTGATTGAATTCCTCCACCTCTTTCCATTATGCTCATATAGGAATCACCCTTCATTCTCCATTCAAATTCATCAGGACGATATCCTCCGAAAATAAGATGAGTATGTGAATCGACAAATCCGGGCATTACTACTTTCCCTTGCGCATCTATTACTTCGTCAAAATCGTGAAGAGGGTACCCATCTTTCTCTTGACCTACGAATTTAATGATTCCGTCTTCAAGAATGAGTACGGTATCTTTCTGAACAAAAAGATTTGACATCTCTTTACCCTTTAGAGCCTTTGACCCCAGAGGTGTAACGAGAGTTGCATTATGGATTAAAATAACTGACATTGTCGAATTATTTTTCAATTATCCCGTTAACAATTGCGAGAAGCTCAGTCTCACGACGGCAGGCGTTTTCTGCGATCTTATCAGCTTCACCAACCAGTTCAGCTGCTTTTTCCCTATCCTTCAAACCGGCTGCATTTATCTTGACGTTAAGGTGAGCACCCAAGACTGCAGCGCGAGCTGCTAAGATTCCAACTCCTGCATCACTTACAGATGAAGGATTCCCCTTTTTTGCCATTGCTTCCAATACATCAAATGTTTCATAAGCTGCCTTCATTGTGCGCAAGGGGACTTGAGTAGCATACAATGTTGCTGATTCCATAGCTGCCGCACGAGCTGCTTTTTCTTCATCAGTTTTTTTAGGCATTGCAAAAACATCCATAATTTTATTGAATGCTGCAGTGTCTTCATCTACTAAATCTATAAGACGATCTTGAATTTCACGTCCCTTCTCTGCAACATCAGAGAATTCCTCCCAACGGTCGTCCCATCCTGCTTTATGAGCTGAAAGATTTGCCACCATTGTGCCTAAGGCAGCTGCCAAAGCACCCATATATGCAGATATTGAACCTCCTCCCGGTGCTGGAGATTCAGATGCTGTTTCATCTGCAAATCCAACGCATGTGAGATCTACCAAACGCTTTTTATCATCCTTAAGCATATATTCGATAACCTTCTCTTCTGGATTGAAAGGCTTCAATTCATCCAGACCCATGGATTTAACGGCTATCTTTATAATTTCACTTTCGGGGAGTCCGACTGAACGTTGCTGTTTACGGAGGAAATATTTGCCTGCTTCGATAAGAGTCCTTTTGGGTATAAGACCTACAATTTCTGTACCGGTAACACGAATGCCACGGGCTGCAGCAGCACGAGATACTTCATCAAATGCCACATGTAGAGGTGTTTGATTAATATCTGTAATATTCATGGAAACCTGAGCGATTCCATACTCATCAATAAACCAACCTATAGCTTTGGTACCTTTAAGAGTCCCCGGAATCATAATGGGATTTCCATTCTCATCTTTCAGCGGTTTTCCATTGACTTTTCCTCCTTCACGTTTAGGTCTCCCCTTTTCTCGAACATCAAAGGCAATTGCATTTGCACGACGAGTTGAAGTAGTATTAAGATTGTAATTGACAGCAATAAGGAAATCGCGCGCTCCTACTGCGGTACATCCTGTGCGGGCTACACCTTCATCAAAAGGACGGTCACCGAAATCCGGACCTTTCCCTTCCACCCCTAATCTTGCCGCAAGTCCTTCATATTCACCAGCACGACACACTGCAAGATTACGGCGTTCAGGAGTGAAAGCCGCTGCTTCATAACAGTAGCAAGGAATATTAAGTTCTTCAGATGCTCTTTTTGCAAGTTTCCGTGCTAATTCAGCACATTCCTCAAGAGTAATACCACTTACCGGAATAATAGGACAAACATCAGTTGCACCCATTCGGGGGTGTGCTCCATGATGCTTGCTCATATCTATAAGTTCAGATGCTTTACGCATTCCGCGGATTGCTGCATCGAGAACCTGTTCAGGCTCTCCTACGAAAGTCACCACGGTTCGGTTGGTGGCTTCTCCCGGATCTACATCCAAAATACGAACTTCTCCGCCTTTCTCTATTTCAGCTGTAATCGCATCTATAACTGTTTTATCACGTCCTTCACTAAAATTAGGAACGCACTCTACTATCTGCTTCATGATTTCTAATATATAAGTATGTGCCGAAAAAATGTTTTATTTTCGACACATACTAAAAATGTTTTACATATTTTTGACTGATTCTTCAAGGAGTTCATTGTCAGCTACGTATGGCTCGGTTATAACAAATCCGTTTTCTGCCATAGTGTCATTAAATTCTTTTACGGTGAACATTGCATTTTCATTGCGTGCCCAAGAACGGCGTGCTACACCGCCCATGACATCCCATAACATCGCCTGCTTCAAAATCTCGTCAACACGTTCTGAGCCATCACAAACCATGCCGAAACCGCCATTAATTGATTTACCGATTCCAACACCTCCACCGTTATGGAGAGCGACAAGACTCATACCACGTGCACAGTTCCCGGCAAAACATTGGATTGCCATATCCGCCATTACATTTGAACCATCCTTAATATTTGAAGTTTCACGGAAGGGTGAGTCAGTACCGCTTACATCATGATGGTCCCTGCCTAACATGATAGGTCCAACCTCACCATTTCTAACCATTTCATTAAATTTAAGTGCAATTCTAAGACGCCCCATTGCATCTTGATATAGGATTCGAGCCTGTGTACCCACAACTAACGCATTCTTCTCTGCGTCACGTATCCAGTTATAGTTATCTCTATCCTGACCACGTCTGTTGGGGTCTATACACTCCATAGCTGCTTTGTCAGTCTTGACAAGATCTTCATGCTTGCCGCTCAGACAAACCCATCGGAATGGACCGTAACCAAAATCGAATAACATCGGTCCCATAATATCCTCAACGTATGACGGCCAGATAAAACCATCCTTCTCATCAATTCCATTCTTTGAAATCTCTTTAACTCCGGCATCATATATAGCTTTCATAAATGAGTTACCATAATCAAAGAAATAAGTACCCTTTGTCACAAGTGCCTTTATAGCTTCATAATGACGACGAAGTGACTCATCAACAAGGATTCGGAATTTTTCCGGATCGTCATGCAGGAGTCGAGTACGTTCTTCGAAACTCAAGCCGGCAGGACAATAACCTCCTTCATATACGGCGTGACATGAGGTCTGGTCACTCAGAAGCTCAACGTTTTTATTTTCCTTTACGGCATATTCCAGAAGATCAACAATATTACCATGATAAGCAATGGATATTGGTCGTTTCTCTTCCATGGCTTTTTCTGCCATAGCAAACGCTTCCGGTATTGAATCTGTCACCTCTTCTACCCAACCTTGATTCTTTCTTGTTTCGATTCGGGAAAGGTCGACTTCAGCAATAATTGCGGCAGCCCCGGCAATCTGGGCTGCTTTAGGCTGAGCGCCACTCATACCACCGAGACCGGATGATATGAAGATATGACCGCGAAGGTCGCCATCCTGTGGCACGCCGAGTTTCATACGTCCGGCATTCAGTATAGTATTGAAAGTGCCGTGAACAATACCTTGAGGTCCGATATACATCCATCCGCCGGCAGTCATCTGTCCGTAGTTGGCTACACCCATCTGCATTGCTTCATGCCAATCATGAAGGTTGTCAAATAAACCGACCATCATGGCATTAGTAATGATGACACGAGGAGCATTCTTCCGAGAGGGGAAAAGACCGAGGGGATGTCCTGACTCTATGACCAATGTCTGTTCGTCGGTTAATTCTTCAAGGTATTTCTTAATAAGGCGATACTGAAGCCAGTTTTGACATACTTGCCCTGTCTCACCGTATGTTACAAGTTCGTATGGATAAAGAGCTATATCAAAGCAAAGATTATTATCAATCATCACCTGGAAAGCCTTACCTTCCAAACATTTACCCTTATATTCATCAATAGGTTTAGCCTTTAGATCTCCTTCCGGACGCCAGCGGTACGCATAGATACGACCACGGGTTTTGAGTTCTTCAAGGAATTCCGGGGCCGCTTTTGCATGAAGCTCTTTGGGAAGATAGCGGAGCGCGTTGGCAAGCGCTACTTTCGTCTTTTCCGGAGTTAAAGTATAACCGCGGTCAGGTGCCCGACGAATACCCTTACAAAACTCAGGCATTTCATACCATTCCGCATCCAGCAGGATTCGATTATCTTTCATGATATTGGTAATATTTTTATAGTTTAATATTTGTATTCAAATCTTGGTGTTACTCGCTGTAAATTAAATTATTATAATAATTCTGCAGACTTACTGCAACACCCTTCCTTTCTTATAGTGCAAATTTAGAAAAATTTCACTAATTGGCAAAACCTATTTTATCTTACTTTAGATTTTATCCGTGGTTACTCCTACATGTATTGATAACTGATTATGAGTAGGAAGATCTGTTCAATTAAAATATTTCTGACCTATATTTTAGCAACTGTTTTTAGAAAATCACATTCATTTTTCTATCAATATAAATATTTTGATTAATTATAGAAGCTGTAACATTAATAACTGCTGTAATAAAAAATGATTTTGAAATATTTATATTAATTGTTATTTTTGCAAATAAATAGAACTATCAATTCAGAACAGTTTATTAATCCCCATATAAATTGCAGGTTAAACAAGATATGCTCCCTTTTACTCATCTTCATGTCCATAGTCAATACAGTTTGCTTGACGGTAAAGCTTCTATTCCGGAGCTGGTAGATAAGGCTATGGCTTCCGGTATGCGTGGAATAGCACTAACCGATCATGGCAATATGTTCGGCATAAAGGAATTTTACAATTATGTAAAGAAAATTAATTCTTCCCATCCGGATACCGAGAAATTCATGCCGATAATTGGATGTGAAATGTATGTTGCCAAAACTTCAATGAAAGATAAAAAGGGTAAGAGTTCCAACTCTAATCACCTTGTAGTTTTAGCAAAGAATAAAACGGGATATAAAAATCTAATCAAACTTGTAAGTAAAGCATGGACTGAGGGTTTTTATTACCGTCCCAGAACTGAACACGCAGAACTTGAAAAATATAAAGAGGGCTTGATTATTTGTTCAGCATGTCTTGGGGGGGAGATTCCTCAGCATATTTTAAATGATGAAATAGAGGAAGCGGAAAAAAGGGTAAAATGGTTTAAAGAAACTTTTGGCGATGATTTCTATCTCGAACTTCAGCGTCACGAAACCTTTAAGGAAAATGCCAATACTGAGACCTTCCCTCAACAACAGAAGGTAAATAAAGTATTAATTGATTTTGCAAAGAAATATGGTATAAAGTTGATTGCTACCAATGATGTTCACTTTGCGAATGAAGAAGATGCTGAAGCGCATGATCGTCTGATTTGTGTGTCGATGCAAAAGACATTTAATGAGCCACGAATGCACTATACAAAGCAGGAGTGGCTTAAAACTCCGGAAGAAATGGAGAAAATATTCAGTGATATTCCGGAAGCATTAAGCAACACGCAAGAAATCCTAAACAAGATAGAGCATTATTCGATTGACCACGGACCGATAATGCCAAATTTTGAGATTCCCGAAGAATTCGGTTCCGAAGAGGAATATCGTCAACGGATAACCGAACAGGAATTATTTGATGAATTCACTCGAGATGAGAATGGAAATGTAGTATTATCACAAGAAGAGGCTGAGAAAAAAATACAGACTCTCGGAGGATACGATAAACTCTATCGCATAAAGTTTGAAGCTGACTATCTGGAAAAATTAACAATGGAGGGAGCTGAGAAACGTTATGGCTCTCCCCTCTCGGAAGAAGTTAAAAACCGTTTGAAATTTGAGCTTCATATCATGAAGACCATGGGTTTCCCGGGATATTTTCTGATAGTACAGGATTTCATCAATGTAGGGCGTGATAAATTAGGGGTCAGTGTAGGTCCGGGGCGTGGTTCAGCTGCAGGTTCTGCTGCTGCCTATTGTTTAGGAATCACTCAGATAGACCCGATTAAATATGATTTGCTGTTTGAAAGATTCCTTAACCCGGATCGAATTTCTCTTCCGGATATAGATGTGGACTTTGATGATGACGGCAGGTATGAGGTGCTCAAGTATGTTACAGAAAAGTATGGCGAAGAGAAAGTGGCTCATATCATAACATATCAGACAATGGCCACTAAATCATCAATTAAGGATGTTGCAAAAGTGATGGAAGTTCCTCTGCCGGAAGCTAATCGTCTTGCGAAATTGGTGGTTGACAGACTTCCTGAAGTAAATGGAAAATCACCCAAAATAAACTTTAAGAATCTTCTTCTTTATGACAAGAAGTTTGCTGCGGAGAAAGAGAATCCGGACCCCAAGATTAGAGAAGTAATGAAATATGCCGAGCAATTGGAAGGTAATATTAGAGGCACCGGAATCCATGCTTGCGGAGTTATAATTTGTCGTGATGACATAACGGATTGGGTACCGGTTTCGATGGTTACAGATGCAGACGGGACAAAAGTAATCTCAACTGAGTATGAAGGTAGTGTAATTGAGGAGACAGGACTTATCAAAATGGACTTCCTGGGTCTTAAGACTTTGTCTATAATAAAAGAGACTCTGGCAAATATTAAAAAGGCCAAGGGAATTGATGTAGATATTGACAATATACCTCTTGATGACCCGGCTACTTTTAAATTATATTGCGATGGACGTACATCAGCAACGTTCCAGTTTGAATCGGCAGGCATGCAATCCAGTCTTCGCAAACTTCAACCTTCAAAGTTTGAAGATTTAATTGCCATGAATGCTCTTTACCGACCGGGACCAATGGATTATATCCCATCCTTTATTAAGCGTAAACATGGTGAAGAACCGATAAGTTACGATATTCCCATCATGGAGAAATATCTTAAGGAGACTTACGGCATTACAGTTTATCAGGAACAGGTGATGTTATTATCACGTCTACTTGCAAATTTTACACGAGGTGAGAGTGATATGCTCCGTAAGGCCATGGGAAAGAAGCAGATAGATAAAATGGCAAAACTTAAGGTGAAATTCCTTGAGGAGGGTCAGAAGAACGGGCATAAAATAGAAGTTTTAGAGAAGATTTGGGCGGACTGGGAAAAATTTGCCTCTTACGCATTCAATAAAAGTCACGCTACTTGTTACACATGGGTTGCATACCAGACTGCATATCTCAAGGCAAACTTCCCGGCTGAATATATGGCGGGTGTAATGAGCAGAAATTTATCAGCAGCAGATAAATTAAAGAAGAATATGGAGGAATGCAACGCCATGGGATTAAAGGTTAAAGGTCCGGACATTAACGAATCTTTTGAAAAATTCGGAGTTTCATCTAATGGTGAGATTCGCTTCGGGCTTGGAGCAGTAAAAGGTGTAGGACAGAATGCTGTAACAGCCATTATAGCGGAAAGAGAAGAAAATGGACCATATAAGGATATATATGATTTTGTAGAACGAGTAAACCTTTCCGCATGCAACAGAGGATCGATAGAGAATCTCGCAAAAGCAGGTGCCTTCGATTCTTTCGGAATGGCAAGGGAAATGTTTGTAGCACCCGTGATGGATAACACTTATACTGAACAACTGGTGCGTTACGGTCAAAATATTCAGAATGACCGTAATTCTCTTCAAAGCAGTCTTTTCGATGATTTAGAACCTATTGAGACAAATAAACCTCCATTCCCGGATTATACTCCTTGGAGCAGGCTTAAGCTTTTGGAAGAGGAGAAAAATCTCGTGACAATTTATCTTTCAGCCCATCCTCTGGATCCTTATTACATGGAAATTGTGCATGGTTGCAATACATCATGCTCAGAATTGGAATCCAAAATGGTTGATGGCGCCGTTATAACAATGGGAGGAATGGTATCTTCTTTCCAGGAGAAGATTGGTAAAACAGGAAAACCGTTCGGAATTGTATCACTTGAAGATTTTACAGGAAAAACTGATTTAAAACTCTTCGGTAAAAATTATGAATTACTGAAAAATCAATTTGTACCCGGTGATGCCACGTTCTTAAAGATAAGAGTTCAACAATCGCGATATAATCCAAATTTCATGGATATAATATATGATGAAGTCACTCCATTGGACAAATACAGAGGGTTAATTGCCAATGAAGTGAGAATATCTCTGAGTTCAGATTTTGACAATTCAGATTTTTTTAATAATCTTCAAAAATATTGTAATCCTGAAAAAGATGTTAGAAAAGGTGAGCTTTACATAAATCTCGTAGACCAGTCACGGCAGCAGATGGTCACTCTACACAGCAGGAAGAAATATCAGATAGATAAAGATTTTATCTCAATGCTTGAAGAATGGGGTATCCCATTTAAGATTTTGACCCATAGAGAATAATGAGAATAAAATTATATTTATTTAACCTTTGGTAAATCACAGATTTGTAAGATAAATTTTTTTGTATTAAATTTGAAATAAATTTCAAACTGAAGTAGAATCATAACTTTAAAGATAAAAGATAATGGCACTTGAATTAACAGACAAGACAGCTCTTGAAGCTATTGAATCAGGGAAACCGGTAGTAATTGACTTCTGGGCTACATGGTGTGGACCTTGTATCAAACTTGGTCCTGTAGTTGAAGAACTTGCAGGCAAATATCCTGATGTAACAATAGGGAAACTCAATATTGACGAAAATGATGAGATAGCATCTCAGTTCCGTGTTCGTAACATCCCTACTGTTCTCTTCTTTAAAGATGGAGATTGCAAAGAACGTAGCGTAGGACTTGTAAAGCTTTCTGATCTTGAAGATAAGCTTAAAACAATTCTTTAATATAACGTTACTTTCATTGAACGGTTCCCCTTTATCGGGAACCGTTCTGTGTTTGAAAAGGGATAATTTGAAACGTATTCTTCTAAAAATATTTCTCTTAGTCTGCCAGATAACCATTATCGGGTCATTAAGTTCTTGTTCTACCTCCCGGAAAACAATTAAAAATCAACATACCAAATCGGAAGTTGTCTCTAACGCACACTTATCCAAATTTGAAAAAGCACTTATTAAGGAGGCTGAATCTTGGATAGGAACTCCTTACTTATATGCCGGAAATGAAAAAGGGATAGGTGTTGATTGTTCCGGCATGGTACTTCAGATATATCTCACGCACTTTAATATAAAATTACCTCGAAACTCTGCAAAACAAGCTGAATTCTGTCAGAAGATAAGGGAGAAGGATGTTAAAATCGGAGATCTTGTTTTTTTTGCAACCGGAAAAGATCCTGACATCATCTCACACGTCGGAATCATGCTTGATAAAACAAATTTCATACATGCCTCCTCCAAAAAGGGGGTTGTCATTTCCTCTATGGAAAATCCTTATTATAAAAGAACCTTTAAATTATTCGGCAGACCAAAACATTAGATTTTTATTAACACAATTTCAGATTCTGACAGCCCAATTATTAATTAAACTTAAAAATTACCCTTTTTAAAGTCATCTATGATAATATTGGCGAATTTTTTGCATTAATTATAAAGTAACATCTGACTGTCCTTGCTACACTTAAACTGCGGTCAGATATACTTTAAAGAATATTAATCTGAATCTATGAAAAAAATAATTCTGACATCGGTAATGGCAGCCATGAGTCTGGCGGCTTTTTCAAATGAAACAATTGACAATTCCTTTATACGTACAGCGAAAACGGATGCGTTTGAGACAGACTTCACGGTAGCTGCAGAAAAAACAGTAAATGAGGTGGTATGTATAAAAAGCTTTACCTCACGACGTCAGCAGCAGTTCGGCAATAGCGATCCATTTGGAATGTTTGATTTCTTTTTCGGTCCGCAACAGCGTCAGCAACCCAAAAAACAACAACCCCGCAAAGGGGATGGAGAACCGGTTCAATCCGGTTTAGGCTCCGGTGTTATCTTAACCGAAGATGGTTACATAGTCACAAACAACCATGTTGTTGAGGGGGCGGACAAGCTTGAAGTTCTTCTTAATGACAATTCCACATACGAAGCAAAAATCATTGGAACGGATGAGGCAACTGACCTTGCTCTCATAAAAATAGATGCGAAAGGGCTCTCTCCAATCACCTTCGGCGACAGTGAGGCCGTAAAGGTAGGTGAATGGGTTCTTGCAGTTGGAAATCCCTTTGGTTTCAATTCTACTGTCACCGCAGGTATAGTGAGTGCCAAGGCACGAAGTATCAATCAGAACTCACGCGGTGGAAATATGGGAATTGAATCATTTATCCAGACAGATGCGGCCCTCAACCCCGGCAATTCAGGAGGTGCGTTGGTGAATCTAAAGGGAGAACTTATAGGAATCAACTCAGCTATCTATTCAAACACCGGTAGCTACACCGGTTTCTCTTTCGCTATTCCTACCTCTATCGTTAAAAAAGTAATTACAGATATTCGGCAGTATGGTACTGTCCAACGTGCAGTGCTTGGTATAACAGTTATTGAACTTGATGCGAAATTAGCTAAAGAAAAAGAGATTACGGCAGTTAAATCCGGCGTTCTTGTCAACTCGGTAAATGATCGCTCAACCGGCAAAGAACTCGGACTTGAGCCAGATGATGTAATCACAGCAATCAATGATGTGACTATCGGAACCTTCCCGCAGCTTGTAGAGCAGATGAACAAATTCCGTCCGGGAGACACGATAACCGTAACTTTCTATAGAAATAATAAGAAAATTACGAAAACCGGAACTTTAAGAAATAATCAAGGTAATACTAATATTACTAAGAAAGGTGATTTCACAGAAATCGGTTGCGCATTCATGAAGCTGTCTTCTGAGACCAAACAGAATCTCGGTATTTCACGGGGTGTCAAAGTAACGGGACTACGACCCGGCGCTTTCAAGGACTCAGGATTGAAAGATGGTTTTATCATTACAGAAATAAATGGTGAAAGTGTAGACTCGTCAGATGATGTAGAGTATATCTACAATCAGATAATGAAGAGTGATGATGAGGAAAAGGTTATGTTTATAACCGGAATCTATCCCACCGGAAAGAAGGCTTATTACGCCGTTAATCTATCGGGGGAAGAATAATCACTCTTTAAGACAATACCAATATTTTGACCCCGTCTGCATTAAAGGCGGGGTCAAGTCATGGGTTGCAAAGAATAAAATTTTTTGTTAATTTTGCACTAATTTTTGGAAATAGACAAATATGAGACAATTAAAGATTACTAAATCGATAACTAATAGAGAGAGTGCTTCGCTCGACAAATATTTACAAGAGATTGGTCGTGAGGAGCTTATCACTGTCGCAGAGGAAGTAGAGCTCGCCCAGCGCATCAAGAAGGGAGACCATGCGGCATTAGAGAAGCTTACAAAAGCTAATCTGCGATTTGTAGTCTCCGTTGCCAAACAATATCAGAATCAGGGTTTGAGTCTTCCTGACCTCATTAATGAGGGGAATCTCGGTCTGATACGAGCAGCTCAGAAATTTGATGAAACACGAGGTTTTAAATTTATTTCTTATGCCGTATGGTGGATTCGTCAGTCCATTCTCCAGGCTTTGGCAGAACAGTCCCGAATAGTTCGTCTCCCATTGAATCAGGTAGGTTCTCTCAATAAAATCTCCAAAGAGCTCCAGAAATTTGAGCAAGAGAACGAAAGACGCCCCTCTTCTGAGGAATTGGCAGAACGTCTCGACATACCTGTCGACAAAATTTCCGATACCCTCAAGGTATCCGGTCGTTCTATATCGGTAGATGCTCCATTTGTTGAGGGTGAGGATAATTCACTTCTCGATGTTCTCCCCAATGATGATAGTCCGATGGCTGACTCCAACTTAAATCAGGAATCTCTTGCCAAAGAAGTGGATAGGGCTTTGAAACAACTCTACGATCGTGAACGTGATATCCTTAAGATGTTCTTCGGTATTGGTTGTCAGGAGATGACACTTGAAGAGATAGGCGCAAAGTTCGACCTTACAAGAGAACGTGTACGTCAAATTAAGGAAAAGGCTATCCGTCGCCTAAAGGGACAGAAAAGTAAGCTCCTAAAGAGTTATCTTGGAGAATGAAACAATTTTTTCAAAATCTTACCATGCGGAACAGACAGTGGATGCTTCTCTGTGTCTGCATGGTTTGTTTTTTTACATGTTTCTCTCAAAACCAAACCCTTCCCGATTCCCTATATATAGCATCTGATTCAACTATAAATAATTCGGAAATAGTTGTAGAGGAAGAAAGAGAGTCTCTTTTCCCTCATAAATCCTTTAGTCTCGTATTTTCCCACTTTACATGGGGAGCAGAACTCGGTTGCTCAATTGATATGACCGGCCATGATCAATCAACCGTGGATGTTGACGTAAATCTTGGATATAAGAATGACATTATTAGAAATATCGGATTAGGTGTTGGTATACATCGTTCCGTAGACAGTTCCAATACATTCATACCTGTCTATTTTCTTTTTCGGTCATCATTCCGAAAATCCCCCTCTCTCTTTTTCATGCATTTTAAAGCCGGCTATTCCTTCAATACCATAGAAAAATCACCATATTTAGGTGATATAACGGCTTCACTCGGTCTTGGTATTAATCTCGCTGTAAGTAAAAATTTTAAAAGTCACCTTATTATCGGGTACGCTTTCCGACACTTCTCAATGCGTCATAGAGACTATTTGAATCTTGACCAACAAAACATATCACTTGCTCAAATCTCTTTCGGCGTTAATTTCTAACATATCAGCCTTAATGATAGAGCAAGCTTCCTGTACAAGCGAATTAATAACAATACCATAGAAACCTTATGAATAAATTCTTAGTAGGAACTTTAACAGCAATTTGTCTTATGAGTTTTAACTCTGAAGCGGATGGAATGCGTAAAAATGCTTTACTCGAACCATCCAATTTACCCTACGCTGCTATTCCATTTGATAAGCTTACAGCTGCAGATTATGAGGAAGCGGTGAAAGAGGGTATAAAACGTCAAAACGAAGAAATTAATGCTATCGTTAATCAACGCAGTGTGCCGACATTCGAGAATACCATAGTGGCTCTTGAACGCAGTGGAGAACTTCTTGGAAGAGCAGAACTTGCCTTAGGAAATCTTGAGCATGTACTTGGGGACACCCTGATGATGAAGGCTCTCATGAATGTAACTCCTCTTCTCTCGGAACATGCTTCGAATATTCTCTTGAATGAACGTCTCTGGGATAGAATCAAACAAGTATATGACCGCAGGAATGAGGTTGATGATCTTACTCCTGAAGACCAAAGACTTCTTGAACAGACTTATCTCCGGTTTTCACAAAATGGAGCAAATCTTTCACATGAAGATCGAGATAAACTTAGAAAACTCAATTCTGAGTTATCTAACCTGACCGTTCTTTTCGGACAGAATGTTACGAATGGAATGAAGCAACCTGATCGCAGAATGTGGGTTACAAAAGAGCAACTTGGTGGTCTCCCTCAAAGTGCAATTGTTGCCGCACGTGCCGAAGCAAAGGAAGCGCTGGAAGCCGAGGGTAAAGCGGACGATGAAAATCTTTATCTCTTCACATGTTATTACCCATCCTACGCTCCCTTCATGAAATTCAGTACAGAGAGGGATTTAAGGAAAAAACTTAATAAACTCTACAATTCAAGAAGCTATGGAGGTAAGTATGATAACTCCCAAGTTTTAAAAGACATAGCAAATGTTCGTCTGGAAATTGCCAAGTTAATGGGTAAAAAGAATTTCGCTGAATTTCAACTCCAGCAAACAATGGCTAAAAATCCCGAAAATGTATATAAGATGCTCGAACAGTTAAGAGCAAATTATACAGAACCTATGCGCAAGGAAATTGAAGAAATTCAAAATTATGCGCGTAAAACTGAAGGAGAAGATTTTATTCTTGAACCATGGGATTACTCTTTTTGGGCAGAAAAACTTAAGGCTGATCAATACTCATTCAACGAAGAGGATATGAAGCCCTACTTCGAACTTAACAATACGATAAAGGGTGTATTCGGACTTGCAACAAAACTATATGGTTATACTTTCAAAGAGGCTAAGGGTATCCCCACCTATCATCCGGATGCAAAAGTCTGGGAAGTTTATGGTCCGGATAAAAAAATTCTCGGACTCTTCTTTACTGACTTTTTCTATCGTCCGGGTAAAGCTGCCGGTGCCTGGATGACTGAATATCGCACTGAAGAAAAAGATGACCAGGGTAATCGTATTATCCCCATTGTTTCACTTTGCTGCAATTTCTCAAAGCCTGTAGGAAATGAACCTGTTCTGCTGACACCTATGGAAGTAGAAACATTCCTGCATGAATTCGGTCATTCTCTCCATGGTTTATCTGCTGAAGCGAAATATGAATCACTTAGTGGGACGAACGTTTATCATGATTTCGTAGAGCTTTTCTCTCAATTCAATGAAAATTACCTTACACAGAAGGAATTTCTTGATAGTTTCGCCAAACATTATAAGACAGGTAAAAAAATGCCTCAAGCCCTTATAGATAAATTTATCAAATCATCACAATTTGGTGCAGCATACGCCTGTATGCGACAGCTTGGTTTTGGCTATCTTGATATGGCTTATCATACAATCACTGAACCTCTTCGTGCCTCATCAGATTTCATTGAATTCGAAAAAAGTGCTGTTGAACCCGTCAAAGTATTCGAAACAGTTGAAGGCACTGCTATTTCACCTGCCTTCTCTCATGTATTTTCCGGAGGGTACGCAGCTGGCTACTATGGTTATAAATGGAGTGAAGAATTAGATGCAGATGCCTTTGCAGCCTTCCAGGAAAACGGAATTTTTGATAAAAAAACAGCTGGTAAGTTTAGAAAAATGATGCAATCCGGCGGTACAAAAGACCCGATGGAACTATACATTGAATTCAGAGGAAAAGAACCTTCAATCGATGCTCTTCTACGTCGTGATGGAATCAAAAAATAATATCTAATAAATCCTTAAACCTATAAAAAGAGGAAACTTTCACCGGTTTCCTCTTTTTTATTTAACTATCCATTCCCCAAAAAAAACAATAAAGAATTAAATCTTCTTTATAAAACATTTCTTTCTGTCTTCGATTTACTATCGAGGTTTAATATTGCAAAAAGGATAACTCTAATATTGGAGAATAAATGATTGTGATAAATATGAAAGTCACAGAAATATTCTTTCATTTGGACTTAAAATTAATGACTTAAAAATCTATGTCAAAAATAACCGTACAAAATACACCAATTATAGTTCTGTCAGTAGAGAATGAGGATTATATTTCTTTGACAGATATGGCTACTGCCAAAGATGGAAGTAACCGCTCTGCTGATATTATTGAGAATTGGTTGGGGAATCGCTACATTATAGAGTTTCTTGGCACATGGGAATTTATAATAAGCGCCGGGTTGCCATCTTTCGTATTAAGCGCTTCAAAATGGATAGAAAGCACAAATGCAATCGGGTTTATAGTCAAGAAAGGCCGATATGGCGGTACATAAGCGAACAAAGATATAGCATTTGAATTTAGATCTGCTATAAGTGTGCCTTACTTCCGGCTGAAATAACACGAAAACAGGCTTTTTTATATTTATGCTGACGAAGCTGATGTTCTTAATATGGTAATGTTCGATAAAACAGCTCGCCAATTGCGCGAAGAAAATCCGGAATTAAAAGGTAACATTCGAGATTATGCTACAAATGAACTTATCTGCCTCTCTAATATGGAAAATCTCAATGCTGCTTTTATAGAACAAGAGATACCACAGAGTGAACGACTAATGAAGCTCAACCAAATAGCCATTCACCAAATGCAGATTTTGGAAACTGGAGGAAAAAAACCTCAAACTTCTAAAATAACACTGAGGAAGATAAATAAGGGCTTTCCCATCTGTGAAGCGCACCCCAAAAGTTTTTGTCTTACTTTTAAGGTACACTTACCTTTGATTGTTTGACAGTCTCTTTTTTATTTAAAAAACATAACATTTCAGTCTGTCATCGGTCATATTTAGTATCTTATTTAGAGCAATGATTTGGTAAAAAGAAAAAATTAAAATATATTTGCAAAATAAATAATAAAATAATTATTCTAAACTTACATTGTAAAAATTTAGAATGATATAATTATTTAATAAGTTTGAAGGCGATGACATCAAAATAACCGTTGCCCTTCTCATTTGAAATTTTTAATTAAATTATATAAAATAAATCTTCATAGATATGAAAAAATTACTATTACTTGCTATCTCTTTTATGATAAGTTTAGCCGGAACAACTTTAGCACAAACTAAAGAATATAAAAAAGAACAAGTGCAATTTGAGAAAACAGCTAAGAATTTAGCTAAAAAGAAAGCAAAAGAATTTAAGAAAGATAAATGGGAAACATCAGGCGCCACAGATCTTGAAACTATACTCATAAATTATTATTTAGAAACTGAACCTTCTTGCGGCGGAGAGAAACAGGGTGTAGAACATACTGTGACAGATGCCAAAACTATTTCAATGGCTGAAAAAAGATTGTTACTCGATGCTCAAGCAATGTATGCTCAGGAAATAAGAACAATGTTAGCACAAACCCTAACATCTCAAGATTCAGCTACAGGTGAAGACGAATTGTCCACATACATATCAAATGTTGTTGCCAAATCACAAAATGAGTTTAATGGCGATTTGAACCGGGCATTCATAATTTATCGACCCAATCCTGATGGTAAAACACTGACTGTTCGAGGGTATTATATACTTGATAAAAAAAATGGTCTTGCCCGGGCTCGCTCTCTTGCAAAAAAAGTTGAGCAAAACTCTAAGACACAAAAAATGATAGAAAAAGCAGCAAAAGGAGAATAATATTAAGCACTCTATCATTATCAACAAATGCTCAATTTAAATAGGAACTCTTTTAAAGTATTCGGTGTGTTAATAGCAATTGTGCTATTCGCATCGAATACTTATTCCCAAAATCCTGATTTAGAAGAATTATTAAATAAATCTTACGAAGATTTTGTAAAAGAAGTCCGTAAAGATTATATATCTTTTCGCGATCAAATTAATCAAGAATATGCTGATTTTATGCGATCGCATCCATGGATTTCCACCAAAGTTCAAACTCCACTTCCCCCTCCTGTTTTTAAAGAAACTGAACCAGATTATACATCGGAAGAAACAGAGGAAGCTCCTATCGAAGATATTCAATCTTCTCCTCTTTTAGAGTCAGAAGAATATAACCCAAACATTGAAAATAAACTAGGGATATCATCTGAAATTAACCCCGATACTACCACCAAACATATACCCCTTCCTCTCATAAAAAATGAACTATCAATTAAAACCGAAATTTCTTCTTTGCCAGAGCCGAAAATTGAAGAATTTAAACCAGTAATAATTGAAAGTATCATAGAAAATTTAGAAACGAGACCTCAACCGCAACCTTTAGAACCTATTGAAGCCTCCCCATTACCTGATATGTCTCCGTTACTCAAATTAGAATATTACGGAGCACAAATTGAGTTAAAAGTGCCGGATTTAAATAATTTTAAACTTAATGGCACTAATGAAGAAGATTTCGCAACGGGTTGGGAAATACTTTCAAAATCTGACTATAACAATTTGTTATCAGATTGCCTTAATATACGTGAACAATATACTCTTCCTGATTGGGGTTATTTGAAGTTTATTGATATATTAACAGATAAACTCACGAATGACAATCATAATAAAAAAACACTTCTACAAGGATATCTTCTTAGTCAATCAGGATATAAAATTAGATTTGCATACGATAAGAAACGAACGCTCCATTTACTTTTTGCTACACCAGGAATTCTATACGATCATAATAGATATTATCTTGACGGTGAATGGTATTATTCCTACACAAATCCGGAAGGGAGAGAGGTTAATATCTGTAATTTTAAACTTCCTAAAGAACAATCTATAAGGATGAATATTGATCAACTTCCTCTTCTTCCTTATTCTCCCGGTACTTTACGTGAAATTTCAGTAAAAAGATATCCGGAAATAAATTTATCGGTTACGCCTAATAAAAATCTCATTAATTTCTTTGCAGACTATCCCGATGCTACTCTTGATTCATCTCCATATAGTATGTGGATGATTCATGGAAATACACCTGTAAGTAAAGAGATTAAAGAACAAATATATCCTTCTTTAAAAAAAGCAGTAGAAGGTAAAACCCAACTTCAGGGAGTTCAATTCCTACTTAAAGTAGCACAAAGTTTCCCTTACGAATATGATGAAAATATCTGGGGGAAAGACCGGACTTTCTGGATGGAAGAATCTTGGGAATATCCCTATAGCGATTGTGAAGACCACGCAATTAATTTTTCACACATGGTTAGAGATATATTAGATCTTGATGTTTGTTTGATATATTATCCGGGACACCTATCTTCTTGTGTCGCAATTACTGAACCAGATGTTTCCGGAGATTATATTGATTATCAAGGCAAAAGATATTATGTCTGTGATCCCACCTTCTTTTATGGAGGAGTAGGAAGAACTGCACCCTCTAATAATAATTCGGAGGCAATCCTAATTCCTTTAAAACGTTGAAAATTTTGATATGAAAGGTAAAGATATTCTAATTATGATTGGAAGATCAGCATTGGTTACATTGCTTGCTTTTCTTTTGTCGCTTCTTCTTTTGGAACCTATATCTTTTTCGGCCTTATCTATATTTTCAGCACCGGAAAAAAATGATTTTTCTATTACTGACCTATATACCCAAATAGCTGATAGACGTCCGGTAAGAACACTTCAACAAGACATAATATTAGTGGATATTGGTACTCTTGATCGATCTGAAATTGCTGACTTAATTGAAAAAATCAATTTTTGGAATCCAAAAGTCTTGGCAGTTGATATCCTTTTCCAAAAATCTATGCCGGGAGATTCAAAGCTAACAGAGGCAATCCTCAATATTAAAAATCCGGTTATAGCTATTGGTCTTGAAAATTTTAATCAAAACCATTTTAAAATTTCTAATGTTCCGTATTTCTATAATGAACTGAAATTAAACTATGCTGCAAGTAATCTACCTTCTCAATTCGATGGAGGTACAATTAGGGAATTTGTTACTACCTATAACTTAGAAAATAACCAGGAAGTAAACTCTTTTCCTACAGCGGTTGCAAAGGCTTATAATCCATCTTCATTCAGTTTCTTGAAACTACGTAAAAATCATATAGAAAAGATTGACTTCGCTTCGAAGGAATTTGTAGTTCTATCTCCTGATGATATAGAATCAAACGGAGAATTGCTGACAGATAAAATTGTGATGATTGGAGCTATATCTGATGGTTCTGACATGCATAGCACACCTATAAATTCTTATATGTCCGGACTTTATATTCAAGCTTTCGCTGTCTCAACAATATTAAGCGGAGATTTTTTTGACAATGCATCGTCTATCCCAAGCTGGGTACCTGCCTGTCTTCTTTGTTTCCTTATTCTCTTAATCCGAGAGTTGACACAAAGTAAACTTAAAGGATTCCTGGTTAGATTACTCCAGTTTTTAGTTGTCTACATAGCTGTATGGAAAGGATATAGTCTTTATGTTGATGACCATAGGATATTCGACTTCAGCTATACCATGCTAATGGTAACTTTCGGATTGTTTGCCGTGGATATTTGGTCCGGAATGGAATATTTTGGAATTAAATTATTTCATTTGGCTAAACGCTTTTTAAATAAATATATTTAAATAACTCATATGGAATACAATAATAATTTTAGAAAATTTTTAATAATATTTTTAATATCTTTATTGACTTGTCTGACTATAAGTGCTGAACTCGTAGTGCATTCAGTAAATGGAAATATAAAAATCTCTTCAGGGGGTAAAATTTCTATTGCAAATGTTGGAAAAACTGTTAATAAAAACGATCTTCTCTCAATTCCTCAAAAGGGAAGTATCGAAATATTAGATAAAGAAACAAATAAAATATTTAAATCTTTAAAGCCCGGAAACATTTCTGTAGGAATGATTATTGCGGATTCAAAATCTAAAGCTTCTGATCATCTTTCCAATATCAATTCCCGTTTAAAATTTGCTGACAGAGGTAAAAAAGAAATAACTGGTTCAAGAATATATCGAGAAAAAGGGATGGTGACACGTTCTCTTAATATTTTTGATCCAACAGCCGCTGATATAGAAATAGATCCTGAAGCTTTAGCTCAATTAATTGCAAATACCGTTTATTTCGGTAATGTTAATAGTGACTCAACTCTGAATTTTTCTTCTCTTCATATTGAAACCAATCCCCCTGTTGAAGATAAAACAGAGATTGGTTTTAAACTCCAAAATCCTTTAACAACTCCCATATATTTTAATGTTTTAAAGTTTTCTGGAGTAAAAAATCGTATAGCCGAAATCTCTCCATTAGGTCATCCTGCAGGAAGTTACGTACTTCCTGGTGGACAAACGATGTGGCGTACTCAAAACGGCAATTTCCCTTATGGAGAAAGACATCTAATAATCGCATGTCATTACAGTTTCGATATTGATAATCTTATTGAAGCTATTAATAAGATTATTAATGATGATATGCTTATTGTTAATGCTCCTGATCCTACACTACCTGTATTCATCAGACTTATATAACTCAAAATATCATTCTATCATGAAAAAATTTAAACTATCCTTAACTCGCGTCTTTTTAGGGTTGTTTCTCATAACTCTACCAACAAGTGTTTTTGCGCAACGAGAATCTACGTTACGCGAAGAATATTCATTTCAACAACCTTCTACCCCCATTAGAATACGACCATATTCTACAGCACTATATGTCTCCGGACTTAAGGATGTAAATACAATGAGAGGAGATAATCTTATTACTTTAAATAAGAACAAAATTATTGTGGACTTTGAAATAAGTCCATTAGGAAATAGCTTCGCTATTATAGAAAAATCAATAAAAAATAATAGTACAAAAGCCTCAATCTACTCAACTATTGATACGGATAAAAAATCTCATTCTTTCGATATCAAAGAATATGGGAATCCTAAAAGTATAATTTACTCTCCCAATGCAAGGAATATAATACTTTCTACCGATAAGGGAATATTTATATTTGAAACCAATAAGTTTAAACTCATAGATAAAATTACTGATTTAAACTTTACCCCTGATAATATGTATATGAGTCCAAATGGATTTTTTCTTGTAGGGGTTAAAGGTTCTAAAGCAACTATTTACAATTATGAAACTAAAAAAATCCGTAAAACTATAGATACAGAGGTTAATATTTCTGATATCGATTTTTCTCCAAATTCTTCACTGATGGCTGTTTTAACAACTGATGGTCTACTAAGTATCTATGATACCAGGACTTTAGAGGTTAGGACAATGATTGATGATCTTGGTGAAGGGTTGGCTTGCGATTTTAATGCAAATGGCAAATATATCGCTGTAGAAACATCTCCATCAGAAATAGAACTAATAAATGTAGTTAGAACTTCCGATAGGAAAACTTATGACCTTCCCATTGAAGGCTCTCAGGATATTAGTTTCCTATCAGACTCTAATTCCAATACAATATTAGCCTATACAGCTCCATTTGCACTTAAAGCAAAACGCATTTTCGATTTAGAACCGTATTACACTCAGTTAGTTAGTGAAACTGTGGAGATGAAAATGAATGAATGGCTTAAGATGCAACCAGGCGAAAGTATGGAAGATTATCAGAAACGTGTTAATGATGTTTCTGTAGCTAAACAACGACGTCTTTTTGAAGATTCTATTTCTACAGAGTTAGCCGGTGACCTAATTTCAATGTCTGAAATTAGCCTGGGAAATTATGATAGAAATAACGGTGTTCTGGCCGTAGAATTCTCCAATCTTCCAACAATTCTTCTTCCTGTAGCAGAATCTGACCTTGGTGCATTTACATCAGCTAAAGATCTTTCAGTTCAGGAGGCACAATATGGTTTACTTCCGGATGATTCATTTGAGCTAATTTATGCAAAATTCTTAAATCGAAACGATAACAAAACATATATTTATGATAATATAGATAGAAAACCAATGGAAATGATAACATCTGATGCAAATTTTGTATCTCTTGATGTTATTCGGCAGCAACAGATGGAAGAGATTGCTTTGCAGGAACTAAAACGTAAAATTGTGGAGGAAGCAAAACATAATAATGTAATCTCTGATCATACTAATATCTCTCTTGATTCTCGTGTTGTTCCTGAGTTTGATGCAGATGGGAATAAAATACTTACATATATCATGAAAATAACTTATCAGGTTGAACCGGAATTTTCAGCAATTGAAGATTTCGCACCAGGTAAATATCATGTTGAAGAATCAGGTGCCGCATCATCAATGATGAAAATTGTAAAGGAAGCATTAGATGGAGAGATGAAACAATATCTAAAACCCGGAAAAAAACTTAAGATTAATCTTTATGGATCAGCTGATGCATCCCCTATTCTTCGAGGAATTCCTTACGATGGAAGTTATGGTGATTTTGAAAATGAACCCGTTATGATTGATGGTGTTCTAACACCAATTTCAGTTACAAAACAAACAGGAATTAAAACTAATCCCCAACTTGCCCTTTTAAGAGCTTCCGGAGTAAAAGAGTTTATAAATAAAAATGTATCAATTCCGGCAGACATGAATGTTGATTACAATTATTCTGTAGCTGTAAGTAAAGATAAGGGTGGTGAATATCGACGCATTACTGCGGAATTTATTTTCCCTGATGCATTCTAATATATTAAAAAATTTCAGTATTATCTACACAAAATATATTAATTATTAATCTATGGAAGCTATTGATTAGCTTTCATAGATTAATAATTAAAGATTCAAGGTAACTTTCAAAAGTTTAAATTATATGAAACATTTAAAAATTTCAAGATTAGTATTTCTTACTACATTCATATTATACACATTAGCATCCGCAACTACCTTTAATCAAGTTGAAAGTGAATCTTATGAATTAGAAAATGGAGAGATGACAGACTCAATAAGAAATATGCTTGACTCTCTTCATCAAGCACAGGCATTATTTCTTAATGATTCTTTGAATAAGAAATACAAGTCATTGAAATTCATGCTTTATGAAGGTGAAATTGAATCCAAATTATATAATTCTGTTTTCGAAACCAATTCTCTTGCAATAATGTTGCACGATAGTGCTTACAACGAGAATCAACGTTTACAATCTTTAAGTATCTTAGAAGATCTAAACCCATTATTACTCAATGGAGCAATATATTGGTCCAGTCAAAAAGATTCTAAAAAACAGTCTGATTTTGCCCGAGCTTATATCGATACTCAGCTTCTTCCAGATATTAATAATATAAAAAGAGATGAAACATTATTTCCTGCATTAGCCTACGCAGCGGCTTTCGGTGCTACACAGGAAAACGATAATGAGAGTGCTAAAAATTATTTTGAAGCATATCTTTCTACAAATGATCAAACCTATCGCCAAAATGTAATAAAATATTATGGTCAGAATTGTCTGATAACGGGTGATTATTTAAAAGGGATAGAAGTTTTAGAATTAGGAGCTTTACAATACCCTACTGATATGCAAATTCTAACTTTAGCACTTCAAATCTGTCTGGAAAGTGACATGACAGACCGAATGCAACCCCTTTTGGATAAAGCCTTAGCAATATCTCCGAATGATGAAAAATTACTAAATCTTCAGGCACAACTTTTTGAAAAAAACCATGATTATTCTCAAGCTGTAGATCTATATTTAAGACTTGCAGATGACCATCCTAATAGTTTGGAAATTCGTCAACATATTGCTACATGTTATTATAATTTAGGAGCTTCTCATTATAATTCCTCAATAATGGAGGAAGATGAAAAAAGTGCATCACGACATCGACGTCAATCCAAAACTTATTTTTCCTCTGCAGTTAATGCTTTAAGAGCAATATTAGCAAATACTCCTTCAGATATGAAGTATTTAAAAGCACTTGCATCATGTTATGCTGCATTAGGAGAACGTGAAAATTTTGATGATATAAATAGACAGATACGCGCATTCGGTGGTCAAGAGATAGCTTTTAACTCCATGCCGGTTTTGATTGGTACAGAGGGAGGGTCTAAAAAATCAATACAAACAATTAGAAAAGTTCCTACCTATGAGGAATTTGCCGTGCCTTATATTCAAAAACATTTATCTGAATGGGCAGCAAAAGGAGAATTTGAAAAACTGGAAGATTATAAAGCACGATTGACTGGTGGAGAATCTGAAACTACTTATAATAAACTTAACGCTCGTGCGGAAGAGGAATATATTAAAAGTTTTGGTAAACAATTAGTTTTAACTGATCTGAAATGTTCTACTTATGACATAGATAATGAAATTTTCAGGATTGATACTCCTTATGGTCCTACATTTGTAAAGGTTCCATCTAAGAATCATGAAGCGGAAGCATTTAAAGCAGGATGGGAAACGGCTCGAATACGTTCACCAAGATTCATTATCAGAGATAATAAAGTCGGTCTGGGAAAAATTACTTATGTTGTAAACGGGAAAAAATATACTTATAATTCCGAAGATGAAAAAAATTATGAGACTCCAAAAGTATATGTTGATATTAACGGTATACTTGCTAAGGTGATGGGAGGAAGTACTCAAAATAATAATCAAATTAGTTTGGAAGAAGGGGTATGGCAAAATTCTGATGTAGATGAAAAAATTCCTGTAACAGGTAAAAAAGCACACCATGTATATGCACTAATTATTTCTAATGAACATTATCAAAAGGCATCAAATGTTTTCGGGGCACTACATGATGGACATACATTCCGTGAATATTGTCTCAAAACATTAGGAATACCTAAATCAAATATCCAAGCAATAAATAATGCCACGGGGAATCAAATAAAAGATGCATTAAATACACTATCTCGCAGAGTTAAGGCCGACAAAGAAAATCCGGAGATAATAGTATATTATGCAGGTCATGGTTTACCTGATGATTCTTCGAAAGAAGCATATATGATGCCCGTAGATGCAAATCCATTGACAATTTCTACTCTTATACCAATGAAAGAAATCTATTCCCAAATTGGAGTACTTCCCTCTGATGCAATTTCAATTTTTATAGATGCTTGTTTTAGCGGTACAGATCGAAATGGTACTATAATTAATGAAGCTCGTGGTGTGGAAATTAAAACGAAAGAAGTTGAGCCTAAAGGAAATATGTTTATCCTTTCTGCCTCTTCTTCTCAGGAAACTGCATTACCTTATAAAGAAAAAAATCATGGTATATTTACATATTTTTTATTGAAGAAATTACAGGAGTCTAAAGGAAATGCCTCTCTAAAAGAGATTTCAAACTATGTAATATCTAATACTCGTTCTACAGCAGAAATGCTTTTTGGAAAGCCTCAAAATCCTTCTGTTTCCACCTCCGGTAATATGAGGACTCTATGGGAAAAGAAAAGCTTGAAACCATAATACTTGAAATTCTATAAAATATGAATTTAAAATACTTCTTGATAGGTGTATCCCTTATCTTAGGAATTAATATTGGGAAAGCAGATGATATAAAAACGATTGAAGGTGAATATACCCTAATTGGAGATGGAAGATTATCTCCCTCAGAGTGCAAAAGAATTGCTGCTGAAAATGCAAGAATAAGTGCTCTAAAAAATCAATTTGGAACTATTGTAAGCCAGGATCTTATACAATCGGATATTATGCATAATAATTCTCAACAATCTAATTTTTTTTCTTTAACATCTTCAGAAGTTAAAGGAGAATGGATTAGTGATATCGGTGAACCAGAATTTAAAACAACTCTTGATGCAAATGATAATTTAGTTGTAACATGTAAAATTAAAGGGAAAGCAAAGAAAATTACAAATCAAGCAGCAGAATTTGAAGCTTTGATTTTAAGGAACTCTACTGATAAAAGAAATGCTTCAACTGATTTTAAAGATGGTGATGATTTATATCTTTATTTTTCAGCTCCTATAAACGGATATCTTTCTGCATATCTGGCAGATGAATCCGGAGAGGTATTCTGTCTACTTCCATATTCCTCAAGCGATGTAGATGAAATAAGAACAAAAAAGGGATTTGATTATATTTTCTTTGATGCACAAAGAGGTTCTGATTTCGGAACAATTGATGAACTTTGTTTACGCGCTCCCGAACATGATGAATTTAATAAAATATATGTTATTTTCTCACCGATAAATTTTTCTCCTGCTCCGGTTAAATTTAAAGTTGCCGGTGCTCCACCATCCATAGACTCTGATTCTTTTAATTCCTGGCTTCTTAAAGCTCGAAGAAATGACCCTAAAATGGGAGTTAAATCAATGAATATTTCTATTAAATCACCTGTTTACAATATAAATAGATTCTAGAAAAAATTTAATACTTTGTATTAATAAATACTTATTTATAGGAAATGAGGTCGTCTTAGTTAATTTAGACGACCTCATTTTAGCGATTATTTCGATAGATTCTTATCGAATAGGATGTATCCTATTATTTATCAGGACCTCCTAACATTACTACCTCTATACGGTTTTTACCATTATAAAGTTTCTTCATGAATGAATTCAACTGCTTAAGTGTAAGTTTCTCAATTGAAGGACGTTCTGAAACGTAAGTAGAGAAACCAAGTTCCTTAAGAAGAAGTTTATTCATCCAATATTTATTAGTACGCTCTTTAATGTCAAGCTGTTTTAGAGCAGCCTCTTTAACTTTATTAAAGTGAACAGGGTTTGCACCTTTCTTAAGAAGGTCCATCAACTCTTTATTTGCACGCGTGCGAAGAGCTTCCTGTTGCTCATGATTAGTCTTAAAGGTATAGAGAATCTGCCATTGGTTTGTGTTGGGTTGGTAACCGCTATATGTCTGTGCACCATAAGTACCACCCTCCTCTTCACGGAGTGTTTCCACAAAATTCATATCAAGAATATCACCAATGAAATCAACCATGACAACATTATCTGTATTGTATTTAAGATTGGTTCCGGAGTAACAATCATATACATTAACAGCGGGAGTCATCATTGTCTGATTGTATATATCATTATGGATTCCCGGTACGATAGCCAAATCTTCAACATTCTTAACTTGAGATTTAGAACCGGTTGAAGGAAGAGTAGCGATATATTGTTCAAGCAGAGGACGAAGAGTTTCCTTTGAAATATTACCAACAATCATTAATGTGAAGTCAGCAGCATTCGAAGTAATATCCATAATCATTCCAATCATTGTGGAGTAATCAGCCTGGTCAATAAGTTCAACAGTAGGCTGCATCATCATGGGATTGTTATTATACTTAAGCATATCAATATGTTGCTGGAATATAAAGTCAGGATCCTGTGAATAGTTCATCATAAACGCTCTGGCCTGACTAATCTGGGCATCATAAGAAGCTTTGTCTTCACCAAGACTTGTACATGAAGCATAAAGAAGTTCCATTAATGTTGTGAAATCCTTTACAGTAGAAGTTCCGTTGAAAAGGTTGGTGAAGTTACCAATCTCGAATGTAAGATTTACTTTCTTTCCAGCAAGATACTTCTTGAGCATCTTCATATCAAACGGACCAATCTTTGCACAGTTGTAAGCATCTTCACACAACACCACATTAGCGGCTTGAGAAAGTGGGAATGAACGTTTACCACCCTGCTCTATCATCTGGATAGTGATATTATCCGGTTCGAAATCAGTACTCTTCAAAACAACTTTTGTGCCATTACTGAGCGTAAAGACGGTTGTATTAAGTTCAGAGTCCTCAGTTTCAGATATGATTTTACCGGGTGAGGGTAATGAAGAGATTAAAGGATCTGTGATAACTTCTTCCTGGAACGGTTCATACTCAGCATTCATAGCCTCGTTAAGCAGAGAAATTGATGCAGTTTCAGAAAGAATCATTTGTCCGTCAGGAGCCGATGCCACAATTACTTCATTATTCGGAGTCATTAACTGAGAAGCCACACCATTGTATGCCTCAACAGGAATATTGGTAAGGAACATAGAAGCAATCTGCCGCTCATTTTCAATACCGAGAGCCGGTTTATTATCAATGAAGTTATTGATTAGCTCCTGAGCTTTAGCCGTATTCTGAGTTTTATTTCTCTCGTTATAAGCTTTATCAAGAGATGCGATAATTTTATCACGTGCGCGTTCAACCTCAGAGGTTAAGAAACCTGTTTTGCAAGCGCGGGCAACAACAGCGAGAGCAGCTTTATATGCAGCTTCCGGGTCAGTTTTAGGGATAATATAGATATTAAAAGAATCCTTTGTTTTGGCAACGTAGAAATTTCCGATTCTAACGCCTGCGTAAGCGTAAGGGCAATCAGCCTCCTGAGCATAATCAGACAGACGTTCATTAATCATTGAACTGAGCATGACAGGAATAATCTCTGTATAGAGATATCCCATATCGGTGTTTCTAAGAGCAAAAGGAAGTTTTTCGCTCTTAAAAGAAACTGTAATCATGGAGTTCTGAAGTTCTTTATCAGTATAAGCGAAATAGATGGGATCAGTATTATCTCTTACAATCGGATAAGTTCTTTCAGCTGCATTTTCCGGCATGGGGATTGAAGAGAATAATTCAATAACTTTCTTCTCCATTACTGTCGCATCAAAGTCTCCAACAATAATGATTCCCTGTTGGTCAGGACGATACCATTTCTTATAATAGGCTCTTAAGACCTCAGGTTTAAAATTCATGATTATATCTATCTTACCGATAGGCATCTGCTGATACTGGTATTCTTGGAAGATTTTAGGAAGCATAGCCTCATACATACGCACTTGAGCGTTATTACGAGAACGCCATTCTTCACGAATCACACCACGCTCTGCATCAATTTCAGATTCCTCAAGAAGAATACTTCCGCTCCAATCTCTGAGTGCGAGAAGTACTGAATCCATTAGTTGAACATCAGTTGTTGGAACATTATCTATGTTATAAACAGTTTCATCGAAACTTGTATATGCATTGATATCAGCACCGAACCGAATACCCTTTGATTGAAGATAGTTGAGAAGATTTTTCCCGGGATATGTTTTAGTCCCGTTAAAAGCCATGTGCTCCAGGAAGTGAGCAAGACCAAGCTGATCCGGAGCTTCAAGTGTTGACCCAACTTTTTGGGCAATGTAAAAATTGGCACGATCTTTCGGTTCTTCATTGTGAAGAATGTAATAAGAAAGACCGTTAGGGAGCACACCGTGTTTTACCGATGGATCAAGCGGCAACGGATTGGGTTGAGGTGCTTGAGCCTTGAGTGCCAATACAGCCATAAGCAACAATGCTATACTCAATAAGTGTTTCATAATGTTGATATTATAATATTAAAATTTTTGCTCTATTTTATTGCTCTATCAGTATCCGGATGAAAAAGAAATCTAATCTAAGTCCAATACTTATTTCCAATGCAAAATTATAATTATTTTTTTAATTTGCAAAATCAAATTTATTGTTTTTCGATAATTTTTTTTTGAAATTTATGAACTATGGAGATTTTTGAATTCCGCAATCTAAAAATTAAACTATCTTATCCTCGCTTTAATTTAAATTATTCCGTTCATCAGTGCATATAGTGATAATCCAGACGCCGACTTTATTCCAAGCTTTCCACTTAGATTTTTCCTATGTGTTATCACAGTATTAACAGAAATAGTTAGTTTTTCAGCAATCTCTTTGTTAGTAAGTCCACGAGCAACCTCTTTGAGTACGTCTCTTTCCCGAGCGGATAATTCCGCAGTTATCTCATGTTCTTCCTTACTTAGTTTTGTTAATTCGTTAATCATACTCTCAATTTCACTTTGGTCAGTTTGTGGAAAAATATTGAAACGACCGGAAGAGTTATGAAGACGAGAATCTGAAAATACAATAATAGTTTGAGTTTTTCGCGGTAAGAAATAATCTGATTGCAGAAGAAAAATTTCGGAAGATACGATATATGCAGAGAATCTTTCGGCAAAGGTATGGAAATTAGGGAAGGAAGCGAATACCTCAATTTCGAGAATCGGATAATTAGAGCATATCTCTCTGAAAGCGATATTCTCAAGTGATGATAATCCGATAAGAGCTACTTTTAACATCTTTCAACTCCCGATTCTTTAAGGATTATATTGAATCAATTCCAAAAAGGCGTAAAACAGCCGGAAGAAGTATTCTATTGCGGATTCTATTATTTTGGTAAAAATCCTTACGCAACATGAAAATAGCATTCACAACAGCCATGCACAAATTACGATCATATTCCCCCTTCAGATGGACAACAAAAATAGATGCCAGGTCATTAAGCTTTTCCTCTACGGAATTTCTTACTGAGAACAGTGCTCCAAGACCATCCGGTAACAACTCATAATAATCACCGTCTAATTCCGGAGAGGCAGCTACATAAATTGTATCATCTATCTGGGAACATATTTTGGGAAACCATTCATCTGTATCAGCTTCAATACTTCCCTCGAGTTCCTCTTTCATCTCCATGAAGAAAGTAAAGATATTCTCCAGGTTATTATCTTTAGGACTCCTTTCTAACAAGAGACGAAAATGTCTTTCAATATTTGGCAACTGTACACGGAGATAATAATCATTAGTCTTGCCGAGATAATCAAGTAATATTTTAGTGTCAAAAATATCCTCTACATCTTCAGGTACGTATGAAGCGTTAATGAAAGTATTGATAATAGCCAGGAAGAATGAGGTGGATAATCCCTTTTCAATACAGATTTCCTCAATGGTTTTATCACCCACACCAAGAGTAATCCCAAAACGATAAATGACCGGAATTAGTGAAGAATCGAAAAATATACCTTCACTTAACTTTGAATCTTTTGTGAGAAGCATAACAAAAATGTTTATCCATCTTGCAATGGTAATTTTCAGCCAAAATATTTTACTCTAATAAAAGATATCAAAATTGTTTTAGTTCTTACGTTTCTTAAATTCTCTTATAGTGATAGAACTCTTTTGAGTTATAACCATATCCATGGGAATATCATGTTCCTCCACTGGAAGTTCTTCAATAAGTTGGAATTCATATCCGACACCAATTTTGGAAGCCTTTGTGCTTTGTAGGAGTCTGTCGTAAAATCCCTTTCCTCGGCCTAATCGGTTTCCCTTGCGATCATAAGCAACAGCCGGCACAATAATCAATTCAATTTCTTCAGGGTCTACTACATTATTTCCTGACGGCTCCTCTATGTGGAAAGCACCTAATTCCAGTCTTGATTCATCGTAAGGGAGTATTTCAAGATTCACTCCGTTTACACGGGGGAGAAAAAACTTTTTCCGATTATTCCATTTTTCCAGGAATCTATGAGTTGAAAGTTCGTCGGGGAGAGAATGATACATCAATATTTTGTCTGACAAAAGAAAGGCTGCTGTGTTTTCAAGACGTTCAAACACCTCATTTGCAGCGTTAATACGCTCCATTTCAGTGAGCATTCGACGCATTTCATTAATTCTTTTTCTTATTTCTCGCTTTTCCATTTCTTGTCTTATATTTATGTTGAGAACAATCCTTATAATTTAACGTGATTTTTGGGGTGTCGGTTTAATCTTTGTTAATGGTGTCACTCCGGATTTCAGTTTCATTACTGCTTCATCAAGTGTCTTATCCTTTTCGTTAAGAACCTGGATAAAGGCAGAATAACCTAACACATCACGAGCTATAACAGCCTTTAATTGTCGTAGTAACAGATTTCTCGACTGATTAATATAGTACCATCTTGCGGGAACTCCATTTTTAGCTGCAAAATCCACAAAATTTTGCAATAATGAGTTGTCACGGGGTAACACCTTATATAAATGTTCTATTGTTTTCTGCGAACCCATAAGTGGTCGATAATTCTCAGCTACACGATTGGCATATTTTTGAATAAGACCTGAATTCAGGACACTTAAATAATAAGATGTAAAACCGGTTGTGTCCTCAGGAACAAAGTAATCAGGCATAATGCCACCCCCACCATAGACTTCTCTACCTCCAACAGTATGGAACAGTTTTGATTTATCAAGTTTTATGCTGTCGGCAGAATAAAACTCACCATGACTATATCGGTCATTTATGTCATGTTCATATTTTCCATTATCTCCACGTTTATATTCCTTTTGGATACTTCGTCCCGAAGGAGTAAAATATCTACCAACAGTTAATCTAAGAGCTGAATTATCCGGTAATGTAGTCTGGTTCTGAACGAGACCCTTACCAAATGATCTTCTACCAATTATCAATCCACGGTCATTATCCTGTAATGCTCCCGCAAAAATTTCAGAAGCAGATGCTGAAAACTCATCCATTAAAACCGCTACCGGAACATCTTTAAAATATCCGGCACTATTAGCGATGGCCGATGACTGATTCATCGGATTGTTACCTTTAGTATAAACTATTATCTTTCCATCATTCAGGAATTCGTTTGCCATCAGGATCGCCTGATCCATATATCCTCCGGAATTCCCCCTCAAATCGATTATAAACTCTTCCGCACCCTCTCCACTCAGTTCTTGCATTGCTTTCAAGAATTCATCGTAAGTTGTTGCGGAAAATTTACTTACCTTTACGTAGCCGATTTTATCTGTCAGGAGATATTTGCAATCTACACTGTTCACAGGTATTTCACCCCTGGTGATCTCAAATTTCAAAGGTTTGCGTGATGAATGTCTCTTAACCTCCAGAGTTACATTGGAACCCTTAGCTCCTCTGAGATATTTAAATACATTTTCATTTGTGGCATTTTTACCCGTCAGTTCTACCGTATCAACCTTTAAAATTTGATCTCCGGCAAGTAAGCCTGCCTTTTCAGATGGTCCACCGGAAACAATTTCAACAATATTTACTGTATCGTTAAGAATCTGAAAGGAAACACCAACTCCACTGAAGGAACCTGCAAGTTCATCATTAACGGCTGTGAGATCTTTAGCCGGAATATATGCGGAATGGGGGTCAAGGAGAGAGATCAGCTGAGAGTAATTTTCCTCAAGAAGACTATCCACATTTATAGAATCTACATAATCATTTTCAATAAGATGCAGGATATCCATCAACTTTTGTTGTTGAGGTGAAAGACTCACTTGATATATACTCTTCCCCATGAAGATTCCTATAATCACGCCAACTGCAAGAATTAAAGGGAGAAGTATGAGTCCAATATTTCTTTTATTATTCATATTTAAAACGTGCAATTAATCCAAAGGAATGTAGACAGTCTCAATACCTGCCTGTTTTAATAGGTCAATTCCATCGGTAATACGGTATAATTCTGAGAAAACCACCCTGCGTATACCAGACTGGATAATTAGCTTGGCACATTCAAGACATGGGCTTGCAGTAACATATAATGTTGCTCCATCACTGGAATTATTGCTTCTGGCAACCTTGGTTATTGCATTAGCTTCTGCATGGAGAACGTATGGAAATGTTGTTCCCTCTGCTGTTTCACAAATATTCTTAAAACCGGAGGGAGTTCCGTTATATCCATCAGATATAATCATCTTATCCTTTACAATCAAAGCACCCACTTTGCGACGTACACAATATGAATTTTCGCTCCAGATTCGTGCCATCCGTAAATATCTTTCATCGAGACGTAATTGCTTCCCTTCCATAAATATCAGCCAATAATTTTTTGAGAGAGTGTAGGGTTGGAGAGATGTAAAATTTAATTATTTAAAAGAGATGTTGGTATGCCGTAGAATCCGGCACACCAACTTAATCCATTATCATATTTCATCGCGTTCCATAAGGAAACGTTCCGCATCCAGAGCTGCTCGACACCCGGTTCCGGCAGCGCAGATAGCTTGTCTGTATCGTGGGTCTGCACAGTCTCCGGCGGCAAAAACTCCGGGGATATTAGTATGAGTCGTAGCACCCTTGACCTTAATGTATCCCTCTTCGTCAAGTTCTATCTGACCTTTGAAGATAGAAGTATTGGGACGATGTCCAATAGCAAGGAAGAAACCATCTATATCAATCGTAAACTCTTCTTCCTTATCAGTTCCCATATATCGAACCAGCGTAGCGCCCTCCACTCCGTCTTCTCCATAAAGACCACGAGTATTGGTATTAAACAATATTTCTATATTTTCACGCTCACGGACTCTTCTTTGCATCACATCTGATGCCCTAAGGTAATCTTTACGAACTATCAGATATACTTTTTTCGCTAAAGTGGATAAATAAATAGCTTCTTCGCAAGCAGTGTCTCCACCACCAACTACAGCTACATTCTTTTTCCGATAGAAAAAACCGTCGCATGTTGCACAAGCACTAACACCCATCCCCCGGTATTTCTCTTCATCGTCAAGACCGAGATATTTTGCACTTGCTCCAGTGGATATTATCACAGTTTCAGCTTCTATCTCCTCTCCTCTGTCATCTTTGCAAACAAAGGGGTAGCGATAAAAATCCACAGACTCAATAGTGCGGGAAACTATCTTAGCTCCGAAACGTTCAGCCTGTTGACGAAACTCTTCCATCATTTCAGGTCCCTGAATCCCTTCTGGATAACCCGGGAAATTTTCTATTTCTGTTGTTTGTGTCAACTGTCCACCCGGTTGATTACCCTCGTAAATCAGTGGATTCAAATTAGCGCGAGAAGCGTATATTCCGGCAGTATAACCTGCGGGACCGCTTCCAATAATTAAAACTTTTGTCTTTTCCATCTTATTTGGATTAGATTTGTCAGTTATGGAAATTTCAGTTCTTTATTAAAACCTCAAAATCTCCTTATTTGTTTATTTGTCCTTATCTTAGATCAATCACTTTTATATCCGGATAATTTTTTTTAGGATATGTAAATGCAGATGATGAAAATTTTTTACCTGTTTTAACACTTGTGACCGTTAGAGTCAGATTTTCACCTGCAAGAGTAAATACCTTGATTCGTGAAGGATATAATGAAGTAGTATTAATATCAATCTCTACCTTCTTAACCCCCTCTTTTTTGCTCTTAGGGGTTAATATCAAAGTTTTACTTCCTGCAGAATGTTTTGAAGCAAAAACAGTATTAAATCGTGTACCTGCATTTAAATACAAGAGTGGATTGATTTCCGCTAAATCACCGGCTGACGGATAAGACAAGGTAGTTTCCCTTGTCATGACATTGTAACACCATAGATTTTTTCCATCATACCATGAAGAGAGGGAATTCGAGATAATAGCAAACTTTGTCCCTTGCCAACGAATTGTTCCGCGTGAAGTATGCCCCGAAAAGGAAAGAGAATAAGAAGCTTCTCCCCCTCCGGCTCCTTTAATTTTTTTAAGACTCGAATTTAAAAATACTGAAGCTGAAGGAGTTGAAGATTCAGCACCTCTCCCTGTTAATGGGAGACATAGCATTATCAAAAATATACTTAAAATCTTTACAATTCTCATTTTAAAATCCATTGGATGGGCTAAACGGTCTAAGAATCTCTTCTGCCTCACTTGGAGAGACGAGAACACTTCTCGGCTTTCCTCCTTGCGAGGGACTCACAATTCCAACCATTTCAAGCTGGTCCATTATTTTGCCTGCCCGATTATAACCTAACGAATATTGTCGCTGAATATTTGATGTTGATGCGTAACCTGTCGCAGCAACCTGCATCCCTATTTCATAAAAAAGAGGATCTCGTTCGGCTCCGAATGTTCCGGAGCCGGCTCCTGCCCCCATGTTCTCTCCGGAGATTTTAGGTTCCGGCAAAATATAAGCTCCGGATCCGTAAGGCTGACGTGAAATATATTCCGTAAGAGCTTCTACCTCGGGAGTATCTATGAAAGCACATTGCACACGGGTCATCTCTGAATTATTACTTATCAACATATCCCCTCTTCCTATAAGTTGTTGTGCACCCGTAGTATCAAGGATTGTCTTGCTGTCTATTCCCGAACTTACTTTAAATGCAACACGGGTAAGGAAGTTTGCCTTTATATTTCCTGTGATGACCGTTGTTGAAGGTCGTTGGGTTGCAATAATCTCATGGATACCCACCGCACGTGCCTTCTGTGCCAGACGAGCAATAGGTTTCTCAACTTCCTTTCCGGCAGTCATGATTAGATCGCAGAACTCATCAACTATTACAACTATATAAGGTAAGAAACGATGACCCTCCTTTGGGTCAAGTAAACCCTGATTCCATTTGGCATTATACTCGCTTATAGTACGAGAGCCTATCTTCATCAAGAGTTCGTAGCGATTTTCCATTTCCTGAACCAGAGAATTCAGGGTTGCTACGGCCTTGGACATGTCTGTTATGATAGCTTTCTCTTCTCCCGGCATTTTCGCCAGATAATGTTTTTCTATTTTTGCATATAGGGAAAATTCAACCATTTTAGGGTCTACCATCACGAATTTTAATTCGTGGGGTTTTTTGCGATACAACAGAGATGCTATTATAACATTTAGACCGACTGACTTACCTTGTCCCGTGGCTCCAGCCACAAGCATGTGGGGCATTTTGGTTAAATCAGCAATATAAATGTCATTATTGATAGTTGAGCCTAATGCTATCGGAAGTTCATATTTTGATTGTTGATATTTCAGAGACTGGATTATGGTACGCATTGAAACCATCTGTGGATCCCTGTTGGCGACTTCAATTCCTACCGTCCCCTTTCCGGGAATGGGTGCAATAATTCTTACACCCTTAGCCGAGAGACTCAAGGATAAATCATCTACCAACGATTTGATTTTGGACACTTTTTGACCTTTGTCAGGTCGAATTTCATATAGTGTCACTGTAGGACCGACAGTTGCTGAAATACTTATAATGGGAACATCGAAATCCAAAAGTGTCTTTCTGATTTTATCCTCATTTAATAATTGCTCCTCAGCATCTACAGTTACTGTATTAACCCCAGGACGTAAAATGGATATCGGTGGAAAAATATATTTTGAACTGAGACCATCCGATCCACTCCATGCCGGATTACCACCTTCTGCAATTGTATTAATATTAACAACCATTGGTGTTTCTTCAGAAACACTTTCTTGCTTATCCGACTCTAAATTTACAGTGTCTTTAAATACTGGTCCTTCTATCTTCTCTTCCTCTTTTTCTTCAGGATTCATATTTGATTCAATCGCTGAATCAATTTTCACCTCATTTCCCTCAGAAATTTCATACTCGGTTAAATCTTCGGTGTTGACTGTATTTGAAGGTGATTCACTTGATGAAGTTTCGTCTGTGGAGTTTCCCGCATTCCCATATTCAGCTTCATAATCATCTTCATCTAAACCTCTTCTTATAAGTCCGCTATCATCTTCTTCAATTTCTTCATATAATCCGATGCTATCCCCGGGGTTAAAATTAAGTGGAGAGTCAATTTCTCCTGTAGGACCCATATCTTCAGTTTCCACAGCATCAATTTCACCAGTCTTGATATCCTCCTGCTCCTGCTGGATTCGCATTTCTTCAATTATGCGTTCCTCTTCAATCCTACGTGCTCTTTCTTCATCTAAAAGACGTTGACGCTCTCTACGTTTAGCTTTTATTTTGTTAATCCAAAGAATTAAATCCCGTAGACAAATCACTACAAAGGTGGCTATAAGCATCAGACAGAGAATAACCGCTCCCCACCATCCGACAAATTCTAAAATAAAAGCATTGACATATCTACCATGATAGCCACCCCAATTGACGCTCGAATTGAATCCGATTGTAAGCAGTCCTATTATTAACGAAATTGTGATAAGTGCAACAAGGCACTTAATAGTAAAATTGACACTTTTAAATCTCGGTCTATTTATTAGCAATTTCAGTGACATCGCTATCAACCAGAAGATTATTACGAATGAACCCAAGCCAAAACATTCGTTTATAAGAAACTCAGAGAGTCGGGCACCTCCTTCTCCCCCTTTATTTGAGATTCCTACCGCTTCTCCAATTGCGGAGTGATTTACTATTGCTTGATCCTTAAAACAATCTGTGAGATAGGAAATAAATGAAACTGCAAAGTATATTCCCAACCCACCGACAAAAATTCCAAGCAGCAGTCGCAAATTTCCTGATTCTACAAAACCCTTAACCTTGTCAGTAAAATTCCCGGAAGAGTTTTTTCCAATTTCAACTGTATTCTTTCTCCTGGGTCGTTGAGCCTTAGATGCTTTCTTTCCTCTTTCTTTCCCTTCATTCCCGTTTTTTTTATTATTCTTTTCAGGCTCCTGAGACCCTGGATTAATCTCAGTCTCCTCCGTGTTATAATAAATTTCGGGATTATAATTACTATATTTATCCATTAAGTATATTCTCTTTTAGCCAATAAACGATAATCAAAACTTAATGCAAACAATGTTTAAGGGTAATAGAGAGATACCCGCAAACTTTTGAATTAAATTTTGGTTTATTTGATACTTCAAGCAGTTATTATTGCACCTGATTTCATCTATCATACTTTTGAATAATTGAAAAATTTAAGCACAATAATATTCACTGCAATTACTTGCAAATTTAGCAAAAAAAGTTGGGTCTAACAATACAATTTTTTGATGATTTATCCTGCTTCATAAATTTTCTGCCGATGTTTCCTCCGGTGTATTATCAGATTTTTCTCCGGATGGCGCAGTGTTTAAAGGTTCGTTTGATATCCTTACATTCTCTGTTTCATTTCCATTCTCAACAGAATCTTTCGGATGTTCCTGATTTTCAACATTACTACTCATTTTAGGTACGTAGTTTGAAGCTGATACTCGATCAATACCCAATACAGGACGAATGGATGGTATATAGTAACCTTCACTTTCATTTACAGCCATATCTCTTGCTGATGGGGATATAATAACAGGAACACCCTTCTCTACCCGTTCAACTAAATCAAGGATATTCTCGTTTGTTAGCCTAATGCAACCATGACTTCTTCTGCCGCCAATACTCCACGGTGAAGCCGTTCCATGTATACCTATTGCACGTGTTCCCGGAATTTCCAGTCGGATAAAACGAGGTCCAAACTGACCTTTGGCAGGACTCGTATATCCGTTATCATCGGTAAAAAGCCAGTCAGTGGAATTATAAATTCCCTCTATTGAGAAAAAACCTTCCGAAGTTCTATTATCTCCCTTTTTATGTTTCGATCCATAATTCCGGGAACAGGCCATCCCATACTGCTTTATTTCTCTACCGAAATTATCATAAAGATAAACTTTCATCGTTGCTTTATCCACAATCAAGAAAGCCTTGAAAGGACTGTTTACCAATTTTTCAACATAATCAACCTGATCAGATGCCATCTGAGGTAATATCCCTGATGAATACTTTCCCCAATCCTTTGAATTTCGCATCCAATCCAATGCTTCTTGCGCCGATGAAAAGTGTATAGTGGTATCTTCCGGTTCATTCTTAACAGAATCAACAACTAATGAATCGCTCAGTGTATCTTTCCCTGCAGTTTCATGATTTGCATTACACGATACAAAAATCATGAAAGGAATGAAGAATAGAATTGCTGATATAATATGTATATTTAATTTATTTTCAGTCATACACTTACAGTAAACTTACATGTAAATACTCCTTTAAAAAATGGCAACTTAGCTAATTTTATTTAAAATTTTTACAAAAATAACTAAATTATATTATTATAAAATATCAAAAATTGTATTTGAGCGTAAAATAATCAAAAGTGGGTCAAATCTTGTTTGTCTTTAATCGAAAATTAGTATATTTGCATTTACGAATCAGGTGAGAGGCACAAATATCATAGTTTGTGCAGGCTCCCATGAAAAACCTATTGATTTTAGAGATTAATGGAAGAATAAGGTATAAAGTGTAAAAACTTTTCAAACTCAAAACAGATAACTGAATGAAACCGCTGAGAATTTTTGGATTATGTCTTCTTGTCCTGCTTTGGTTCTGGCTTGTAAGATCTCTGATATTATATGGTGGTGGTTTTAATTTAAAAAATCTGTTTTTGACAGTTTCTTCCGCCATCATCATTTTCTTGCCGTTATACAAGAAATGGAAAAGGGAAAATCAATAGTTAAATAAGTGGTTATGGAAAATAAGACAAATTTTGACACTCCCTCCATCACTACGGAAGATTATCCCCGTTTATCGGTGATAAATTCACCCGCGGATCTTCGCTCACTACCCATTGAGGAGCTTCCTGGATTGTGTAGTGAGATAAGAAAATTCCTCATCTCCCATCTTTCAAGCAACCCGGGTCATTTTGCCTCAAGCATGGGCTCCGTTGAAATCATAGTAGCTTTACATTATGTCTTTAATACACCTGATGACAGAATCGTATATGATGTTGGACATCAGGCTTATGCCCATAAGATTTTAACCGGTCGAAGAGACCAATTCGGCTCACAAAGAACTAAAGGTGGAATCAGCGGTTTCCCATCTCCGTCTGAAAGTGTGTATGACACTTTTACTGCCGGGCATGCCGGTAATTCCATTTCTGCAGCTTTAGGGATGGCTATTGCTGATAATTTATCTAATAAAAAAAGAAAAACGGTTGCTGTGATTGGAGATGCATCAATTAGTTGTGGGTTGGCCTTCGAAGGGCTGAACAATGCTTCCAATAGCCCGAATGATTTACTCATTATTCTAAATGACAATGATATGAGTATCGATGACAATGTCGGTGCTCTTCATAAATATTTAACCGACCTTACTACATCTGAGGGTTACAATAAAATTCGATTCAAACTTTATGACTTTTTCAGAAGAAAAGGGGTTATCAATGAGAAGGAAAAGAAGCGTTTCATTAGATTGAACAATTCTCTTAAAGCTTTTATATCTCATCAACAAAATATATTTGAGGGTTTAAACATCAGATACTTAGGTCCGACAGATGGACATGATGTCATTAAACTTGTCCGAACTCTTCAGGAAATAAAGGATATGAAAGGACCAAGAATCCTTCATCTTCACACAAAAAAAGGAAAGGGATATGAAGTAGCTGAAAAAGACCCAACCACATGGCATGCTCCGGGAAAATTCAATCCTGAAACCGGAGAAAGAATTAAGAATACTGATCCTCTTAATCCTCCAAAATGGCAAGAAATCTTTGGAGATGCGTTGGTTGAGATTGCCGAAAAGAACCCAGATGTGGTAGCGATTACCGCTGCTATGCCTTCCGGGACTTCCGTAATAAAAATGATGAAGACCTTTCCCAAACGTACATTTGATACCGGAATATCCGAAGGACATGCGGTAACTTTTGCAGGAGGTTTGGCAGCAGCTGGCAAACACCCTTTTGTGGCAATTTATTCAGCATTCCTTCAGCGAGGTTATGACAATATAATTCATGATGTAGCAATTGCCTCTCTACCGGTAACCTTTTGTATAGACAGAGCCGGATTGGTAGGTGAAGATGGGGTTACGCATCATGGTCTTTTCGATATGGCTTACCTAAATTGTATACCGGGATTAGTAATTGCTTCCCCCGGCGATGAAGAAACTCTTCGAAATTTAATGTATACCGGATCGCTATACCACGGACCCATGGCTATACGTTATCCTCGCGGAGCTTCCGGTGAGCCTGCCAAACACCCGGAAATGAAAGAAATTCCGATTGGTAAAGGGAGGATGGTGTTCAGAAATAAAAATTCTCGTACTGCTCTATTGTCAATTGGTCCGATAATTGAAGAGGCTTCGAAGTATAATGCTACATTACCTGAAGAAGAAAAGATATCCATTTACGATATGATATGGCTTAAGCCACTTGACATGGATATATTGGAAGAGATAGCTACCAATTACGATAGGGTAATTACTCTTGAAGACGGGATTCGAACCGGAGGATTTGGGGAGTCCGTATCCGAAATACTGTTGAGATTAAATCCTTCCATAAAGATTGACATTCTTGCCATTCCCGACAGATGGATTGGTCATGCAACACCATCACAATTAAGGAGAGAATGTGGAATAGATGCAGAAGCTATAGGTGAAATATTGAAAGGGAAATAATGAAGATTATTATTGCCGGAGCCGGTGAGGTTGGTACACACCTTGCTAAAATGCTTTCTAATGAAGACCAAGATATTATATTGCTTGACTCTGATCAGGACAAACTTGACATTATAGATGCGAGCTATAATTTAATGACCTGGAACGGTTCAACTTCATCTTTTCAGACACTTTTGGATGTAGGGATTGCAGATGCAGATCTCTATATCGCCGTCACTCCATACGAAACACGTAACATTACCTCTTGTGCAATAGCGAAGAAATTAGGAGCTAAAAAGACTGTCGCAAGAATAGATAACTTTGAATTTCTTAAGCCTCAGAATCGTAAAATCCTCAAAGAGGTTGGGGCAGACTACCTTATTTATCCGGAAAATCTTGCAGCTGAAGAGATAGATCTGGCTCTTTCTCATAACTGGGCAAGATACTGGGGAGAATTACATGGTGGTAAATTACTCCTAATCGGTGTAAAATTACATGATGATTCTCCTTTAATAGATTGCAAACTTAAAGACTTGCCGGTAAAAACTCATGATTTTCACGTGGCTGCTATCAAAAGGAATAATGAAACTATTATCCCTACTGGTCAGGATGAAATACTTCGTGACGATATTGTGTATTTCATCACAACCCCTGAATATGTCAATGAGGTACAGGAAATTTGCGGTAAAAAGAAAAAGATTATTAAAAAAGCGCTATTACTTGGAGGAAGTAGAATAGGAATAAGATTTGCTCGTCAATTCCATGAAAAATATCACATTAAAATAATCGACAATAATCGCCAACATTGTGAAATGATGGCTACTGAATTACCGGACTGCGAAATAGTTTATGGAGATGGTCGGGATGTCGAGGTCTTACGCGAAAATTATGTTTATCAGTATGATGCATTCCTTGCACTTACAGATTCCTCGGAAACTAATATCCTCGCTTGTCTGACTGCCAAGGAATTTGGGGTGTGTAAGACGGTGGCGGATGTAGAAAATCTACAGTTTCTATCGCAAGCTGAGAATTTAAATATCGGAACAACTATAAATAAGAAACTACTCGCATCCAGCCATATCTTTAGGATTCTTCTGGTTGCAGATGAGAGCAATACAAAATTTTTAGCATTAGCTGATGCAGAGGTTGCAGAAATGCCGGTTAAGCCGAAATCGAAAATCACCAGGGCAGTTGTAAAAGATCTTAAATTACCCTACGGAATGACTCTTGCCGCTCTCGTTAGAGGGGAAAATTGTGAACTAATTAATGGTAACACGAAAATAGAAGCCGGCGACATTGTTGTGGTTTTCTGCCTAAGCGGCACTTTCCGTAAAATAGAAAAATGGTTTAACTGATGAATTCCATATCAAGATATAAAGGTTACATTAATTTCAGGATGCTCCTGAGAGTCATTGGGTGGCTTTTGCTTACTGAGGCCTGTATAATGATAATTCCTTGTGTTTGTGGAGTGATATATGGAGAAGATAGTTGGTTAATGTTTCTGTTATCAATAGGGATAACCGGTTGTACCGGATTCGGATTGATGAGCCTTAAACCCCGGTCAAGGGAAATGGGCAAAAGAGAAGCAATTATGCTTACAGGACTCACCTGGATTATTTTATCTCTTTTTGGAATGTTACCTTTCCTGTTTACGGGAACACACCTTTCAATTACAGATGCATTTTTCGAAACCATGAGTGGATTTACCACCACAGGTGCTACTGTTCTTAACTCTTTGGACAATGTTCCTCACTCGATTCTTCTTTGGCGCTCTTTAGTGCAATGGATCGGGGGATTAGGGATAATACTTTTTACATTAGCTATTGTCCCTATGCTTAACTATCAGGGAGGGATGCAATTATTTAATGCTGAGGTAACAGGTATCACCCATGACAAATTGCGACCACGTGTCAGCAACACTGCCAAAGGGTTATGGATGGTTTATATCGTTCTTACATTTCTGGTCACTTTGCTCCTAAGCTTGTCAGAAGTTGATATTTTTAATGCTATCTGTTATGGATTGTCAACTATGTCGACAGGTGGATTTTCGAGCACAAATATGTCGCTCCATGAATGGAACAGTGTTTACATTAAAAGCATAATGACCATATTTATGTTTTTGGGTGGTGTTAATTTTGCTTTAATTTATAAAGTGGCTCACGGACAATTTAAATATGTGTTAAAAAACGATGCTCTGAATGTCTACTTTTTCATGGTAGTGGCTGCATATATAATTTTTGCCTTGTCTGTATTTATTAATCAGCCTGTTCACGATTTAGAACATCTGACGATAGATCCTCTTTTTCAAGCTGTTTCCATAATATCTTCCACAGGCTTGACACAACCCAATTTTAATGATTGGGGTCCGATAGCCCTTCTTGTATTAATTATGTTGATGATTATAGGAGCTTGCGCTGGAAGCACGTCGGGTGGTGCCAAAATAGACCGATTTATAATCCTATTTAAATTTCTTAAAAATGAATTCTACAGGCTGATGCATCCAAACTCCATACGCACGGTGTGTATTAACGGGAAAGGAACTCAACCGGCAGTTGTTATGAAAACATTGGCTTTCCTGTTTCTTTATATAATAATTATAATTGCTGGAGGAATAGCACTGTCCCTTCTCGGAATACCACTTGTAGATAGTATTTTCTGTTCCCTTTCTGCAATTTCCAACACGGGATTGGGAACTGATATTACGGGAATAGCCGGAAATTATTCTCTGATGCCTAATTTGGCTAAATGGATTTTGACTTTTTTGATGTTGGTTGGACGTCTTGAACTTTTTACCATTTTAGTGATTTTTACACCCTCCTTCTGGAAAAAATAATTTTCTTTTTTCTGACCTTTTTCTGCCTGTCGATTGTTAATCTTTTAAAATCCATAGTGATTTTTCTTAACAACAAATATAGAATTAAATTAATATAGCGACATGGCTAAAGTCACAAAAAAACTTGCATTGGAGTATCACGAAGAGGGTCGTCCCGGAAAAATAGAGATTACACCTACCAAACCCTATTCCTCACAACTTGATTTATCATTAGCTTATTCACCCGGAGTGGCATATCCTTGTCTCGAAATCAAGGATAATCCTAATGATGTCTACAAATATACAGATAAAGGGAATTTGGTAGCTGTAATATCAAATGGCACAGCAGTTCTTGGTTTAGGAAACATCGGTCCATTAGCCGGAAAGCCGGTAATGGAAGGTAAAGCCTTATTATTTAAGATATTTTCCGGTCTTGATGCATTCGATATTGAACTTGATGCGTCAGATCCGGATAGATTCATTGAAATTGTCAAGGCGCTGGAACCGACATTCGGAGGAGTTAACCTCGAAGATATCAAGGCTCCTGAATGTTTTGAAATAGAACGAAGGCTCAAAGAGGAGATGAATATTCCGGTGATGCATGATGACCAGCATGGAACAGCCATCATTTCGGGAGCCGGACTTTTAAACGCACTTGAAATACAGAAAAAGAAGATAGAAGATATAAAACTTGTAGTTAACGGAGCAGGAGCCGCTGCCATTTCATGCACCCGATTATATAAAGCTTTAGGCGTCAATCCAGAAAATATAGTAATGTGCGACTCAAAAGGGGTAATTAGGGTTGACCGCGAAGGATTGAATGCTCAGAAAAAGGAGTTCGCAACTAAACGGGATATTACTACTTTAGAAGAAGCAATGGTGGGAGCAGATGTATTCCTTGGTCTTAGTGTTGCTAATGTTCTGACAAAAGAAATGGTACGGTCAATGGCTCCCCGTCCAATTGTATTCGCTCTTGCAAATCCTGATCCCGAGATCTCTTATGAAGATGCAAAAGCTGCACGACCTGACGTAATTGTAGCAACCGGCAGAAGCGATTATCCTAATCAGATAAACAATGTCATTGGTTTTCCCTATATCTTCCGTGGTGCTCTTGATTGTGGAGCCACATGCATTAATGAGGAGATGAAAGTCAGTGCAGTAAAGGCAATTGCTGATCTTGCAAAATTACCTGTTCCGGCTGTTGTGGATGATGCCTATGGGCAGAGTGACCTCAAGTTCGGAATGGATTATATTTTACCCAAAGCTCTTGACCCACGATTATTACTGCATGTCGCACCGGCAGTAGCTCTTGGAGCCATGAATTCAGGTGTCGCTCTCAGACCTATCCGGGATTGGGAAAAATATCAGGAACATCTCAAGCAGATGATGGGTGATGACGGAGAACTGATGAGGAGAATAACAGATCATGTGAAGGGTAATGAAATTAAAGTTGTATTCTCTGATGGAACATCCGAAAATATGCTCCGGGCAGCTGTGAGATTGGCCCATGAAAATGTAATTTCACCCATCCTTCTCGGTAATGTTGAAAAAATCCATAAAATCTCCGAACGTCTTGGATTAGATGTATCTGTTGTGGATATTTTAGATCCCCGTTCTGACGCCATGGCTGAAAGACGTAAGAAATATGCCGGAGTGTTAGCCCAAAAAGAGGCTCGTTCGGGAATGACCTTTGATTTGGCTATGGATAAACTATATGACAGATCTGTTTTCGGAACTTTAATGGTTGATTCAGGTGACGCTGATGCTTTCATTCTCGGTTGTCGCTCCGCAGCTAATAGAAAAGCCAAAATGGTAAGAGACATTGTCGGTATGAGAAATGGATTTAATCATTGTGCCACAATGCATATACTCAATACCCGAAGAGGTACATATTTCCTTGCGGATACAGCAATTAATGGTGAATCAGATTCAGCAACACTCGTTGATATTGCACGACTTGCGAATGATTCAGTTAGATTTTTTGGCATTGAACCCGCAATAGCTATGTTATCCTATAGCAACTTCGGTTCAAATGTTGGAGAAGAAGACCCGGATAAAGTCAAAGATGCCGTAAGAATTCTCCACGAAAAGTATCCTGAAATTGCAGTGGATGGTGAAATGCAAGCTGAATATGCGCTTGACAAGAAACTAAGGGATAAAAATTTCCCCTTCAATACTTTGAAAGGCAGAGATGTGAATACACTTGTTTTTCCTTCTCTTTCTGCAGCCAATATTACTGGAAAAATGCTTCTTGGTATGGGGGTTGGAAGTATGGTTGGTCCCATCCAGCTTGGATTGAAAAAACCTATATTCTTCAGTCCCGATTCCGCTTCTGTAAATGAATTGTGTGATCTGGCAACAATAGCGGCTCTTGAAGCTCTTATTTCAAACAGACATAAAGAATAATTGTCTAAGAATCACCGTTAGGATAAGTTTAAAATAATTTTTTTGAAATAATAATATTTTTTGATTAAAGTGAGACAGCGAATATGCTATCTCACTTTATCATTAATTTTACTACTACATTTAAATAGTTGTCCAAAAAAATTTTTATATTTTTGTTTATAAGCATATTATAAATTTTATCAACTGAAAAAGTTGTCCAAAACTGAAATTTTAACAAAATTTATTTGGTTTAAATTATTCAAAAATTTAATTTTGCACTTAATAAATTTCATTCACGAGTTACAGATAAGATAAAATCACAGTAACTTAATACAACTAAATTTTACTATAAAAAATTCAATAATAAAAACATGATTCAGGTAGTTGTGAAGCGCGACGGTCGCGTAGTAGGATATAATGAGGAAAAGATCAAGGCAGCCATACGCAAGGCAATGCTCACAACAGATACCGGAGAAGATGAAACTCTTATCCAACGCATCACAGATAGAGTAGGCATGAGTGGCGCGGAAAAAATGACAGTTGAAGAAATCCAGGACAAGGTTGAAATTGAACTCATGAAATCCGCGCGTAAAGATGTTGCAAAAAAATATATAGCATACAGAGACCAGCGTTCAATAGCCAGGAGAGCCAAAACAAGAGACATCTTTCTCGAAATCATTGAGGCAAAAAACAATGATATCACCAGGGAAAATGCCAATATGAATACAGATTCTCCGGCAGGGATGATGATGAAGTTTGCAAGTGAAACTACGAAACCCTTTGTAGATGATTATCTTCTAAGCGCTGAAGTTAAAAATGCAGTTAAGGGGAACTATCTACATATTCACGATAAAGATTATTATCCCACTAAAAGCCTGACATGTGTTCAACATCCGTTGAATAAGATTTTGAGACACGGATTTGTTGCGGGACATGGTGAGTCACGACCGGCAAAACGAATCGAGACTGCGAGTGTCATAGCATGTATCTCTCTTGAGACTGCCCAAAATGAGATGCATGGCGGTCAAGCAATCCCTGCTTTTGATTTTTATCTCGCTCCCTATGTAAGATATAGTTTTATTGAAGAAATTAAAAATCTCGAACAATTAGAAGCGAGGGATCTTTCTCACCTTTATAATATAGAAATTTCAGACTACCTCAAATCCCCTCTGGACAATTTATCTCAAGATGATAGACTTGTCCAATTTGCGATCAATAAAACCGTCTCCCGAGTGCACCAAGCCATGGAAGCATTCATACATAATATGAATACAATCCATTCAAGAGGAGGCAATCAGGTAGTTTTCTCCTCAATCAATTATGGTACGGATACCTCAGCTGAAGGAAGATGTGTAATACGTGAAATTCTCAATTCCACGTATGAAGGGGTTGGGAACGGGGCAACAGCCATTTTCCCCATCCAGATATGGAAAAAAAAGAGGGGGGTTAATTATCTACCTGAAGATCCAAACTACGATCTTTATCTATTAGCTTGCAAGGTAACAGCCCGTAGATTCTTTCCCAATTTTCTTAATTTGGATGCTTCGTTCAACCAAAATGAAGAATGGAATGCTGATGACCCTGAGCGATATATGCATGAAGTTGCGACCATGGGGTGCAGAACCCGAGTATTTGAAAATCGTTATGGGATGAAAACTTCCGTGGGAAGAGGGAATATATCTTTCTCCACAATCAATTTAGTAAAACTTGCACTCGAAACAATCAATATTCAAGATAAGGAGGAGAGAATAGAAATGTTCTTCCATAAGTTGTCGGATATGTTGGAATTAACAGCAAGGCAACTTGATGAGCGTTTCCAATTCCAAAAAACCGCTTATGCTAAACAATTCCCTCTTGTCATGAATGTACTTTGGACAGGATCTGAACAACTTGGTCCGAATGACACGATTGAAAGCGTTATTAATCAGGGTACATTGGGAATCGGATTTATCGGTCTCGCAGAATGTCTTATAGCCCTTACGGGTCATCATCATGGCGAAAGTGAATCTTCACAAGCCTTCGGACTGAAAATTGTAAGCTATATGAGAAGCAGGGCCAATGAATTTTCTGAAAAATACCGGCATAACTATTCTGTACTTGCCACACCGGCTGAAGGACTTTCCGGAAGATTTACCAAAAAAGACCGTAAAACATTTGGCATTATTAAAGGAATAACTGATAAGGATTACTATACCAATTCCAATCACGTTCCTGTATACTACCACTGCTCTCCACGCCACAAAGCGAAAATAGAAGCTCCTTATCATGAGCTAACCCGCGGAGGACATATTTTCTATGTGGAACTTGATGGAGATGCAACCCATAATCCCGAAGCTATCATGCAAATAGTGGATTTGATGGACAAATATAATCTTGGATATGGTTCTGTAAATCATAATCGAAACCATTGTCCAAAGTGTGGTTATGAAAATGCGGATACTTCTATGACCCATTGTCCAAAATGTGGGGAAAAGTTTGAAACAATTCAAAGAATTACCGGTTATCTGGTAGGTACCACAGACAGATGGAACTCCGGCAAACTGGCAGAACTTAAGGATCGTGTGGTTCATAAATAGATTTTTAAGTTCCGGAAATGAAAAATAATACTTTCTTCAATATTCTCGATATCCGTCGGGGTACAACGGTAGATGGTCCGGGATTCCGGACCTCTATCTATTTTGCAGGTTGCTCTCACGCATGTCCGGGGTGTCACAATCCGGATTCGTGGGATCCAGATGGAGGAATAAAAATGAGCCTGGAAGAAATTCTGGATATTGTAAAAGAAGAAGATTTCAATGTCACCTTTACAGGAGGTGACCCATTGATGAATCCGGAGAAACTGGCTATTCTGGCGAAATCAATAAAAGAGGCAGGATATTCTATATGGCTGTATACCGGATTTACATTCGAAAAAATAATAAACGATCCTTATCTTTCTTTACCTCTACCCTATATTGACACCATAGTCGACGGACCGTTTATATTAGCCCGGAAGAATCCTGACCTACAATTTAGAGGTTCGGAAAATCAAAGAATTATACGTCTTTAAAGCGCTATAACTCCTAAAATCCTGCTACTTATTTACTCACTTCTTTGTTAAATTTTTGACATATAAAAAATCAATAGATTTTAAAAAAAATAGTACTATGTATTGCATAGTACTATTTTTTATTATATCTTTGCGGCGTGATTCAGAATAATTCCGAATCATAAACCGTCAAAACAAAATTATATTAAAAAAATTTGAAAACAGTTTCTTAATTCTATTGTAAGGATTTAAGGCTCTGAAATACTTAAAGGAGCCTTAAATCCCTTATCTAAGAAAAATTTCAATAAATAGCTATCTCCATGAATCATAGGAACTGGCTTTGGAGTCTCATTAAGTAGTGAAACTTTTGAATAATGAATGAAAATATTGATAACATAAAGGCGCAAATGAGAAAAGGGATGTTGGAATACATCATACTTTTAAAACTTGCTCAGGGTAAATATTACCCTTCAGACCTAATCAAAGCATTGGATGAAGTCAATATGGTAGTGGTGGAAGGGACCATATATACATTGCTTTCAAGATTAAGACGGGAAGGAAAACTTAATTATGAATGGCAAGAATCTCCCAAAGGACCCCCTCGGAAGTATTTTTTCATCACTGACGATGGAAGAAAAGTTCTTGAAACAATGAGTGAAGCCTGGGATGAAATATCTCAAGCAGTAGAACATTTTAAAACAAAATTATAAAGACATGGAAAAGATTGTTAATATCAACATCGGAGGCTCACCTTTCATTATCAATGAAGATGCTTACAAATTCCTCAATAACTATCTTAACACTATAGATTCTGTTCTTCGAGAAAATCCTGATTCCTCTATCATTGAACAGGATATAGAACAGCGTATTGCAGAAATTCTTTACGAACGGTTTCCGGATCCCTCCCATATCCTTACGGTAACTGAAATAGAATCCGTAGTGGAAAGAATTGGAGAGCCACAAACATTTGTAGATGAAGATGAACTGCTCAATTCTCCTATTGAAGAAAATTCCTTCCAAGTACCCCCAACTGACACGAACAATAATCATTCTGTTCCTCCCCCACCCTTTAATCCGGGATTTCCATTAAAAAAACGTCTTTATCGAGACCCGGATGAGAAAATAATAGGTGGAGTGTGTTCCGGGATTGCTCACTATTTCGGAATAGATCCTGTATGGGTTAGAGTCATCGCTGTAGTGTTAGGCTTTTGTTCCTTTTCTACACTTTTTATAGTTTATGTAATATTATGGGTGATTATACCCCCTGCTACTACTCCATACGAACAGATGCAGATGTATGGTAAACCTACTTCTATTTCAGATATAGGAGAATCTGTTTCATCTTTCTATCGGAATTCTGTTAAACAAAACTTTAGAGACATTTCTCACCAGACCGGATCATCACATTCGGTTCTCGACACAATAATGAATATCTTAGGAGTTGCCGGGAAAATACTGTTGATATTTTGTGCTATTATTGCTATTCCGATAGGTATTGCGTTATGCTTCTTATTAATTATAAATGTTATTGGATTAATAATGCTCCCCTTCAACAGCACTTTTCTAATGGCAGTAATACGGGAATTCTGGGATCCCGCCATTCCCGGATCTCTTTGGTTTTTCGAACTTCTCAGCCTAAGTATTATTATATGTTTCGGAATCCCGGTGTTCGCAGTAATAAAATGTGCTTTTTCTATAAATTCAAATCGTGCGGTATTCTCACGTAGCGCAGGTAAAACATTACTAATAACATGGTTAATAGGTGTAGCTTTATTTTTGGGTATATGGATTTATGCCCGTTCCAATCCTCAATTTAACATAAGTTCAACACCACATGATTCTGAGATTAAATTTGAGGAATATGAGGAATTGGACTTAGATGAGCTGGAGAATGAATTAGAGAATAATTTGGATTTTGGGAAATCACAAATAATGGTTAATTTTGTGAATTAAAACCCTCTCCTTAAAGGGTATCATAGTTTCATGTCACAGCTAATGTGGAGATATAAAAAAAAGTAATCGATAATGGGATTCTTCAACAAACTATTTGGCAAAAAAAACCAAGAACAGGAACAAGAGCAAAAGCAGAAGCTTGAAGCAGGTCTTGAAAAGACCAAAGTTGGAATATGGTCAAAAATTTCTCATGCTGTTGCAGGAAAAAACAAAATTGATGATGAAGTCCTCGATAATTTGGAAGAAGCATTCATTACAAGTGATGTTGGGGTTGATACTACTTTAAAGATTATTGATAGAATAAAGGATAGAGTGGCTCGCGACAAATATGTTGGGATGGATGAGCTTAATAAACTTCTTTGTGAAGAGATTTCCGACATGTTAATTCGGCATGAGCATGAAGACTTTGAAATAGAAGAAGATAAAAAGCCATACGTCATCATGGTTGTGGGTGTTAATGGCGTGGGGAAAACTACAACAATAGGGAAACTTGCTTATCAATTCACGAAAGCCGGTCAGAAAGTAGTGCTTGGCGCAGCTGATACTTTTCGTGCTGCAGCAATATCTCAGCTTCAATTGTGGGGAGAAAAAATTGGTGTACCGGTAATTCACCAAAATATGGGGAGTGATCCGGCAGCTGTAGCTTTTGATACTTTAAGTTCTGCTAAGGCATCAGGAGCAGATGTTGTAATAATAGATACTGCTGGAAGGCTACATAACAAACCGCATCTGATGAATGAGTTAAGCAAAATCAAAAGAGTGATGCAAAGAGTTGTTCCGGAAGCACCACATGAAGTTCTGCTTGTTCTTGACGGTTCAACAGGGCAAAATGCTTTTGAACAGGCAAAACAATTTACAGCCGCAACTGAAGTAAATACTCTGGCAGTGACCAAGCTTGACGGGACAGCCAGAGGAGGAGTTGTTATCGGCATTAGTGATATGTTCAAAATACCTGTAAAATATATCGGTATAGGAGAAGGCGTTGATGATTTACAATTGTTTGAAGCAGATGATTTTGTAAAATCCCTCTTTGGAAACGTTGCTAAATGAAAGGTAATTTTATCCCATCTCGGATTGATATAATATCTATGGGTTGTTCAAAAAATCTCATAGATTCAGAACGTCTAATCAAAAGATTGGAAATGAGAGGTTACCACACTCACCACGATGATGATAATCCCTCAGGAGAATATGTTGTTGTCAACACTTGCGGGTTCATAGCGGATGCAAAAGAGGAATCCATCAATCTTATCCTCGAATTGGCTGAAAAGAAAGAGAGAGGTGAAATAGGAAAGCTCATTGTAATGGGCTGTCTTTCGGAAAGATATCTCCATGAACTGAAAAGCGAGATTCCGGAGGTTGACAAATGGTATGGGAAATTTAACTGGAAAGATTTTATAGATACATTACCTGATAAATCCGGAAAAAATGGACCCGAGGACTGGGAGAGAACCTTAACTACTCCCCAGTGGAGCGCATATCTGAAAATTTCCGAAGGTTGTGACCGTTTCTGTGCATTCTGTGCAATACCACTTATTACAGGACGTCATATCTCCCGTCCGGTTGAAGAGATAGAAGAGGAAGTACACGATTTAGTAAGTAAGGGAGTTAAGGAATTCAATATCATAGCTCAAGATCTATCCTCTTACGGAAAGGACTTTGACGGCAAATCACACTTAGCTAACCTGGTTGAAAGAATTGCAGACATTCCGGGAGTTGAATGGATTCGGCTCCATTATGCATATCCTGCTGATTTCCCCATGGACATTCTCGATGTCATGGCGAAACGTCCGAATGTCTGTAATTATCTCGATATTGCCCTTCAACATATTTCTGACCCAGTTCTGAAGAATATGAGGAGACATATCGATAAAAAAGCAACTCTTAATCTTCTAAATCAGATTCGAAATAAGGTACCTGATATTAAGATACGTACTACTTTAATGGTAGGATTTCCCGGAGAAGGAGAAGAAGAATTTAAGGAACTTCTTGAATTTGTAAAAGAACAGAAATTTGACAGGATGGGTGCTTTTGCTTATTGTGAAGAGGATGACACTTACGCTGCTAAATTTCTCCAAGATGATACACCTCAGGAAATAAAACAGAAAAGACTTGACACTTTAATGGCAATTCAATCTGAAATATCGGAAGAGTTGAATGAAAAACTTGTAGGAAAAGTTGTTAAAGTCTTAATTGAACGTCACGAAGGTAACAATGCAATTGGAAGAACTCAGTGGGATAGTCCGGAAGTAGATCCGGAAGTGATAATTGAGGATTGCAATGAGCCTATGGGAAGTTTTGTGAACGCAAAAATTATTAAGGGGTATCCCTTCGAACTAATTGCCCGTATTGATGTCTAACCCTTTTTTTATTTTTAGGCTTCCCGGAGAAAAGACAATTTATGGAGGAGAAGCTGAGGAAATCACCCCAGGGCTACACCCCGGAGGTTTCTATATAGCGCCCTTCTTTCTAAACCAACAGTACAAAGATTTCACAATCATATCACCGCTATTAAGTGGAGAAAAAGCTTTACAACTTATATCCCGAACTTTTTTAGAGGGAAATTCATTGACGGTTAAAGAAGAATCAACTCCAAAAAAGGAACATTCTTTTTATATAACCCATATAAAAAATGCACTTAAAGAATTAAAGTTTAGAGATGGTATTAGTGGTAAAGTTGTAATAGCACGGCGTTTAGTGTTTGATGAGTCCGTTAACCTACGTAAAAGTTTTATTGCTCTTTGTAAAGCATACCCATTAGCCTTTATCTTCAGTTTCTATTCAAAAGAGAGTGGATGTTGGATTGGCGCAAGCCCGGAACTATTTTTGAGGAGCTCTAATGGTGAATTACTCACAATGTCATTGGCAGGGACAAGACCTGCCGGCAGTCAGGATGCATGGGACAATAAAAACCTTGAAGAACAACAGATTGTCACTGACTATATCGTAACAACTTTTCAAAATTTCGGATTAAAGATTAATTTAGAAAACACAAAAACATTTAAAGCAGGTCCGGTAGAGCATCTGCAATCTCTCATAAAAGGGAAATTTAATAAAAATCAAGACCAATCTTCACAAACGGATTTTGCAAGAATAATTCCTGATTTGCTCACCGAGTTGTCACCTACCCCGGCTTTGGGTGGATATCCTAAAGGAAGTGCGTTAGAATTAATCAAGAATACAGAAAATTTTGATAGAAAATACTACGGTGGATTCTGTGGCTATATTCAGGATTTTCAAAATTTTTCCCTCTATGTAAATCTACGTTGTGGGGAAATTACAGGAAATAAAACAATTCTTTATGCTGGAGGGGGTATAACTCATCTTTCAAATCCGGATACTGAATGGGAAGAAACTGAAAGGAAACTATCGACTCTTCTAACTGTCATAGAGAGATAAAAATGGAATTATCATACAATTAAATATACCAAGCGAAAAATAAGTTAATAAAAAATTTACTATCTAAATCGGATTTAATTATGAATCAGTATCAAGTATCTTTTGGTCAAGCCATTTCCCGGGCATTTACCAATTATTGTTGTTTTACGGGCAGAGCATCCCGTTCAGAATATTGGTGGTGGGTTCTCTTCTGTTATATCGTATCCAGTATACTGTTTATCCCATCAATGTCAACTTTCATGACAGTAATAAACAGTTCGAATCCATTAGACATTTACACTTCCATGAGTTATAATTCAATTCTCCAAAATTTATGGGGAATCGGAACATTACTCCCCTCTCTTGGATTGCTGTTCCGTCGTCTTCATGATGCTAATCATTCCGGATGGAATATTTGCTGGGTATTTTTGCCGATCGCGGGTGTAATAATATTACTCGTTTACCTATGTCAACCCAGTTTTCCGGGAGCAAATAAATATGGTCCTGTGCCCAATCAGATAAATTAACAATTTGCAGTCGCAAAACAGCGGCTACTCCTGATACAAAGATATTTTGCGCGCTTTTTGCCACATTTTTTTGGGATAGACTTGTCTATCCCAAAAATTTTACTTAATTTTGCGCAAGAATCGAACGGGATATTTATCGATTGTCAAAAAATATTTTATATCATACATTATTCCTTTATCGATTTATCATATTCATAAAAAACGCCATGAATAAACTGCTGATTAACACCCTAAGTATTATACTTGCAATTATTTTAGCGGTGTATACTGTTCTTCCTATAGTACTGATAGGAGGCGGATTACCTTCAATCAGTTCTCAAAGTGCTGATTCTTCAATCCTTAACTCCACGCCGGTTCAAGTACTTTTAACAAAAGACAATAACAAGTTTTCACCGGATAGTAGATTGGAACTTCAGGATGGTTCAAGTTATCCCATGTTCACAGAATCTGCAACTATTCTCGTTCCTGATTCGAAATTTCCCAATCATACGCTCGGTGGTGTAGACATAGCAATAGGAGCCTTAACCCTGATAGTTTTTATTTTCCTCCTGATATATCTTGGAAAATTTATTATTTCAATAAATAAGGGACGTATCTTTGTTAGAGAGAACTCAAAGCGTCTCAATTCCATATCAATTTGTCTCCTGATAATGGCTTTTCTATCAGTAATTAGTGGAATAGTTACATACACAATGTTCTCTTCATTGAATATTAAAGGTGCCACTTTGGATGTTTCTCCCAATTGGGAAATTCCATGGACTAATTTACTATTAGGATTCATCACGATGCTGATAGCACAGACATGGAAACGAGGTATAATGCTTCGTGAAGATCAGGAAATGACAATTTAATTACTCAGAGAATACACACTGAATTATGCCAATAATAGTAAATTTGGATGTAATGATGGCTAAACGTAAGATTTCCCTTGGAGATCTTGCTGAGAGAATGCATATTACCCCCTCTAATCTCTCTATTCTTAAAACAGGTAAAGCAAAGGCTGTAAGATTCTCAACTCTCGAAAATATATGTTCCATACTTGAGTGTCAACCCGGTGATATATTGGAATATCGTCCGGACAACGAAGAATAAATAAAAATTAAAATAACCAATGAAAACTCTTAAACCTTTCCTTTTTGCTTCAGCTGCCGTAATTGCACTGACTGCATCTGCCGAGCATCTGAAGAGTTTAAACGCTTCCGGCATTGATCCTTCAATCCCGGCAAAGGAAGACTTCTATCGTCACGTCAACCAAAAATGGATGGACGCTAACCCTTTAAGCCCGGAATATGCGAGATACGGACAGTTTAACACATTGACCGATAGCAGCACAAACCGAGTGCGCCGCATTGTCACAAATCTGGCAAGTACAAATCCTCAGCCGGGTACTGTTGCTTATAAGGTTGCCTCTCTTTATGAATCTGCCATGGATTCTGTGAAGCGTAATAAACTGGGAGCGTCTCCCATCAAAGCTGACATGGCAAAAATTGAGAACGCAAAGCCAGAAGAGATGACTGATCTTCTTCTCTGGATGCACTCACAAATATCATCTCCTTTCTTCGGAGCTGCGCCACAAGAAGATATTCATAACTCTTCTCAATATGCAATGTATGTGGGAAGCACAAGTCTCGGACTGGGTGACCGCGATTATTATCTTAAAAATGACAAGGATAATAAAAAAGTCCGCGATGCTTATTCGAAACTGATAAAAAAAGATCTCCAGCTTGCAGGTTACTCATCAAAGGATGCTTCCCGAATTGCAAAAAATGTATTGAAGATTGAAACTCTTCTTGCTGATTCTACATGGACTCGTGAAGAGAGTCGCAACATGCAAGCGATGGATAATCCGCGCACTTTTGCTCAGCTAAAAGAATTGTACCCCAATCTTCCATGGGATAGATTCTTCATCGAAACAATGAAGATTCAGAATCCTGACATGGTTTATGTAACTGAGCTCAAAACAGTAAAACAAGCGGATAATCTCATCAAATCTCTTTCTGACAGAGAGAAAAAGGATTATTATCTATGGCAACTCGTCAGTGGTGCCGCTCCCTATCTGAGCGATGACTTTACCAATGCTCACTTTGAATTCAACAAAGTTAAAAGTGGTGTTCAACAACAGTTCCCTCGCTGGAAACGTTCCCTTGCCACAACAGAAAACCTTATGGGAGAGGCAATCGGTGAGCTTTACGTAGAGCAATATTTCCCGGAATCCTCTAAAAAATACATGGAGGGTTTGGTTGAGAATCTACGAAATGCACTCTGCAAACATATTATGCACCTCCCATGGATGAGTGATGACACTAAGGTACAGGCTATGAAAAAGCTTAACACTATCACGGTCAAGATCGGTTATCCCGACAAGTGGAAAGATTATACAGACCTTAATGTTGATCCATCCCTGTCATTTTATGAAAATGTTCATAATGCTCAACTCTGGGCTAATGATCAGTATCTTGCTAAATGGGGTAAACCTGTTGATCGTTCTGAATGGCACATGACTCCCCAGACTATTAATGCTTATTATAATCCACTTAACAACGAAATCGTATTCCCTGCTGGAATTCTTCAAGCTCCTTTCTTTGATCCTGAAGCAAGTGATGCAGAAAACTATGGCGGTATAGGTGTAGTTATCGGTCATGAACTGACTCATGGATTTGATGATCAAGGTTGTCAGTTTGATGCTAATGGAAATCTTGAAAACTGGTGGACAGCTGAGGATGCAGAGGCATTCAGCAAGCTTACAAAAGGACTTGCAGATCAATACAGTGAAGTCGAAGTTCTTCCCGGACTTCATGCTAATGGAGAATATACCCTGGGAGAAAATATTGCTGACCAAGGTGGACTTCGAGTAGCCATGACAGCATTCCTTGATTCTCAGAAAAAGAAAGGTGTTGATATAACAAGTCAAGAAGCTCTCATTGATGGTTTTGACCCGATGCAAGTATTCTATATGAACTTTGCAAACCTTTGGGCTCAGAACATTCGCCCTGAAGAGATTCGTGTATTAACTGTAAGTGATGTTCATTCTTTAGGTAAAAACCGCGTGAATGTAGCCATCAAAAATATTGAACCTTTCTTTAAGAGCTTCGGTATTGTAGAAGGTGACCCAATGTTCCGTCCTGAAAACGAGCGCGTAATCATCTGGTAATAAACAGTCCTCTACATAAAAAGAGTGAGTTAATCATGTTGATTAACTCACTCTTTTTATTTACAATATAAATAGTAACAACTTCAAATTAATTATTAATTATCAATTCACTAATTATTTATTATTAAATGTTTTCATTTTTCTGATTGATTTAATTAAGAAAATTATCAAATTCCAAATAAAGGGAAAAGATTTATTATTATCTTTGCAAGTAATTCTCACCTTAAAGCTTAAAGAAGGAGAGAATCGACATTTTTAGTAGAAAGGTGTTATTGAAATTTTATCTTTCATTATCGAACTTGGCGGTTTGAATTGTACCAAAGATAAGATTGGCAATGGCGCTTGCATCGGTTGCTCTATACCCTTACCGAAAGGAAGGAAATATATAGCAATTTCGGTGTGGGGCAATTGTTATATCCGGTACATAGGTACGCCAAGACCTGATAATGGGATACGACAAGATACATTCCTCACACCTTTTTTATGTCTAATAGTTAAAGTCCCGAAGGAGGATAAGGGACGTTTATTGGAATAGTGAAAAAGATATTGCTATTTTTAGTCATGGCGGTCAGTTTCCTCTCTGTCTCCGCCCAAGATGTTATCGTAAAGAATGATGGCTCAACAATACTCTGCCAAATAATCGGAGTTAACGACAATGAAGTCATTTATACAAGGTGGTCAAATGTAGAAGGACCACAGTATATAATGGATAAATCGTTAGTTTCGAATATCAACTATCAGGATGGTCGCCAGGAGAAATTCAGTGAACAGACCTCCAATGTTTATGCCCCCGGCAATCAACAAACAGGGGCTTCAAACTTAAACGACATTGCTCTTTTAGCTCTTGACTATGAAAGACACAACAATCTTAAAAAGTCAAAAAATCTTAAAACTGTAGGATGGAGTGTTGGAGTACCTCTAATGACAGGTGGAACAATTTTAACAATATTTGGAGCTCTTTATTATGATAGCCTTGACACATTTTATTTAGCTTTTCTAATTCCCGGAACTATTGCTTTAGCGGGTGGTATCGCAACATTTACCGGATGTCTTATTAAGTCAAGACAATACAAGAAGATGAGTATGCTAAGCACTGCGTCGGTTTTCAAACATGAGTTTAATTTCAAGAATGGTTCTTCATTGAGTGCCGGTGTCGATATGATTCGGGATAAACGTTCACACCAATCAACATTCGGTCTTGGTCTACAATATAATTTCTAAAAAAATATCATGAATAAGTATTTAGAAAAGTTTGCGGGTATCATAACTCTTTTTTGTTTCATTCTCACAATGAATAGTTGTAGTACCACAAGGACAGGAGCGCATAGCAACAATTCTTACCACGCCCCACGCACTTATATAGAGAGTTTCAACGATTATGCCCTTGATGTAGAACCGGAAGGAATATCATATACAATTGACATTTCAACACCGGAAGGAGCTGCAAAACTCAAGCACCTAACCATTAAAGAAGCTGAAGATCTGGCGTTAACTGAAGCAGTTATGAAATATAACTGCGCAATGATTGTCAATCCGCAGTTTACAAACCTGATGAACGGGAAACGCGTGTTACGAATCACCGTATTCGGTTTCCCTGCCCGTTATCGTGCACGACCGGATAAGACTCCGGATACGCATCAACAGATTGATATCAACGTCAACAAAAGATAACAAAAAAATCATAAGAGTGAGTTAAATTCCGTCATTTAACTCACTCTTATGATAGATATATATTCTTTATAGGTTTTTACCCATAAAGAACTTACTTCTTATTTAAAAAGATACTGGGAAGAGATACTCTGACGATTATGGATTCTTCTGATAGTATCAGCAAAAAGTTTGGCAACAGGAAGTACAACAGCTTTTGTATCATCCTTGCCGTATGGGATTGAATCTGTGAAAATGATTTCTGTCAGGCCAGATGCAAGTACTCTTTCAGTTGCAGGATCACTCATCACCGGGTGAGAACATAAAGCTCTTACGGAAGATGCTCCCTGTGCAAGAAGCAAGTCAGCGGCTTTTGTAATTGTCCCGGCAGTATCTACTATATCATCTACAAGAATAACATTCTTTCCTTCTACCTCCCCTATAACTGTCATCTTCTCAACAACATTTGCTTTGGCTCTTTGTTTATGGCACAGCACCAGAGGCACATCGAAGTATTTGGCGTATGAATTAGCACGCTTCGCACCACCCACATCCGGAGAAGCAATCACCATATCTTTAAGATGCAGGCTCTGAATATAGGGAATAAAGATTGAAGAAGCGTAAAGATGGTCTACTGGTAAATCAAAGAATCCTTGAATCTGGTCAGCGTGAAGATCCATAGTGATGAGTCGGTCAATTCCGGCAACACTGAGAAGATCTGCAACCAATTTAGCTGCGATTGAAACACGCGGTTTATCCTTACGATCCTGGCGTGCCCAACCAAAGTATGGGATCACGGCTACTATGGTAGCAGCTGAAGCTCTCTTAGCAGCATCGATCATAAGAAGCAATTCCATGAGATTATCTGAGTTAGGAAAAGTAGACTGAACCAGGTATACCTCAGCCCCTCTTATTGACTCTTCAAATCCAACTTCAAATTCTCCGTCTGCGAAGCGCTCGATTTTCATTTTTCCCATCTCTATACCCAATTCCTTGCATATAGATTCTCCCAGATAGTTACTTTTACTACCTGCGAATACTTTGATAGGGGGAAGATTCGTACTCATGATTATTATTGATTTATAGTGTTATTATTATTTTTTATCTATCTTTTTTAACGGAAGACGTAAAATTCTCGCTCCCCAACCACTTACACTTACAGTGGTAGTGCGGTCACGCAATATCTCCAGGCATATCTCTTCTGAAGTAAGGAGATCTTTCGATACAATATTACCCTCCTGTAAACCACAAAATTCTATTGCATGTTCGGGTATGATGATTGAAGGATTAATCTTTTCTTTTCCGAAATTTGCAACGATAAGATATGCGTATTGATTGTCATATCTAAGGAAAGCAAACGTTATATGAGGATTAAAGTCAGGGTTTTGAAGATTGACATACATCAGATCATAAAAGCCGCCGTTTCTGAAAGCCCTCTCTTCATTACAGAGATTCAAAACCTTGGAATACATTTCTCTCAACCAACGCTCGTGTTTATTGAGATGCCTTAAACTACATTTGCCATCATCATACCATCGCCTACAGCTGTCATAACTCCAATAGTCAAAAATAGTAGATCTATTATTCCTTCCGGAAAAACCCTCATCATCAATAGCGGATTCACCTAATTCCTGTCCATAATAAATCATATAAGGACCAGACGATATAAGTGCTGAAACGACAAGATAAGGGAGGGTCTTAACCGCACTACCAGCAAATTCCTCTGATGCAAATCTTACTTCATCGTGATTTTCGAGGAAATTGAGCATCTGTCCCCCAATTCCATCTACTCTTTTCCAGCAATCAGTGAGACGTGCAGCCGAAAAATTCCATCTTTCTATTCCAACTAATGTATCATAAAGATTAACCTTATCATATAAATAGTCAAACCCCCCGTATTCGAGGAAAGGACGATAGAGATTCACATCGTAAATCTCTCCTATAAAAATAAGGTGAGGATATTCTCTTTTTATCTCCTTGATAATCCAGTTCCAAAATGGGAGGGGAACCATAAATACCATGTCACATCTGAAACCATCCACTCCCTTGGATGCCCAGAATTTTAGAATGTCCAACATCTTATGCCAGGTATCAGGGATTGGATAATAATGCTCAGAGCCATCTCCATAATCCTTGCCATAATTAAGTTTTACAGTCTCATACCAGTCTGTAATCCCACAGAAAGCAGTAAAACAATCATTTCCTGTTGCCTTTGAAGGAAATTCTATATACTCCTCTCCACTCTCTTTTAATGAAAAGGAGGGGGAAAATTTTTGATTCGGGATATAGTAATAATTATTGGAGGGGGAAAAAAACATACCTTTATCGTCCCTTGACCCGAAATCTTCAATACCATCAGGAGCTGCATCCGAGTGATATTCCCGAGCCGTATGATTTGGAACAAAATCTATTATGATTTTTAACTTCTCCTTATGTATTGCTTTTACCGTATTTTCAAATTCTTTCATCCTGTCAAGCACCGATACTGCCAAAGCAGGATTTATATCATAGTAATCCTTGATGGCATACGGAGAGCCTGCCTCCCCTTTTACAACATTTGGATTATCCTTCTTAATTCCAAAATCTATAAAATCCGTCTTAGTAGCGTGTTCAATAACACCGGTTAACCATAAAGTATTAATACCCAAGGCTTTTAAAGACTTCAACAATCTTGGTGAGGAATAATCCAAAATTTTTCCACACCCGTTATCATTAAGAGTACCGTATTTTTTGCAGGTGGAATTTGTATTGGTGAGGATTCTGGGAAATGTCTGATATATTATCGGTCGCTCTTTTCCGAGTGAATGTAAATTATCATTATTTTCAAAATCCGAAGTTCTCATTTTTATCAGGATAGAGAGGTTTCAAGTATTCTACACGCATCATCGTACCCTTTTCTGACTGCACTATCCAATGCTGTAAGATCAAATGTACCGATACTGGTGGATTGATTCAAAGTTATCACATAATCACATAACTCAAGGTCCTGAAGGGTATTTGCCTTGGTCATAAGTTGATAGCTGCGCAAGGTAATATCGACCAATGAGTCCTTATATTTAAAATTGCTTTTTAGGGGAGAACAATTAACACCATATAGTGTCTTGCAATAGTTCCTTATGGCCCATGCCGGCAGATTTCGCAATACACCTCCATCCACATAATGAACACCATCAATTTTTACAGGATGAAAAATAATCGGTATACTGCAAGAGGCTATTACTCGTGGCACAATCTCTCCTCGTGACCATCCCGTGGAGGTGCCTTTGTCAAAATTTGTTGCACAGATAATTGTCGGTATTTTCATATCTTCGATATATTTTACCGGCAACCAGCTTTCAAGCAAACGGGCAAATTTCGTGAGACGGAATAAACCATTCTTCGGAATTCCGAATTCCGTAAAATCTCCAAATTTATGAGTTGAAGCAAAACATTCGATTATTTCCTTCGGTGTAAGTCCGGCTCCATATAGAGAAGCTGCAATAGATCCTGCTGATACTCCTGAAAGAATTTCCGGCATAACTCCGAATGATTCGAAAGCCATAAGTACCCCTAAATGACCAAAACCCTTTGCACCTCCTCCACTGAGGGCGACTCCGATTCGAGGCTTGTTTACAAGCCCGGCTTTTTCTAAAAGTCCGTCGATACTGATCTTCATTAGGTGTCTCGGTTTTGTTGTTACAAAATTAATAATTTACATTTATCTCTCAAAAAATCCATTACTAATTTTTCAACAATTCTCATTCCCGCATCTCTTCACCCTCCTATAGCTTGTAACACCTCAATTACCTCCAATTTCCTCAAATTCATTTTAAAGCGATTGTTTTAAATAAAAATAACAAATATTTTTTATTATAAAAGAATAAAATTTGGATAATTAATTTCTTTAATTTAATTTTGTGACTATTATTAGACCTTTATCTTGAATGTCAATATTATAATCTGTATAATTTGAATAATCTTTCAAGAAATTACTAACCAACAAACTATATGAAACATTTATTTACAACAGCAGCATGTTTAGCTATGTCGATAGTTGCTTTTGCTGCCCCGACGCAGTTGTCATACCAGTTTAAAAACGGTAAGCCATCTGACATCACAACTAAGAATTACAGCTCAGGTCAGTTGGAAAGCACCTCTTATAATGCTTCCAAGTATAACCTTGTTCCCGGTTGGTCTGTCATTAAAATTACTGATGAAGATGCAGTAGAACTAAATGGCGTTCAGGCTTTCACAAGTTGCAGTCGACTTAACAATAATGTCACTCCTGACAATTGGTTGATCCTTCCGGCTTTGAATGTTACCGAGGGTGCAAACCTTGAGTGGACCGCAAAATCCATAAGCAATGGTTTCAAAGATTCTTACGATGTATATATCTCTACCTCAGGTACTGAAAAGAGTGACTTTACTCCTGTTTACCATGTGGAAAAAGAGGACTACTTCTATGCCCGTCATATAATTTCACTCAACAAATATGTTGGTAAAGATGTAAGGATTGCATTCGTCCATTCAGATCCGGATGGATATATGCTCGCCATAGGAGAAGTCTATGCCGGATTTAAAAACCGCGGTTTCCATGCTAAAAATATCGGCACTCACTATTTCGGAAGAAACGACGAACAGGTCCTTAATTTTGAAGTAACCAATTTCGGTGGCAAAAACAACACCACTATCAAGAAATTTGAGATCGTTGATTCTCAGGATCCTTCAATTGTTTACTCATCTGCTGAACCTACCGACTTAGCAGAAGTAGCTGAGACATTTAAAGTTTCCTTCCCACTTAACCTTGAGGTTGGAACATTTACCGAATATATTCTAAGAGCAGAATATGAAAATGGCACTACTGAAGATGTCATCTCAGATTTCGTAAATGTCAGTGAATTCAAACGTAAAGTTTTTGTAGAAAAATATACCGGTACTTGGTGTAATAACTGCCCTGCTGTAGCTTACGTAACTCACTATTATCTTCATAAACTTGGAAATGACGCCATCTATCTTGAACCCCATGTTCAAAATGCGGCGAAAGCTGAATCATTAGCCCTTGATACTTACGTAGGTCCTTACCAATATTCCTTAGGTGGAGACTTCCCGGCAGTATGGATTAACCGTCAATATCGCCAGAACACAAATAATGTACGTGACCACTCATGTTTTGAAAAAGGTATAATGGAAGGTTGTTTCGCATCAGTTAAGCTTGATGTAAAGAGCTATGACTATAAGACTGTAAAGGCTCGGGCAACTGTAATCTCCTCCGAGGATCTTGACAATACTGATGGGTATTATCGTGTTGCATTTAATTTAGCACAAAAAGAAGTTTTCCTTAAAGAGGGTTCTTTCCAGCAGACTAACCGTGTCTCCGGACTTACCAGTATAGTCAACGGTGAATATAATTTCATGCCAACTAAAATTCCTTACTCACTTTCAAAATACGAAAATGTTGTAATCGGTCCGGAAAATGGTTTCCGTGGAGATGACGGCACTCTTCCCGCTCAAATTAAAGCAGGAGAACCTTACACCGTAGAATTCGAGTTTGAAATACCTGAAACTGCTGATGCTGAAAACCTTATCCTCATAGCTAACTTTAACTATCATAAAGAGAATAAAGGTTCTGTTCCATTCCCTTCTTTAAATGTTGACTTTACTGATTTGGAATATGTGGATTGTCCTGAAGAATCATTAACCTTCATTACCACACCTAAACCTCAGGAGGGAGAGATTGTATCCAACATAGTTAGTGAGCTGGATTCAGTGATAATGTTCCTTCCTAACGCAACTATGGATCAAATCAGTCTTAATCCTGATATGGAAGAGCCTTACATAACTGATAAAGACAATAAAGTTCTTTCAGAATATATGGTTGAGTTAGAGTTATCAGAAACTCCTCAAACAGAATCAGAGAGAACAATACGTTATGCCGATGAAGATGGAAAAGGTCTCTATTTAACCGCACATATCATTCCTTCTATCAAAGATCAAGGTATTTACACCTTAAATGTGCCCGAAGGTCTGTTCCTCGGTGAAGATGGCTCCAAATCTCCACTCTATACCCGTGAATTCGAAGTGAATCCTATGGTAAGTGTTGATGGCATCTCAGTTAATGAATCACTCGTAAATGTTTATTCAATTGATGGTGTTTGTATCGCTAAAGATTTGAACGTTAATAATCTTAATGAGCTTCCTAAAGGTCTTTATATCGCGAAAGGACGTAAGATTATCATCAAGTAATCGAAAACATCTAAAATGCATATTGTAGAAAGAGTCCGGAAATTTCCGGACTCTTTCCTTTTTTTGTTATATGCTGTTTAAACCCTGACGATTAATATTCTTTTCTTTTTAGTTTAAGGAAATTAAAATTTATTCCTTTTTAATTTCTTTCATTTTACGCTTCTTCCTTTTTAGGAAAGTGAACGGATTATCGAATTCTTTTCTATAGATTATTCCTAATCCCTGAGTGGTAAGCGCCGATTTTAAATAGTAATTCTGATCGTTAAAATGATTATAAGCCTTTAGCCTGAGATTACCGTTGGCACTTAACAGATATTCAATATCAAAATCTCCTACGAAAGTTGTATTTGATGTAGCTCTGTCACGATATCCAAAATTTCCATTCAGTAATAGTCTGTTATTTAAAAGGCTGGAAGAGAGTGCAACATCTACTTCAACATCTGAGAAATCACCTTTATCACTTCTTAAGGATGGCATCACATTAACCTTATCTGTAAGTTGTCCAAGCATACTTGAAAGCTGGGATGATAAAGTGGAAGATGCAACTGATGCCCATTCTCCTCCATTACTGGAGTTTCCCATATAAGAAGGGGTGTAGAATCTGTTTAGCGCCAACAAATAAATAATCTGTCGGCTCATCATATCTTGAGTAGAAATTATACTTTTGACTTTTCTGGATGTTTCATCAGTCAAGGTCGGAAGATCTATGTCGAAATCTATAGACGGATTTTGTAATTCTCCCCTAACATTCAAAAGAGCGTCAACCGGTACATTAGTACGGTTCAAATCCTTATCATTTGCAAAAGATTTGTCAAGATCAGTCAGGTTGGTATTAACCCTATAAGCAGCTGTGATATCTAAGTGAGCATCTAACGGGTTTCCATTGAATGAAATGGTACTCCCCTGTTTAATAATAAAATCTTTTAATATTAAATCTTGTAGCGAGAAATTATATACCCCCGATTCCAGAGTATATCGCCCGAACATTTTCATTTCATCTGATTCCGAAGAATACGTTATAAACATATTACCCATTCCGTTAGCACGTATTTTGTCTCCGGCGATAGGGTCCATAATTATATTCATTGTGGAGACCGGGGTGATATCTGCTCGAATCTGCATATCAAAGATTGTGGGGATACCCTCATCCAATTCCTGCTTTTTCCTGAAGTTTTTTATAAACTCCGGAGTTTTATCCTCTTTCTCCTTCTGCAATTCCTGCTCTCTCCGACGGTTGTCGGTAAATGTTATGAATTCATAATCCGTTGCATCTTGTCGGTCGGAAAGAACAAACGTAAATTCCGAGCCTGGCTCCGTTACTACATTAGCTGTAATTCCAACATATCCCGGTTTGCCTGAAATAGCGGCAGTTCCAGAACCATAGATTTTTCCATACCAATCAGGATTTAAAAATTGGTTTGTATCATAACAAAGCAGTGACTTTATCTCTGTAATTCCAAAATTGAAAACTGGTTCATGAAAATAATTATGTGTTAATGTCCCTTTAAGAACAGCAGTATGTTTATCTTTATCATATAGAGTGAATCCCGGCATCTCAATCCTTCCCGGGTTGATGATTATTGAATCACTACCCGAATAAGTTACATTCGTAAATCCTAATTTTATACTGATAGTATCAGCAAATAGTCTTCCCTTCATATCAATATCTTTAAAAGTGCCATAGAGTAATGCTTTACCAGAGGCTCTCCCCTCAACTTTTTCAGCAAAGGCTGACATAAAAGGTTGTAAAAATCCCACATTCACTTTATTGGCATCAAACCCCAATGAAAGAGAATCGCGTGTGACCCATATTCCTCCATTCATTAATGCGACTCTTCGTTTATCCTCCCGAATATCGGCCACCATTTTAACACATTTCTGAAGATTATCCCAAGAGGCAGAAATAGCCCCATCTCCCAATTCAGTTCCGTTGTAAGAAAGTGACCGGATATTAAGCTCTTCAACCTCAGCCCGAGGTGCTCCCGAAACCAAATCGGAAGCATAAACAGTTCCTGTTGCCATCCCTCCAAAATTAACATAGTTGATATTTAGGGTATCAAATATGTAGGCAAGGTCTATATCTGCCAAATCTACTCTTATTTTTTCGTCAACATTTGAGGATACATTTCCATTTATTAAGACGAACTGATCATTATGACGTAAATTAAATCCATTTATAGTAACATCCTTAGGATAATTATATTCTATTTCATCGCAACTTAATCTCCATTCGGCCCCACTAAGAAAAAGAGAAGTAGGTAATATTTCAACTCTAATGCCGGGAATACCGGAGTTAAGTTTTTTAATAAAATGTGACTGAAGATGAATATCTCCATAAAAAGACTTTTTCAAATCACGATTAAAAACGGTGTATATATCGATAATCTCTTCGTGAGAAGTTACGTCCAAGTCCAATCGTAAATCACCTTTTTTAGTGGGATAAAGAGTTCCGAAATTTATTGAAAGCTCCTTTTCTTTCCCATTTATCTCTAATGTAAGAGAAGTGTCACTAATTAGATTCTTTCTCTTTTGGGTGAGATAAGGAAAATCTGCTTTCATTTCTATATAATCTTCCTCTGAATCTATCTTTCCAGAAAGAGTGCAATCTGTAAGCCATTCCACCGGCAAAGAGAAGAAATCTACTAATTGTGCATTTTTCTTCAAGACTATATTATAATCAGCATACTGATTCTTATCTGTATCGTGGGAAGAAGTCCCTTCAATATTATCTCTTATTATTGTTGGCAATACCTCTTTTAAAGCTCTCTTTACTGTTGCAAGCAATCCTACAGGAGTATAATCTCCTACAATTTTTGCATCAATCCAGTCGGATTCTATACCATATTCGGTTAAATATTTACTTGTTGATTTATTATCCTCCCGAGAAACATTATTTTTTGTTCCATAAACATGTAAATTATTGAGCCGAAGTATACCCTTTCCAGGATCTCTAAGACTAAAATTATTAAGGTTTATTTCTCCGATTAGATTTTGAAAATCAACGCCTTCAAGTTCTGCATCAACGGTACCGTTAAATATTAGGTCCTTCAACTTTTTATGCGGTATATAGCGGTCTGGAACCAGATTAATTAAATCAGCTGTCAGAATACATTTATAGTTTGCGTTTATTTTTGATAATTCTCCAATTATATCAATTGAGGAATCTCCATCCGAACCACTTAACCGTCCTGAAATCGAATTGCTATTTTTATCAGCAAAGAAATTAATATCATTTAAAATTCTTCCGTTAATCTCAATTTCCGGGATATTAGCAACGACTTGCCCTGTTGATTCTTTCCCATGATAATGAATATCTGTCTCAGTGGTGAAGGAAAGTGGTCCAAAAACTTGATTCCCCAATATTCTTCCGGGATTAATGTTCTCTCCTATTATCTTTCCCTTTATTTTAAAATCATTTAAATTGAAAGCATCGATTGCTGAAACATCCAATAAAAGTTCACCACATTCGCTCGTGGATATAAAACCTGAGATGGAATAGCCCCCTGTCTTAAATATCGCCTCACCTTTGATATTAATATCTATATCCCCCAATAACGGTAAAATATTTTGGAATTTTTCTGTCATACCTTTCTTTAAAGGTAATAATTGACAAATTGATTCAATATTTTTTTGTGAAGAACGGAATTTCAACTCTTCTAAACCAATGGAACAATTAGAAAGGTCGTTTAAAGATTTAACTTCACCATTTATCCCTATTGCAAAGAGATTGTCCGGAGTTGATAGAGAAATCTGACCGGTATTAATGCTGCATAAATTACCTTCAGCTTCAAGATTAAGGGTCAAAGGAAAATTAAATTTATCCAGTCCGGTTAAGAAAAATCTAAAATCGTATGGATTAAGCTTTCCATCTACAATAATCAAAGAGAAGTTGTCTCTTCTTAGCGCATCTTTAATCTTATTGAAAGAAACAAAATTCAAGCTTAAATCTGATGGACAAAGTTCCGAATCCGGAAGCTTAATAACTAAATCTTTAATTGAAATTGAATGTGGTGTAATATGAACCTTCCCTCCAATCTTTTCAACCTGAAAATCCCCCGAGTTGAAAGCTAATCTCCTTAGATTCACCTTGTACTCTTCGTTCGACAATCTCGGTAAATCTATGTCGGCATTAATATCTGTTATTCTGATATGGGATGGGTTAAATCGATGAGTTGAAAATCTACCCGGAATCCATAGTTTTGAATAAGACAACAATCCTTTTCTTATTATTACACTGTTAATTCTTAAATCGAATTTTGTAGGAGGTTTGGTTTTATCTTTCGAAGAGAATGCATCAATGAGGAACTGTATATTCAAAGGGGAATTTTCACTTTTCTGAGTTAAAGAAATATCCGGAGACAGTAGTTCTGCGTAGGTAATTACAATTTTACGCTCTTTCAGGAAGGTTAACAACTCAATACCGGCTCCGATTTTCTCAGAATTTATACATCGCTTCCCTTCAAGATCATAAATAGATACATCAGATAAAACAATCTCGTTAAATGGAAAAATTTCCACTTCTCCTATCTTAAATTTACCTCCGGTTATCTTATTGAGTTCTCTTTCTGCTGTGTTCTTTATAAAGTTCTGCACCGGAGGGAATGCAACCAAAAGATATAAAGCCAAATATAGGACCGCCATAAATATGATAGCGGTAAACAAAATGCTCCTAAAAACTTTATATATTCTTTTTAAAACTTTCATTTAATCATAGCTCCCCCGGAGCTGAGTTTTTTTAAACTACAAATGTAGTGATTTTTTTAATCACTCACAGGTATATTTTTTAGGTTTTTGTATTTATTGACCTAAGGATATCGTAAATGTTATTAAAAGAATGTTTGAACTAAAATTATCATTCAATAGTAGAATAATCGGATTTTTTAGCTAAATTTGTCTTTATTTTATGATATAACTCCAATGTCAACAATAGTACTCGGAATAGAATCATCATGCGATGACACATCAGCGGCGGTGATTAAAGATGGTTTACTGCTCAGTAACGTAATCGCTTCCCAAAAAGTACACGAACTTTATGGAGGTGTTGTTCCGGAACTTGCATCTCGTGCTCATCAACAAAATATTGTGCCGGTTGTAAGTGAAGCCATAAGACAGGCAAAAATAACTAAAGAAGAAATCTCATGCATTGCTTTCACCCGTGGACCCGGTCTGCTGGGTTCGTTATTAGTAGGAACAAGTTTTGCAAAAGGATTAGCTATCGGTTTAGGTGTCCCATTGATTGATGTCAATCACCTGCAGGCACATGTGCTGAGTCAGTTTGTAAAAGAGACAGAGAAGGATGAAGTGCCGGAATTCCCATTTCTTACACTTCTCATAAGTGGCGGCAATTCTCAGCTTATTCTGGTAAACAGTCCTGACGAGATGAAAATTATCGGAAGTACTATTGATGATGCTGCCGGAGAAGCGTTTGACAAATGTGCAAAAGTGTTAGGTCTTCCCTATCCCGGTGGTCCTCACATCGACCGTCTTGCTTCCGAAGGTGATCCCAATCTTTTTCACTTTAACAAACCAAGAATCCCAGATCTCGATTTCTCATTTTCCGGACTTAAAACATCTTTTCTGTATACTATTCGTGACGGACTCAAGAAAGACCCGGAATATATCGAGAAATATAAACCGCATCTTGCCGCCGCTCTCCAGCGTACAATAATAGAAATATTAATTGACAAACTTGATAAAGCGGTACAAATTCACCATCCTGATCAAATTACCATTGGAGGGGGTGTGTCGGCAAATTCCGGGATCCGGAAGGCGGTGGAAAACTATTGTAACAAACATGGTATCAAAGCTTTTTTACCAAAACACAAGTTTACAACTGACAATGCGGCTATGGTTGCCATTGCTGGATTATTTAAATTTCAAAAAGGTGACTTTTGTGACCTTTCACTTCCCCCATTTGCAAGAGTGGAGATATAATAAATAACTTCTTAATAATTTCGTTGAAGGACGAAAAAATAAAAATGATAAAAAACTCAAAAACAGATAAAGAGAACTCTTCCCGAAAGGATTCTGCCAAAACACCTCAACATGTTGAAACAAGGCATGTAGTGATTTATGGATATACTCGTCAGGAGCTGGCGAAAGTTATTCGCCACTTTGAAGATCAATTACCGGATTTCGTAAAGATAAATATTGACTCTTCAAACATGGTGACTAAAGTGACCTTGACGGGAATTAATTCGGGGGTTGAATTGTTGAGATTTCAAATGAATAAATATCAGCAGACTCTAAATGATATTTTCTCTCATGAAGTTGTATCCACTGAAGATAAAACCATAGCGGAAGTTATGGGCGATCTTTTAAGAGAAAGAGAATTGTCCATTAGCTGCGCTGAAAGCTGTACAGGAGGGAACATTGCGCATCTCATCACTCAAGTTCCCGGTTCATCAAGTTATTTCCTTGGAAGTATTGTCAGTTATTCCAATGAAGTAAAAACAGACGTCTTAAAGGTTAACCGCAGCGATATACACCGGTATGGCCCGGTAAGCCGGCAGATTGTGGAACAGATGTCTAAAGGAGTAGCTGAACTTATGCACACTGATTGCGCAATAGCCACTTCAGGCATTGCAGGTCCCAACGGTGGCACCAAATATAAGCCTGTCGGTACAGTTTGGATTGCTGTAAAATATTCTGAAAAGATTGTGACTGAATGTCTTCATTTTAAAGGCGATAGACGTCAGGTGATTCAAAGTGCCTCAGACCATGCCATGGTCATGCTTGTCAACCTTCTGCGCGATTGCTACGAGATGCAAGAGGAATTTAATGATGAATGATAGTATATAAAACAAATTTACCATGTCTTCAATAGTTAAGGGGAATGTCTGCATGACTATTTCAAAAATTTTCAGCGGACTTAATGAAAATGCTTTAAAATTTCTATTACCCACTTGGATGTCTGCCTACACCGGAGTGGTACTACGACTTGGTGGAGGCACACTCTTATTCTGGATTTATGGCCTGATTACTAAACAAAAATCACCTAAAATCACTAATAAAGACAGAATCTTACTTTTCATCACCGGTATGATAAGTGTGTTTGGATATATGTGGACACTTTTAGAAGGATTAACATATACCACACCTATCTCTTCCAGTATTTTTATCAGTCTTCAACCTATATGGGTTTTCATCATCTGTTTAATTTTACGGACAGAGAAAATAAGTATAGGGAAGACTATCGGTATATTGCTTGGGTTTGCCGGTGCTTTAATGATAATTTTGACTCAAAAGAGCAGCTCGGTTGCTTTGGATCCGATAAAGGGAAATATTTATTGTCTTGCGTCAAGTATCCTTTTCGCCGCCTATCTTGTGATTGAAAAAGTTTTCCTGCGTCATTTAAGTAACGCTCAGGTATCAAAATGGACATTCTTCGGAGGTGCTTTTTCAGCATCAGTAGTCATACTTTTCACCGGATGGGACGCACCGGTTTTGTCAGAGGGGATTTTTTCCACCCCGATGTTAGCATTACTTTTTGTAATACTTTTTCCTACCTTCCTCAGTTATCTACTTCAAGATATAGGCTTAAAGAATCTCCCGGCCACTGTCGTGGCACTCTATGGAGACTTAATCTTGATTGTCGCAGCTATAGCAAGTTATATATTGGGACAGGATAAATTTGATTGGTGGCAACCGGTAGCAATCGTATTAATGCTTATAAGTGTATATTTGGTAGAAGTTGCGGAAAAGAAAGGTGTTTCTGCAAAATACTCAGAAAGTGACCGCAGGAAAATAAAATAATTTAATTAAAAATAGCTTAAGAGGTTGCACAGAAATAAAAAAAGTTGTAACTTTGCAAACGATTTGTGGCACATCCTTTTAAAGTTGCTGAGAATGATGCACTTAGCAGCGATATGAGAACTGAGATGGCGGCCTATTATCAGAAAATTGTTTAACAAACAGGAAGAAAAAAGAAACAGCCATGTCAAAAATTTGTCAGCTCACAGGCAGAAAAGCCCAGACGGGTAATAATGTTTCACACTCCAAGCGTCGTACAAAACGCAAATTCGAGGTGAACTTACATAAGAAAAAATTTTATTGGGTAGAGCAAGATATGTGGATTGAGCTAACCGTATCGGCACATGCTCTCCGTACCATCAATAAGATTGGTCTGAACGCAGCAATTAAAAAAGCTGAGGCTGAAGGTAATCTTGACTTAAAAGATATCACAATTTTATCACTTTAAACGCATCTTATAATCATGGCAAAAAAAGCTAAAGGCAATCGCGTACAGGTGATTCTCGAATGCACCGAACATAAGGCAAGCGGCATGCCCGGTATGTCAAGATATATTACTACCAAAAACCGCAAAAATACTCCGGGTCGTCTGGAACTTAAGAAGTACAACCCGATCCTCAAAAAAATGACCATTCATAAAGAAATCAAATAAGCACTCTGAACCATGGCAAAAAAAACCGTCGCGTCGCTTCAAAAAGGTGAAGGACGTACCTATAGCATGATTATCAAAATGGAGAAATCTCCTAAGACCGGTGCCTACGTTTTCAAAACTGAAATGGTGCCCAACGATGCTGTTAAAGACGCACTTAAGTAATTTTAGTTAAGGCGTTATTCTATACAATTAATAAAATAGAGAGGGTGTTTCTTCCGAAACACCCTCTCTATTTTTAATTCTCTGACAATTTTGATTTTTTTATAAGTCGTGTCTATTAAATATATTCCAGAATATTTTCATCTTTAAAATACATAACCTACACCCATGTCAATAAATCCTCCTCCACATGTATTTAACAATGAATATTTACCCTGCAAATTTATCTTTAGATTTGATGTAAGATAAATATCTAATCCTCCACCGAAATCAGCTCCAATCCTTGTGATATTATCACGGCTATCCATACTCCAGTTATTTAAGGTTACTCCAGCTAAAGGATATAAGGAAATTCCTTTGTAAACTCTGAACGGGGAATGTATATCGGCGCTTATTGCAAAAGCACTTTTACCATCCTTCTTGAACACGTATGAAACTTCCGGTGACACTCTTAAATGACGTAGTATGGTATATTGAAAGTTTACTTTTGCATACCCACCGTTATTATAAGTAGCATAACCTCCCCCAAGCCCCAAAAATTTTTCACCCTTCTGGGCCATTATATTCATTGGTAAGAAACAACTCAAAAGAAGAATTATAACTGAAAAAAATTTCGGTTTCATATTAAATTTCCGTATAAAAAAGTGTCGAATAATTTGTTCTTTTTTCTTAACGTGATTAGCGGGGATTTGTTTTGAAATCAATAAAAAATTTATAAATTTGTAGTCAATAGAATATAAGTATTGAGGGTAAAATTTAAAATTTTAATACAGTCAGCTTTATGGATTTATTAGATATTCGTGAAGGTTTCTATAGGGTTGCGGGGGCGATACCACAAGTTGAACCCGGCAATCCGGACTATAATATTGAAAGAATTGTACAACTTTCGCGCCAAGCAGATAAGGAAGGAGTTAGAATCATTGTGTTTCCTGAATTATCTTTAACCGGATACACTTGTGGCGATTTATTTAATCAACAGTTATTACTCTCTACTTCTCATGAGGCTCTCATACAGCTTGCCAAGCATACTGAAGATCTTAATCTGACATTGATTATTGGAGCTCCAATTCAATTTAAAAATGCCTTATATAATTGTGCCATAGTAGTTTCCCAAGGGAAAATCATAGGAATAGTACCAAAAATTTATATACCCAATTATTCGGAATTTTACGAGAAAAGATGGTTCAAATCCGGGGAATCGATTATTGATGAGACTATCAAAATCAATAAGTTCTCCGTCCCCTTCAGCCGAAATTTAATATTCCGAAACGCCGATGGAATCACTTTCGGAGTTGAAATATGCGAAGATTTATGGGTTACAGATTCTCCCTCCCGTCTGTTAACACGAGAAGGCGCAGAAATTATATTTAACCTTTCTGCCACAGATGAAATTTTGGGTAAACATTATTATTTACGAACACTGATCGAAATGCAATCTGCTTCCTGCAGATGCGCATACGTTTACTCTTCGGCAGGAGCTTTTGAATCCAGTACTGATCTCGTTTTCTCCGGAAATGCCATAATTGCTGAAGATGGCAAAATTCTTAAGGAATCCCAACGTTTTCTTCGAGAAGAACAGATAATATCTGCCGACATTGATATTGAAAGACTCAGACATGACAGAAGAGTTTATAATTCATTTTCAGATAATCTATCAAATGACCCCCAAACAAGGCTTATAAAGATATCAGAACTTACTGCCGAGAATAATTTTTCAGAAATTAATTTACCCCACAACCTTCTTCATCCGGTAGAACCCCTTCCGTTCGTTCCATCCAATCCTGAACATCTGAGAGAAAATTGTGAAGAAATCATATCCATTCAGTCGTGGGGATTGGAACAAAGACTTCTTGCTACGGGATGTCGGAATCTGGTTATCGGGATTTCCGGAGGTTTGGATTCAACACTTGCTCTTTTAGTTGCCTGCCATGCTTTTGACAAACTGAATTTGCCCAGAAAGGGGATTCACGGCATAACAATGCCGGGTAAAGCAACAACTTCACGAACCCATAACAACGCATGGTCTTTAATGAAAGAATTGGGGGTAACTGCTTTGGAAATCCCAATTGGGGAGAGTGTTTCACAACATTTTAAGGATATTGGACAAAATCCTGCCTGTTACGATGCCACCTATGAAAATTCCCAGGCTCGGGAACGTACTCAGATTCTTATGGATATGGCAAATAAAGTTGGTGGTATGGTTCTTGGCACCGGGGATCTTTCAGAGCTCGCATTAGGTTGGTGTACATATAATGGGGATCACATGTCAATGTATGCTGTAAATGCTTCGATACCTAAGACTCTTATAAAACATCTTGTCAAATGGTTTGCCGAGTGCTGGGGATCAGAGAATGGAAGAAAAACTCTTCTGGATATAATAGATACCCCTATCTCTCCTGAACTTATCCCGTCGGGAAAAGAAGATACAATAGCTCAAAAAACAGAAGATTTGGTTGGTCCTTATCAGCTTCATGATTTTTTTCTGTTTCATACACTTCGCAATGGTTCAAGACCTTCAAGAATCTTCTTCCTTGCAAATATTGCTTTTGAAGGGGTATATGATAAATCCACAATAAAAAAATGGTTAAAAAACTTTTATCGCAGATTTTTCAATCAACAATTCAAAAGGTCATGTATGCCCGACGGTCCGAAAGTAGGTAGCGTATGTCTTTCACCTCGCGGCGATTGGAGAATGCCCTCAGATGCTACATCATCTCTGTGGCTGAAAGAGGTCGAAAATTTATAATCTATTAAACAAGAGTTGTAAAAAAATTCGTAACTTTGTATTATTATCCCAAGGATTATAATCATACAAAATTTTTATGCACAAACAATCCTTTGACCCCTCTTACAATGAGGAAATTGAAAAAACTTTAAAGGTTCTAAGGGCTGGAGGAATTATCCTCTATCCCACCGATACCGTTTGGGGGGTGGGTTGTGATGCATTAAATCCGATGGCGATAGAGAAAATATTCCGTTTGAAACGACGTACTGATAGTAAAGCGATGCTGATGTTGGTGGCTGATGAAGAACAGCTTCGTCATTATGTTGTCGCCTTACCTCAGGAAGCATTCAAATTTTTGAATGTCTCTACCCCAACATCTCTTATCTTGCCAAATCCGATAAACATTCCAGATGCTTTGATTTCAGAAGGGTTTGCCGGATTCAGAATCTGCAGGGAACCTTTTGTATCAGAGATTTGCAGAAGATTGGGACATCCTTTGGTATCAACCTCTGCGAATATCTCGGGTGAACCTACCCCTGCATCATTTAATGAGATAAGTGATGAAATAAAGAATGGCGTTGATTATTTCCCTTCCTATCGCCAGAATGAAACTGAGCCAAAGAATTCAAGTTCTGTTATTAAAATCGATAATGAAGGGAATACAACCAAATTAAGATAAGAAAAGATTATTTATCCTGATGAATACCGGCGAATTAAATATAAAGGCTCAAAGAATGCGTTACGTAACGGGCGATTATATCGCCTTTTTCGTAGCATTCTTTATCTTTGATATTTTTCGTTGGAAAATATATACATTCTTTGATCCTGTCTCATTATGGGAATATGTTACCCTCCCTAAATTACTGCTTGAACAATTCTTTGTACCCATAGGGATGGTTGGTATTTCTTGGATTTCAGGATATTATAATGTAGTGATAGGGAAATCTCGATTACAAGAATTTCTATCTACCTTGACTGTCTGTGCATTGAGTGCGCTAATACTTTTTTTATTAATGCTGCTTAATGATAAATTGGGACGTCGACGCGATAATTATAATCTCATATTAACTCTTTTTGGGATATTGTTTATATGTTCTTACAGTGTACGACTTCTCCTGACATCGTTGACTATTAAGAAATTTAGACATAATCTATGGAGAAGTAAAACTTTATTTATTGGTGATAAAAGTAAGGTTAAGAATATAATACGTAGATTGAACGCTCTTTCAAACAGACCCGGAATTGAAATGGTCGCTAATTTCCCTTTCCCTTCCGACTATTCAGGAATAGGGATAACCCAGATTCGTGAGTTCTGTAAAAATTCTGATGTAGATCAAATTGTTATAGTTTCTAACGGGAATAATGATAGAAGAGTAATGCAAACTCTCTATCACCTGTTCGACCAGAATCTACCCATTAAAATAGCACCGGACGAATTAGCATTTTTAACCTCTTCCATCCGACTCAATGATGTATATGCAGAACCCCTGATTGATCTCACATCCCCTTCTATGGGAGAGAGTTCAAAAAATATCAAAAGAGTCACTGATGTTATTTTATCTATTTTTGCTTTATTATTAATTTCTCCAATATTTTTATTTGCCATAATAGCAATTAAATTAACAAGCAGAGGACCTGTTTTTTATTCACAGGAGAGAATCGGATATCGGCATAAACCTTTTAAAATCTATAAATTCAGGAGCATGCGTAAAGATGCGGAAGTTAACGGACCGCAGCTTTCTACAGATAATGATCCGCGTGTCACCCCAATTGGTCATTGGATGAGGAAATATAGAGTTGATGAATTACCTCAATTCTGGAATGTAATAAAGGGTGAAATGTCTTTGGTCGGTCCACGACCTGAACGTGCTTTCTTTATTGAAAAAATTATTAAGCGTCTACCTTATTATACTATGCTTTCGCAAGTTAGACCCGGGATTACATCGTGGGGAATGGTAAAATATGGTTATGCAAAAAATGTAGAAGAGATGATAAAGCGAGCTAAGTTTGACTTAATTTATATCTCAAATATGTCGCTTGCTATGGATGTCAAAATCATGATTTATACCGTTAAAACCATTTTGACAGGAAAGGGAGTGTAGACGAATGGCTTATCAAGAACGACATAATAAATGGACAGAATTGTGGCTGCGCATTGTTAGCTGGCGTGAGAAGCATATAAAGGAAAATAATTTCCTTATAGTGCTTGCTCTGGTGGTAGGAATCCTGTGTGGCTTTGCAGCTCAGCTTTTGAAATTCCTGATACATTTTATCTCCCGTCTTCTAACATCCCATGTGCAGGAAACATCAGCAAATATTTTATTTTTAATATATCCTGTAATCGGAATATTAATAGTCACACTGTTCATAAAATACGTGGTTAAAGATAATGTATCACATGGAGTTACAAGAGTGCTTTATGCCATTTCGCAGCGCAAATCAAGATTAAAACGAAAACATACCTGGTCTTCACTCATTTCATCATCCATCACTATCGGTTTTGGTGGGTCTGTAGGAGCGGAAGGACCTATTGTGTTTACCGGAGCGGCAATTGGTTCAAATATTGGTCAGGCTTTCCGTTTGAGTCCAAGAATTCTGATGATTCTTGTGGGATGCGGAGCGGCAGCCGGCATTGCAGGTATTTTCAGGGCTCCGATTGCAGGGATGCTATTTACTCTCGAGGTACTGATGCTTGACTTGACCGGTGCTACGGTCATGCCTCTTCTTGTAGCATCTATAACCGGTGCTACGGTCGCATACATTCTCGAAGGGTATAATGCCGAGTTTTTCTTTTCTCAAACCGAACCCTTTCTTACCAGAAAAATTCCTTACACCGTTCTTTTAGGAGTATTCTCCGGATTTATCTCTCTTTATTTTACCAGAGCGATGTTCGCAATGGAAAAGATGTTCGGCAAATTAAAACGTCCCTCTGTAAAAATCCCGGTCGGGGGGGCGATACTTGCCATTCTAATCTTTCTTTTCCCACCCCTATACGGTGAAGGTTATGAATCAATCAATAATCTTCTTGAAGGGAATACAGCCAGCATTGTTGATGGTTCATTCTTCTATGTTGATCGTCACAGCACATGGTTTCTGGCTATTTATATAGCTTTAATCATTCTCACTAAAGTATTTGCAACTTCAGCTACAAATGGAGCCGGGGGTGTGGGAGGAACTTTTGCACCTTCACTGTTTGTGGGGGCCATGACCGGATTCCTTTTTGCATTTGTCCTAAACAATCTCGACCTCGGAATTGACATTTCAAATCAGAACTTCGCCTTAATGGGAATGGCCGGATTGATGAGCGGTGTTATGCACGCCCCTCTTATGGCAATCTTCTTAACCGCTGAAATGACCGGAGGATATGAACTTTTCCTGCCATTATTGATTGTTTCTACATTGTCATACATGACAATTCGGATTTTTGAACCTTATAGCATCTATACGATGCGACTTGCAAAAAAAGGTGAACTTCTAACTCATGAGAAAGATAAGTCTGTCTTGACACTCCTTAAAATTGATAATCTTATTGAGAGAGATTTTAAAGAGGTTCATCCGGAAATGAATCTTAAGGAGGTGGTAGATATTATCACAAAATCCAACCGAAATCTGTTTCCCGTGACTGATTCACAGGGACAGCTTAAAGGAATTGTCCTACTGGATGATATCCGTAACATAATGTTCCGCTCGGATTTATATAAAAAAATGCACGTCACCCGTTTTATGTCGATGCCTCCGGCGAAAATCGATATTTCAGACCCTATGGATAAAGTTATGAAGATTTTCGATAAGACAAATGCGTGGAATCTTCCGGTTGTTGACAAAGGTCAATATATAGGATTTGTTTCCAAATCAAAAATTTTCAACTCATATCGGAGGGTTCTCCGTCATTATTGTGATGACTGATTATAAGCAGGAATGTACTTAAATTTAAAAAGAAAAGCGAAAAGATGAAGTTAAAGATAGTATTTTTCGGAACTCCGGAATTTGCGGTGGAAAGTCTCGATGCCCTTATAAAAGCCGGCATTGATGTTGCAGCTGTAGTGACAATGCCGGATAAAATAGCCGGTCGGGGTCACAAATTAATTCAAAGTGATGTGAAGAAATATGCTCTCCAACACAATCTTCCGGTTCTGCAACCCCAAAAATTAAAATCAAGTGAATTTGTGGACACCCTGAGGGAGATTAATGCCGATCTATTTATTGTAATCGCTTTCAGAATGTTGCCGGAAGTGGTCTGGACAATGCCACCTTTAGGAACTTTCAATCTTCACGCTTCTCTCCTTCCAAAGTATCGTGGAGCTGCTCCTATCAATCATGCTGTCATAAACGGGGAGACAAAAACCGGTGTAACCACCTTTTTCCTAAAGCATGAAATCGATACAGGCGATATCATTTCACAGGATGAAATAGATATATTGCCTGATGATAATGCCGGAACAGTCCACGACAAACTTATGCACCTCGGAGCTAAAAAAGTAGTGGAAACCGTTAAGGAAATTGAAAACGGGACTCTAAAGACATACCCCCAACCTGAAGGGGATTTTATTCCGGCTCCCAAAATATTTAAGGATACGTGCAGAATAAACTGGAATTTATCATCACGCAGAATTCACAATTTTATACGCGGTGTTGCTCCTTACCCGGCGGCGTGGTCTACGTTAAGGGAAATTAATGGGAAAGAACTTGATGTCAAGATTTTCGAAACTATTGTTATTACCAACTCAGATGAAATTTTGGCAGACTCAATGTCTAATCCGGGCTCTATAAGAATCGCGGGGAATAAAATGTTTGTCAGATGCGGAGAGGGAGAAGTTGAAATTCTCAGTCTTCAACCCGCCGGAAAAAAGAGAATGGAAACCTCTTCTTTCCTTTTAGGTTATTCTCCTGATTATTTTTTAAACAGTCTTACTTAATACTCCATATCCCGTATATTAACTGTGGAAAATCCAAGACTTGATAGTGAAAAAAAAGAAGTCGGAATCCTTTTAGATGTTCTGTCAGCACATGGGATAACAGAATTCGTGTGCTCTCCGGGAAGCAGAAATACACCTCTTCTTATCGGAGCACAATTAAGAACGGAGATTAATATTACAATGGTTGTTGATGAAAGAACCGCTGGTTTTATCGCCTTGGGAAAATCCTTAGTCTCTCAAAAACCCACGGTTCTGATTTGTACATCGGGAACAGCTCCTTTGAATTATGCTCCTGCCTTAGCTGAAGCCTTCTATGTCGGAATCCCACTGATTGCAATTACTGCCGACAGACCGAAAGAATGGATAGACCAGGATGACTCTCAAACCATTCACCAGAACGATATATTTAAAAATTATATCAAACGTTCCTACGACATCCCAACCGGTAGAGATGATAATGAATTTCTGTGGTATGTCAATCGTATTGCAAATGAAGGAATCTTATTTGCATGCAGCGGGAAACAGGGACCTGTACATTTAAACTTTAGATTTGCGACCCCTTTAGGTAATATCACTAATCGTCAGGAGAGGACTCCAAGAATAATTAATTCTGTTATTCCCGCTCCATTCCTTGCAAAGGAAACGATGCAAGAACTTGCTCAATATGCTCAGGGGAAACGTATTCTTTTAGTTGCCGGTTTTCTCCCACCTCAAAGCAGGTTACAGAAAAGCGTTGCCACTCTCTCCAAATTCTCCAATGTTTCGATAATGGCTGAAACAATTTCTAATCTGCACTTGGAAATTGAAAATTACAGCATAGACTCCTCGCTCTGCCATTTAGATAAAATATCATTGCAAAAGGTCGCGCCGGATATTATTATCTCAATTGGAGGTTCCCTGATTTCCCGTCGTCTCAAAGAATGGTTAAGAAGTTGTACAAATTCTGAACATTGGATGATTACAGAGGATTATACAGTAGCCGATTGTTTTAAGTCTCTCACAAAAATTATTCACACAGAGCCTTATGCGTTTATCCGACAATTTTCAGGTGCCTTAAGAAGATATCAATCTAAATGCAATATAGAAATTCCCCAATATAAAAAACTATGGGAAACCATTCGTAAAGAGAGCGCGCAGCTTAACGAAGATTATATAAAGACATGCGGGTGGTCGGATTTAAAAGCATTCTCTATAATCTTACCCTCTATTCCCTCTTCATGGAATCTTTTTCTCTCCAACGGAACTACTATAAGATATGACCAGATAATACCTCATAATATTCCTCATGTTACTTTTTGTAATCGAGGGGTCTCAGGAATTGATGGTTGCACTTCAACCGCTGTAGGGGGAGCAACACAATATAAAGGAATAACTCTTCTCATCACCGGAGACACTTCCTTTAGTTATGATTTAGGAGGATTGGGTTGTCGGTTGGCAGATAATAATTTTAGAATGATTGTAATTCGCAATGGAGGTGGTGAAATTTTCCGTTTCATCTCTTCGACATCCTCTTTACCAATGAGAGATGAATGTTTTTGTGCGGATTCTAATCCCCCTGTTAAAGGATTGGCAGCTGCCTACGGTTGGGATTATTTAGAAGCGCACTCAGTGGAATCCCTTCTAAGGGCTTTGACGCTTCTGAAAAAGGATTCTGAAAAACCTATAATTCTTGAAGTTAATACTCCTGAGCAAGAGAATGCAGAAATCCTGCGAAAATATTTTCGTAATCAACGAATCAATATCAAATAATATATCCAAATTCATATATCATGTTTAATTGGAAACCTATCAAAGAATACACAGATATTCTCTTCGAGCAATTTGAATCAATTGCCAAAATTACAATAAATCGTCCTGAAGTATATAATGCATTCCGTCCTCTTACAAACCAAGAGATGCTTGATGCCATGCGGATTTGTAGAGAACGTAACGATATTGGGGTAATTATCCTCACAGGAGCCGGCGATAAAGCTTTCTGCAGTGGAGGCGACCAAAATTATAAAGGTAGAGGTGGATATATAGATAAGGATGGAACACCACGTCTGAATGTACTGGACCTTCATAAGGCAATACGTTCAATTCCCAAACCTGTTATTGCAATGGTAAACGGTTATTCTATAGGTGGAGGAAACGTTTTGAACGTGATTTGCGATTTATCAATAGCATCTGAAAATGCAAAATTCGGACAGACCGGTCCCAAGGTTGGTAGTTTCGATGCCGGTTTCGGAAGTTCCTATCTTGCACGCTGCGTGGGACAGAAGAAAGCTCGCGAAATCTGGTTTCTCTGCCGCCAATATACAGCCGGGGAAGCTCTGGAAATGGGTATGGTAAATACCGTAGTTCCATTTGAAAAGCTGGAAGAAACAACTGTTGACTGGTGTCGAACTATTCTTAAGCGTTCTCCTATGGCAATCAGGATGATAAAACGTGCCCTGAATGCCGAACTCGATGGTCAAGCGGGATTGATGGAGTTTGCAGGTGATGCAACCCTTATGTACTATATTATGGATGAAGCACAAGAGGGTAAAAATGCCTTCCTTGAAAAACGAGATCCTGATTTCGAACAATTTCCGAAATTTCCCTGATATCGATGAGACTTGCTTACGCTCCTTACTTACTGAAATTTATAAACCCTGCGGGTACTTCCCGCGGGGTATTGCTTGAAAAACCGACCTATATCCTAAAACTTTGGGATGAATCTAATCCATCATTCTTTGGGATTGGTGAAGCTTCTGTATTTCCGGGACTCTCTCCGGAAGCCGACGGACGCTATGAATATAAAATTGTAGAACTCTTAGCCAATATAGCTTTAGGACGCCCTACGGATCTATCGGACTATTCTTCTTTACAACTTGGTTTGGAAGAAGCTATAAGGGACTTTACCGGTGGTGGCAGAGGTTTATATTTCCCCTCTTCTTTTACAGAGGGTGTTTCTCAAATCACTATCAATGGATTGATATGGATGGGGAATTTCGAGGAAATGCTCATGAGAGTTGAAAAGAAAGTTGCCGAAGGTTTCCATTGTATCAAAATAAAAATCGGAGCTATTGATTGGAATAAAGAAGAAGCATTAATAAAGGGGTTGAGAAGTCACTTTGACAGAGAAACACTTATGATAAGGGTCGATGCTAATGGAGGATTTAATTCCTTCAATGTGATGAATCGTCTCGAAACATTGGCAAAGTACGATGTTCATTCTATTGAACAACCAATTCCTGCCGGTTATACCGAAGATATGGCAAAACTTTGCAGAGTTTCACCAATCCCTATAGCATTGGACGAAGAATTAATCGGCGTTTCTTCTCATGATGAACGTCAACAACTTTTAGACACAATCCACCCTCAATTTATTATCCTTAAACCCTCTCTATGCGGAGCTTTCTCCGGATGTGAAGACTGGATAAAAATTGCTGAAGATAGAGATATCGGATGGTGGATAACTTCGGCACTTGAATCTAACATAGGACTCAATGCTATTGCGCAGTTTGCCGCTACACTAAATATAAAGGGACCGCAAGGGCTGGGCACCGGAGGTCTTTATTCCAATAATTTTCCTTCTCATCTGATTTTGGATGGTGAGAATTTGAAATTCAACACATCTTTCCGACGTTCTGCTGATTTTCTTAATACTCTCGACTGGAGGGAATAATGAGTTTTCCTATAACATTAATTCCGAATTATGGTAAGTGAGATTCTTATTAGAGACAACTTTATCAATGAATGGAAAAATTCTCAATCCTATATTTCTGTCAAAACTTCCGGGACTACCGGTGTCCCTAAAACTATTCTTTTACCTAAAGATTTAGTTAAGCAAAGTGCCCGAGCCACTAATGCATTCTTTGGAATAAATGAAAATTCTTTACTTTATTCTCTTGTCTCTGCATCTTTTATAGGTGGTAAACTGCCATATATCAGAGGAATTGAAGCAAATTGCCGGGTATTTGCCGAAACACCTACCAATTCACCTCAACTTACCGGGGAATTACGCTTCCATTCTGAAAACCTTCGGAGAAATGAATTAAATAACTGTTGGATTAATAATATAGACCTTATTTCAGTTGTTCCTTCACAAATGATTAAACTTATCGGGGAAAAAGACAATCTCCCGGAAGTTAGAAATTATCTTATTGGAGGAAGCGCGATACCAGCTTATATTCGTGATTTAATAATAGAGAGCGGAGTTTCTGCATGGGAGTCTTACGGAATGACAGAAACAGCATCCCATGTTGGTCTCAGGAGAATAATGGATGACAGGGATACCCAATATTTTTCTCCAATGAATGATGTTAAAATAGACTTGGACAATCGTGGGTGTCTTATTGTTGAACGTGAAGGCTGGGAGGCTGTAGTTACAAATGATATAGCGGAAATTACATGTAATGGAGATTTCAGGATATTAGGTAGAATTGATAATGTTATAATTACCGGGGGTAAAAAATTCCACCCAGTACCTGCTGAAATTAAATCAGAAAAGCTACTCCCCTTCCCTTTTTATTTTACATCGGTGAAGGATAATAAATGGGGAGAGGGAATTACTATAGTGGTAAAACAAAACAATTTTACGGGTTATTCATTAAAGAAGATAAGGGAAATACTTTCCGCAATACTCGAAAATTGGGAATTGCCCAAATATCTCATCGAAGTTGAATCATTCCCTGAAACTGCTAACGGAAAGATTAAAAGAGATTTTAAATTCTCTGGGTCTGACGTAAACGAAAAAGTTTAGTCTCACTGGGCAACATCAGTCACTTTCCATATATTTACTTTCAATATATAATTAAAGGGATGTAACCTCAGGATCTCAATATTAATGGGGTTAGGATTCTGCTATTTATCAATTAGAATCTTGCTAAACATTGTTAACGATTATTTGTTAAATTATTATAAGGATTCTTAATAAAGTCCTTTAAAAACCGAGGATAAGAATTTTTTTAGATTAAAAATGAAGAAATCGCTGATTTGGCTTCTCACAGCAGTAATGGCAGTAACATTTGGTGCCTTACTTTATTTCCAGATAAGTTATTTGGAAAATATGGTCAGCATGCGTGAAGCACAATTCTCGGAAGGTGTCATGCGTGCATTGAATGCAACCGGGAAATACCTTGAACGTCTTGAGACCCTTCACTTTCTCGAAGAGGACGTAAATATTATAGAATCGAGTTTTTATGACGATCCTTCATATAGTGACAATATTTCATTTAATCTCTCTGAAACAATTCCGGATTCTACATCATTAAAATTTAATACAAAATCATCAAAGTCGAAAGATAATGCAATCCTGTCTCTCCCATCGCCAACACAAAATATTGGAGAAAGATACCGGATAATGCAGGAAACAATTCGTTCCCAATACCTTTATCAAAAAGGGTTGCTGAATGAAGTGATTCTTACAATATTGAGAGACGCAAGCAACAGACCGATAATTGAACGTGCCGATTCAGTCCAGATACGTAAAAGCCTGACACGAGAACTGGCTTCAAATAGCGTAACAGTTCCTTTCGTCTTTGCCATAGAAAATTCTCAAAATAATGTCATATATCGGACTTCGGGATTTAACGAAAACATGACTAAAGAGGCATACACCTCCGAAATCTTTGCAAACTCCGGAGATCCTTACAAACTTGTTGTAGAATTCCCTACTAAAGACAGTTATATTTTCTCCTCTGTAAGATTCATCATTCCGACTCTTGCACTGACAATAATTCTTCTTGTTATCTTCCTCCTTACAATCATTTTGATTTTCCGGCAGAAAAAATTATCGGAAATGAAAACTGATTTCATAAATAATATGACCCATGAACTGAAAACACCTATTTCGACAATATCCCTTGCGGGTCAAATGCTAAGTGATGATTCAGTCCGGAAATCTCCGGCTACGCTAAAGCATCTTGCTCAGGTAATTACTGATGAATCCAAGCGATTGAGATTTCAAGTGGATAAAGTGTTACAACTTTCAGTCTTTGACAATGCCGGAGGTGCACTGAAATTTTCTAATTTTGATGCCAATCAAGTAATTTCAAATGTTGTAAATACCTTCAAAATTAAAGTTGAAAAATTCGGAGGAGAGATTAATTGTAATCTTGATGCTTCCGACTCGGAGATATATGTTGATGAGATGCAGTTTACTAATGTAATTTCCAATCTTCTTGACAATGCAATGAAGTATCGCAATGATGCGGATAAACCGATATTGGAAGTTAGCACACGCAATATCGATCAACATCGATTGGAGATAAAAATTAAGGACAATGGAATTGGGATTAAAAAAGAACACCTGAAAAAAATATTTGAGAAATTCTATCGTGTCCCAACCGGGAATCTACACAATGTTAAAGGTTTCGGCTTAGGATTGGCCTATATTAAAAAGATGGTAAATCTTTTTGGAGGTACAGTTTGGGCTGAAAGTGAAGTAGGAAAATGGACTGAATTCACAATTATTTTACCTTTAGCATCAAAATCTGAAAACTGAAATAACCCTAAATTTGTTTAATTTTTATAAGATTTAATTACTATGGATAATAAATTGAAAATACTTCTTTGCGAAGACGATGAAAATCTGGGAATGTTGCTCCGGGAATTTCTACAAGCCAAGGGATATAACGCTGATCTTTGCCATGATGGAGAGGAGGGTTATAAAGCATTTTTAAAAGGTCAGTATGATCTTTGCGTTCTTGATGTTATGATGCCTAAAAAAGACGGTTTCACTCTTGCCCAAGAAATCAGAAACGTTAATAAAGATGTACCAATCATATTTTTGACTGCTAAATCTCTTAAGGAGGATGTGTTTGAAGGATTTAAAATCGGTGCTGATGATTATATCACCAAACCGTTCTCGATGGAGGAACTTGTTTTTAGAATTTCTGCAATTCTTAGAAGAGTACGTGGTAAAAAAGATAAAGAAATTACTCTCTATAAGCTCGGAAAGTACACTTTTGATACACAAAAGCAAGTTCTATTGATAGATGGTGTCAGCCAGAAACTGACTACCAAGGAGAGCGAACTGCTCAAACTTCTCTGCTTGAATGTAAATGATGTGCTCGAGAGGAACTTTGCGTTGAAAGCTATTTGGATTGATGATAACTACTTCAATGCCCGTAGTATGGATGTTTATATTACTAAGCTTAGAAAATTATTAAAAGATGATCCTGAAATCGAAATCATCAATATTCATGGAAAAGGTTATAAACTCGTTGTACCCAATAATCCTGAAGAATAAGTTTATATAATTATAATAATACGATATCGGAATCAGTTATTTTGAGACTGTCTGACAACAAGTTCAGGCAGTCTCTCATCTTTTATATCGTACATCTATAATCTAAAATTTTTATGTTTAAAAAAAATGTTGTAAATTTGTGTTGTAAAACATATTTAGGCAAGCTCCTACGTATTTTAGTAATCTTTACTTCTCTCTTTTATAGTTTTATAATAGATAAACTTTGACTAATGTACATAGACTTTGCATGTAATATATATGATTTATGCTTAAGAAAAGTACACTTGAACATATCATAAGTCAAGATCTTTCAGACCTTTGGTCCGCATTAAGACCGGAAGAGAAAAGAATTGTAACTGAAAATTTTAAAATTCAGCATTACAAAAAAAATCAAATTATCTATGCTGAAACCGAAGAACCTGAAATGCTTTGGGTACTACTTAAAGGCAAAGTTAAAATGTATAAAAGTGGTATCGGTGAGCGAATCCAGATTCTCCGACTTTACCGTCCGGTTCAATATTTCGGTTACAGAGCATACTTTGCCAAAGAACCTTATGTTTCATCTGCTTCCGCTTTCGAGCCCTCTGTTGTTGGGTCTATTCCTATGCATATTGTGGAATCTCTTATCCGGAATAATTCAGACCTGGCTATGTTCTTCATTCATGAGCTTTCACGTAACTTAGGTGGTTCAGATACAAAGATTGTCAATCTTACCCAAAAGCACATACGCGGAAGATTAGCTGAAGCATTGCTCCTTCTTGCTGATAATTATGGACTGGAGGATGATTGTTCCACACTGAAAATTTATATGAGCCGGGAGGATTTAGCTAATCTTTCCAATATGACTACTTCTAACGCTATTAGAACACTAACCACCTTTGTTTCTGAAAAATTGATATTAGTAGATGGTAGGAAAATAAAAATCATTAACGAACCTCAACTCCGTAAAATCTCTAAATTCGGATAAGATGGCTGCTAATTCGAGCCAGTCAAGCTCATTTGCCACAAATATTAAGATAAATTTAAGAGAGAGGGTGTCTCAACGCCCTCTCTCTTATATATAATATCAAAATAAAACTTTTTTCAAATTGCTGAACGAATAATACCTCTTTCAGAATTCATCACAAAGTCTACTATTTCATCTCTTATCTTCGATTCTGGGAGTTTCTGAATAATCTCACGTACAGCATTAGTCACATTCAAATCGCTTAAATAAAGGATGCGGTAAACCTCAGAAATCTCTTTTATCTCATCCTGTGTAAATCCATGCCTGTGTAACCCAATTGTGTTTAGACCAACATAACTGATAGGTTCACGAGCCGCTTTCACAAATGGTGGAATATCCTTATTTACCAATGCACCACCCTGAAGCATGATATTTCGTCCAATATGACAGAATTGATGAATAAGGCTTCCGCCACCTATCACTGCCTGATCATCGATTATTACTTCTCCCGCAAGTTGAGTTGCATTTGAAACGATGACTCTATTACCGATGTGGCAATCATGCGCCACATGAGAATAGGCCATAATAAGACAGTTTTCTCCTACAATGGTTTTACCTTTGGAAGCAGTTCCCCTGTTAATGGTGACACACTCTCTGAGGGTTGTCCCATTTCCTACGTATGCCAACGTATATTCTCCTTTAAATTTGAGATCCTGGGGAATTCCGGCAATAACAGCACCCGGAAAAATTGTGACATTTGACCCTATTCTTGCTCCTGGGAAAATTGTCACATTTCCATATATCACTGTATTATCACCAATTTCAACATCTCCATATATTGTTGAAAAATTTCCTATCTGCACATTATTACCAATCTTTGCCTTCGGATCTACAGAATATAATTTTTCCATGATTTAATTGGTGATTACTTGTTCTTGATAATCTGCGCCATAAACTCTGCTTCACAAACTATTTTTTCCCCGACAAATGCATAACCCTTCACAATGGCACAACCTCTGCGAATCTCCGTCATAAGACTTACATGCAAAAGGAGTGTGTTGCCGGGGACCACTTTTTGTCTGAATTTGACATTGTCTATCTTCAGAAAATATGTTGAATATTTTTCCGGCTCTTCGAGATAGTTCAATACCAACACACCTGCTGCCTGAGCCATGGCCTCAATCTGAAGCACTCCGGGCATCACCGGTTCCTGTGGGAAATGTCCCACAAAGAAGGGTTCGTTAACAGTTACGTTCTTTACAGCGATACAGTGCTTTCTATCTATTTCTATTACCTTATCTATCAACAAAAATGGGTAACGATGCGGAAGCATACTTCTAATCCCGTTTATGTCAATTATCGGTTCTAAGTTAGGATTATAGATAGGAGCCTGAATTTCTGTATGTTTTACATCCTTGCGGATTTTCTTTGTTAAAACACTATTGATGGTATGACCCGGATGAATAGCGACAACTCTACATTTCAATGGTTTCCCAACTAAAGCAAGATCGCCGATTACATCCATTAATTTATGACGTGCCGGCTCATTATCCCATTTCAGAGGGGATGGATTGATATATCCGAGGTTTTCAAGTTTCAGATGTTCAACCCCCACTAAGTCACAAATTGAATTGATCTCCTCCTGACTAACGGGCTTGTCATAAATGACTATTGCATTATCAAGATCTCCTCCCTTTATAAGACCATTCTTGATAAGATCCTGAATCTCCCGTACAAATACAAAGGTACGAGCTGAAGCAACCTCCTGTTTGAAATCCGCTATATCATCGAGTATGGCGAACTGATTGGGAAGTATAGGTGAATTATATTCCACCATTACTTCAACGCTGAAATTATCGTCGGGATAAAGTGTTATTACTGACCCGGTGTTTTCATCCTTTATCTGAACTTTATCCTTTATATAAAAGAAATCCTTATCAGCAGCCAGTTCCTCTATTCCTACCTCCTCTATATTTTTCACATATATGGCGGCACTTCCGTCAAGAATAGGCAATTCAGGTCCATTCAGCTCTATCAAACAGTTATCAATTCCAAGAGCGAATAAAGCTGCCAATCCATGTTCCACGGTGCTTACCAATACACCATTTTTCCCTATAACAGTACCACGGGTTGTATCTACAATATTTTCTGCCAATGCATCTATTACGGGAGTTGATTCCAAGTCAACCCTCTTGAATTTATATCCATGATTGGCGGGAGCAGGATTGAATGTGGCAATTATCTCTTTCCCTGAGTGAAGACCTTTCCCTTTTACGGTAAATGGTGCTTTAAGAGTAAGTTGTTTCATTCTCTTTATATCTTATTTCGTTATTTTCCTATAATGTTTCACAATATCTCCAAGTTGACGCAAATAAATTTCTCTACGGAAGAAATCATGTGCATCTATTGCCGGATAACCTATGACTCTATTCCCATTACCCATATTTGAGGGGATACCCGACTGGGCTCCTATTTCATTATTATCCCCTACTACTATATGACCGGCAAAACCAACCTGACCTCCAATCATATTATGGTCACCGATTTTTGTACTCCCGGCTATTCCTGTCTGCGCTGCCGCCACATTATCTTTTCCTATCACCACATTATGAGCAACTTGTATCAAATTGTCCAATTTTGTGCCTTGTCCTATCTGTGTCTTCCCAAATGTTGCTCTGTCAATGGTAGTATTCGACCCTATCTCTACATCATCCTCTATTTCAACTATTCCTATTTGAGGAATCTTTTCATATTTACCATTCTTAGGAGCAAATCCGAATCCATCACCCCCAATTACAACCCCGGCGTGAATGACACACCGATTACCAATCTTGCATCCTTCGTAAACTTTTACCCCGGGATATAATATGGTATTTTCGCCAACCACGACATTGTCACCTATATATACCTGTGGAAAAATCTTGACACCTTTTCCAAGTCTTACTCCGGAACCTATATAGGCGAAAGCACCAATATATGATTTTTCCGGAATCGATACGCCTTCCGAGACGAAACAGGGTTGTTCAATTCCGGATTTCTCCGGCTTGGTCTGTTGAAATGCAGTTAATAACTCAGCCAGCGAAGAATAAGGGTCGTCAACTTTAATTAAAGTAATATCTTTATAATTTTCCTCGGAATTGAAGTCTTTTGATACTAATAAGACAGAAGCATTAGTGGTAGAAATAAAATGGGCATATTTGGGATTGGCAATAAAAGATATGTCTCCCGGTTTCGCTTCTTCAATTTTTGCAAAACCGGTTATTTCAACATCTCCATCACCCTCAACTTCTCCATTGACAAAAGAAGCGAGCATTTTAGGGGTTATCTTCATTATCAATTACTTACATGAGATGTGACAAAATAAATTCAAAACATCTCTCTTTTTAATACGTAAATTTTTTGCAAAGATGAGAAAAAAATCCCACATCTTCAAGAATTTCACACATTATCATAATCTTAAAATCATATCGAAGTAAGATAAAAAGTTTAAGAAAATATTTTCAACTATCTTCAATTCGTAAAAATTTAGTATATTTGCACCCGGATAGACGGCTCAATAAATATTTCCCAAAATATGGAATATTTTATGAGACGTAATCAAGATTAAGAAAACAACAAACAACAATAACTCTTAAATCAAACATCAATGGAAATTTCACACATTGAGCACATTGGTATCGCAGTACCAAACCTCGAAGAGGCTATCAAGTATTATGAAAATATTCTTGGTATGAAATGCTACAAAAAAGAAGTTGTAGAAGATCAAAAAGTCACTACTGCTTTCTTTAAGGTAGGCGATGTTAAAATTGAACTTCTCGAACCTACATGTCCTGAAAGCACTATTGCTAAGTTCATCGAGAAAAATGGAGGTCGCGGTGGTATGCACCACTTGGCATTTGCAGTGGAAGACGGTGTTGCCAATGCTCTCGCTGAAGTTGAAGAAAAAGGCGTTAAGCTTATCGATAAAGCTCCTCGGAAAGGTGCCGATGGTCTGCAGATTGCATTCCTTCACCCCAAGAGTACAGAAGCTGTATTGACAGAACTTTGTGAAGATCCCTCTAAAAAATAAATAAAGTAAAATTGAAAGTCTCGACGATTATTCTCGTTGCAGACTTTTTATCTATAAACTCATTATGAGCAATTCAGAAGTTAAAATCAAAGAGCTTATTGAAAAGCGTGCAGAAGCTCGTCTCGGTGGCGGTGAAAAGGCTATCGAAAAACAACACGCACGTGGTAAATACACAGCACGTGAACGTATCGCTCAACTCCTTGATGAAGGTAGCTTTGAAGAACTTGATATGTTCGTGACTCACCGTTGTACTAACTTTGGACAAGATCGCAAGCATATCCTTGGCGATGGTGTTGTGACAGGTTTTGGTACAATTGAAGGAAGACTTGTTTATGTTTTCGCTCAGGATTTCACAGTTTTCGGAGGTTCATTGTCTGAAACAATGGCTCAGAAGATCTGTAAAGTCATGGATATGGCAATGAAGATGGGTGCCCCCGTTATCGGTCTTAACGACTCAGGTGGTGCCCGCATTCAGGAAGGTATCAATGCCCTCGCGGGATATTCTGAAATTTTCCAGCGTAATATCCTTGCATCAGGTGTTGTTCCTCAGATTTCTGCTATTCTGGGTCCTTGTGCCGGTGGTGCGGTGTATAGTCCTGCTTTAACTGACTTCACTATCATGGTTAAGGGAATATCTTATATGTTCCTTACCGGTCCCTCTGTTGTAAAAACAGTAACTGGTGAAGATGTTTCTCAGGAGCAACTCGGAGGAGCTTCAGTTCATGCCACAAAGAGCGGTGTTACACATTTTGCAGTTGAAGATGGCGAAGCTGCTCTCGCTCTTATCCGCAAGCTCATGAGTTATATCCCTCAGAATAACCTTGAGGAAACACCTCTTCAACCTTGCAACGACCCGATTGACCGTCTGGAAGATTCTCTTAATGAAATTATTCCCGACAGTGCTAAACGCAGCTACGATATGTATGATGTAATCGCACGTATAGTAGACAACGGTGAGTTCCTTGAAGTTCAGCCGGATTATGCCAAGAATATTATTATCGGTTTCGCACGTTTCAACGGTCAGTCTGTAGGTATCGTTGCTAACCAGCCGAAAGTGCTTGCCGGTGTTCTTGACTCAAACGCTTCACGCAAGGGTGCTCGTTTCGTACGTTTCTGCGATTGCTTCAACATTCCTTTGGTAACACTTGTGGATGTTCCCGGATTCCTCCCCGGTACCGGTCAGGAATATAATGGTGTGATTCTCCATGGAGCAAAACTCCTTTACGCCTACGGAGAAGCTACAGTGCCCAAAGTTACTGTAACACTTCGCAAGAGCTATGGTGGAAGCCATATCGTGATGAGTTGTAAGCAACTTCGTGGCGACGTTAATTACGCATGGCCCACAGCTGAAATCGCCGTTATGGGAGCAGAAGGTGCAGTTGGTGTACTTTATGCAAAAGAGGCTAAAGAGCAAGCAGATCCTGCAGCATTTAAGGCTGCTAAGGAAGAGGAATATCGTAATCTCTTTGCTAATCCTTATAATGCAGCTAAATATGGATATATTGATGATGTAATTGAGCCACGTAACACTCGCTTCCGCATTATCAAAGCTCTCCAGATGCTTGCAACTAAGAAACTGACAAATCCTGCTAAGAAGCATGGTAATATCCCCTTATAATTAAGGCGGTCAGAATAAGAGGTGTGTCAAATATTTTTTTGACACACCCCTATCTATTAAAAATTACAACCAAACGACACTTACATCAAATGTTGAAGAAATATTTTTTGTCAGTGGCGATATTTCTGTCGTTGATAGCCGGAACTTATGTTTCTGCATCAGCTCAGGATGCCAAGCAAGATCCTTCTGAGGTAGTTGCTCAACTTCCGGATGGTCAGGAACTCAAAGAGGTTACTGATATCACAAGCGAAGAAACCAACACTGTAGAGGAGAGTGCCATCGCCAAAAAAATGACCCAGGCGGAGAAAAATCAGAATGCCAAAGAGAACGACTCCTGGGGTGGAGCTATTACTATTATTGCTATGTCAATCGTAATTATGGCTCTTGTTATCCTCAGTATTCTCTTTAACATTTTTGGTAAAATATTCTCTTCCCATCTCAGTAAGAGAAAGATGAAAGCCCATGGCGTATCAAAAGAAACTGCTGAAGAACATCACGAAGATTTAGACTCTGGTGAAGTCATTGCAGCAATATCCATGGCTCTCACGCAGCACTTGAATGCTGACCATGATTATGAGGATACAATCCTTACTATCCGTCGAATGAAAAGAGCTTACTCTCCTTGGAATTCAAAGATATATAATCTTCGTGATGTGCCGGATTATTCCCGACATACCCCTACGATTCCGGTAAGTAAAAATAATAATAACTAAGACAATACTATTCCTTACCAACATTGGATAAAGATTAGTTCCGTCTTAAACTGAACAAAGCATGAAACCAAAAGAATATAAATATAAAATCAACGGTATCAAATTTAATGTAGCTGTCGGCGAAGTGGTTGATAATATGGTGCGGGTTGAAGTCAACGGGACTCCTTACATGGTGGAGCTGGAGGGCTCTCAACCTCTTAAGTCATCTCTTACGGCTCCGATTAAACCGGCGGCAGCCGCTCCACGCACTCAAACGGGAGAAAAGGTTATCTCAAAACCTGCCGCTGCACCTGGATCACCTGATGCTGTAAAAAGCCCACTCCCGGGTACCATCATGAGCTTTAAAGTCAGTGAAGGGCAACAAGTAAAAGCCGGAGACACGGTATGTGTTCTTGAAGCCATGAAAATGGAGAATGATATTCACACCAATAAAGGTGGAACAGTTAAGAAAATTCTTGTTAATGTTGGCGATGCTGTCCTTGAAGGCGCCGACATCATGATTATTGAATAAGTGCGAAAATAGCTGAACTATGCTTTTAGAATCTACATATTCTTTCGGCGAATTTATGTCGCAGACAATCGCAACATTTTGGGAGTTCACCGGCTTTGCCAACTGTGAATGGACCAACTTGGTTATGCTTGTTGTCGGCATGTTCTTTATTTATCTCGCCATAAAGAAAAATTTTGAACCCTTGTTGCTTGTACCCATCGGTTTCGGTATGCTCATCGGTAATATCCCGTTTGAACCGGGAATGGAGATAGGAATATATGAACCCGGGTCTGTGCTTAATATTCTTTACAATGGTGTAGAAAAAGGATGGTATCCTCCTCTGATCTTCCTTGGTGTCGGAGCTATGACCGACTTTTCGGCTTTGCTTGCAAACCCGAAACTGATGGTTATCGGAGCATGCGCTCAATTCGGTATTTTCGGAGCTTATATGCTTGCCCTTCTATGCGGATTTGAACCACTCTCAGCAGGATGTGTCGCCATAATAGGAGGTGCGGATGGACCTACTGCCATTTTCACAACATCAAAGCTTAATCCAAATCTTCTTGGAGCAGTTGCGGTCTCCGCTTACTCTTACATGGCTCTTATTCCTCTGATTCAACCACCTTTGATGCGTCTGTTTACTACTAAGAAGGAACGCTTAATCAAAATGAAACCGGCTCGTGTGGTCAGTCAGAATGAAAAAATTATTTTCCCAATAGTAGGACTTATCCTTACATGTTTTGTCGTTCCCTCAGGACTCCCCCTTCTCGGTATGTTATTCTTCGGAAATCTTTTAAGAGAAAGTGGCGTTACCGGCAGACTTGCTAAAACAGCAAGTAATTCCATGACAGATATTGTGACTATTCTTCTCGGTCTTACAGTAGGAGCTTCTACTCAGGCAAGCCGCTTCCTTACCCTTGACACACTTCTGATTTTCGGTCTTGGTTTCCTTGCTTTCATTATCGCTTCTTCGGCAGGTGTATTAAGTGTGAAACTTTTCAATATCTTTCTCCGGAAAGACAAAAAGATTAATCCGCTTATCGGCAATGCCGGTGTGTCCGCTGTGCCAATGGCAGCACGTATTTCCAATACTTTAGGCTTGGAATATGACCCCAATAACTATCTGTTGATGCATGCCATGGGTCCTAATGTGGCAGGCGTTATCGGTTCTGCGGTTGCAGCAGGTGTGCTTCTCAGCTTCCTCGGATAATAATAATTCACAATATATTCATATCATATTGGTTATGATATGATATTAAATAACAGAGGATATTTTCTGTGAAGAATCAGAAAATATCCTCTGTTGTTATGTTAAAAATTGAACTTTTTTAAGATTGCTGTGTTTATATAATTAGAAGTGGTGTATATCCCCTTTTATTCCAATCCCCGTCAAACAAACGGAGTCATCTCTCAGGCACTCGCAGATTCACTGTGAGAAATAAATGAGTTTGACATCATGATAACAGAACAGGTAATAAAGGAAATATATAAAAAATATAACCATCCCCACAAGGATGTAGCGGAATTGAATCTCGACCATTACCTCGAAGTTCTAAAGAATCATCATAATATCTCAGTGGATGACGGTGAATTAATTTTAAATGACCTTGAAGAATTCAATCCATTTCGCCGGTTACTTATCAGAAGTCTCCACGGTGTGTTGGAATTTGATAATTTTATAGCCTTTGTAACCGGCAATCATATCCTGTTTCTTGGTAAAGAGGATAAATCACTCAGAGTGCATTTCAAACCTGAAAAGAAGAAAAATCTTTTCGACAGACTCTTCGGCAATTAACCTGACTTCCCGGCTTATCATTAATCAAACGACATTAAATCATTGATATCTTCCCCAAAGTAAAAATATTGGATAGAGTTGTATAAAATCTAAAAAATTCTTAAATTTGCACTCTATAAAAATCTGAACGTATTGATATCTTTTACCCACACCAATTTTTATACTAAATTAAAGGGATTAAAAGATTCATCAATCCGTAATGCAAAGTGAAGGTATGAAACCATTACAAGAAAAACTGTCACGCTACGATGCTCCCCAGAAAGCAAAAGCAGCAGGAATTTATCCCTATTTTAGAGAAATAGACAGCGAACAGAACACAGAAGTTCTTATGAATGGAAAGAAAGTCCTAATGTTTGGTTCTAACAGCTACATGGGACTTACCAACCATCCTAAAGTGATAGAAGCTTCTGTTGCAGCAACAAAAAAATATGGCACTGGAATGGCTGGCTCTCCATTCTTGAACGGAACTCTCGATATTCATAAACGTCTTGAAGAGCGTCTTGCCGACTATATAGGGAAAGAGGATGTGATGCTTTATTCCACCGGATTCGGCGTTAATCTCGGAGTTGTATCAACACTAACAGGCAGGGAAGATTATATAATCCTCGATGAACAGGATCACGCTTCAATAATTGAAGGGAGACGCCTATCTTTTTCCAACTATCTTAAATATCGCCATAATGATATGGAGTCGTTGGAAAATCAACTTCGTAAATGTGACCCTGATAAAATCAAACTTATTGTTACTGACGGTGTCTTCTCTATGGAAGGAGATGTTGCCAACCTACCGGAAATTGTCCGTCTGGCAAAGCAATACAATGCTTCATTGATGGTTGACGAAGCTCATGGAATCGGAGTCTTCGGAGAAGGTGGACGCGGTACATGTAATCATTTCGGTGTTACCGATGATGTTGATTTAATTATGGGAACGTTCAGTAAATCCTTTGCTTCAATCGGAGGATTTATTGCTACTGATAAAGAAATTACCAACTATTTACGTCATCATTCTCGCTCCTACATATTCACTGCCAGCATTACCCCCGGGGCTACTGCTGCTGTTGATGCAGCCCTGGATATAATGCTATCAGAACCGGAGCGACAGGAACATCTCTGGGCTATCACGAAATACGCTCTTGACAGTTTCCGCGAAATGGGTTGCGAAATAGGTCATACCTCTACCCCAATTATTCCTCTTTTCATTAGGGATGACTACAAAACTTTCCAGGTAACACGAGACTTGCTTGACGAAGGGGTGTTTGTAAATCCGGTTGTGACACCGGCCGTTGCGCCTCAAGACACTCTTATACGGTACTCCTTAATGGCTACCCATACTAAGGAACAAGTGACTCGCTCATTGGAAGCAATAGAAAAAGTATTCAAGAAACACGATATTCTGAAGAAATAAAATTCTATTGGAAATTCTTTTAAACACTTTGAAATTTTATAAAAGAGAGGTTATCCATTTTCATAACCTCTCTTTTTTATAGAGACTCGGTTTGTAAAAATATTGGATTAGAGACATTCATGAAATTCCCTTTTTTGAGATTAAGTCTTAATTCTAATATTGCCAATTTTTTAAATTTTTTTCAAAAAATTATTTTTGTCACAAATATAATTTTTATTAATTTTGAACTCCCTAAAATGTAGAAGGTATCCTGAATAAACAAATATTTATTGGGCATTTAACCTTTTATAATTAGCACATTGTAAAACTTTTTAATATAAACGCTTAACGAGTTTTACAGTTTTGGAGCTTAAAACCTTAATGTAAGACTCGGAGGCTCGTATAACGATGGTTTATAAATTTAAGTTTGTCAGTGACGAAGTAGTCAACTTCGCTCGCGAAATTGAAATTGACTCGGAAAGCACATTCTTACAACTTAGAAATGCTATCCTGGATAGTGTAGACTATTCAAAAGATGACATAGATTCGTTCATTCTATGTGACGATGACTGGGATGGTCATGAAGAAATTACGCTTGAAGATATGGGTACTTCTTCTGACACTGATACCTGGCTTATGTCAGATACTCCCATAGCTGAATTAGTTGAAGAAGAAGGTCAGAAACTGAGATTTATCTTTGATTATCTCACAGAGCGTTCTTTTTTCATGGAATTAGTAGAAACCATTCCGGGAAAATATCTTTCTGAACCTTTCTGTTCATTTAAAAAAGGAAATCCGCCGGCACAAAATATATCCCTTGCGGAATTCGAGAAAAAAATTGATAAGTTAAATTCTTCATCCGCCAACGAAGATATGGATGCTGACTTTTATGGTGATAACGATTATAATCCCGAAGAATTAGGTGAGGGATTTGACGATATATCCATTAGTTAATAAAGAATTTTATTAAAGAAGAGGGCGTTTCAAAGTTTTAAATTTTGAAACGCCTTCTTTATTATTATAAAAATATAAGAATAAAATCTTGGCGTTTACAAGTATATTCAGAATTTTTCACAATAATAATTGAACCTGACGATTTATTTCATTGTTTGGTATTTAAAACAATAAAAGCTTTATACAATGAATTTTATAACAGAGAAAGACAGGATTTTTGCCGAAGATCAATCCGGTAAATTATTAGCAGAAATTAGTTTCCCAACTAAACACAATGTTTCTATTATTAACCATACTTTTGTAGATGATTCACTCAGAGGACAAGGGATTGCAGCTAAATTGGTAAAAATGGCAGCGGAAGTAATATTGGAGTCAGGTAACAAAATTGCAGCAACTTGCCCTTACGCAATCGGCTGGTTTAAGAAACATCCTGAATATAAAGTAAAATTAATAGAATCGACTCAACATTAAAAAAGTATAGATTCAAGAACGAAGTTCAAAAATCAGCGTGCTGACCCATCCATATATTCAGGGTTATTTTTTAACAATTTCAGTTTAATCAATACCCTAATCCATCTTTTCGAAAAATCTTACTAAATATTCCCCTGAATGTCAAAATTTTTACACTTGGAGATTTAAAAAAAATGGAGCATAACCAATTGGTTACACTCCATTTTATTTTACATGTTTAATTTTTATTTCACTTCTTCAAAAATAAAACATATTGTAAATCAATGCAGTGTCAATAGGCGTTCCAAATATGGCC
>CAZDWB010000002.1:0-123093 GCA_964509225.1 uncultured Sangeribacter sp.
CTTTGAGGGGGTAGTGACCGTTTGGTCGTGTGAGTTCGAGTCTCATCCTGGACACTTAAAGCCGGAATTTTTCCGGCTTTTTTTATTGGATAATTCCTCCTCTATTTCAATATCTTATATTTTCTTCCGGCACAACTTTACCTTTCTTTAGGTCTATCTTAAATATAAAAAATTTCCTTTCCCTGAACTATTATTTATTGTCATTTGTTTTATTATCGTAATCAGTGATAAAAATTAACTAATTGTCACATTTCACTAAAATTGTTGTTAAAAATTTATTTAAAATTGTCTTGTTATGAATACAGCACCTCTTCAGGGCATAAAAGTAATTGATTTTACTGAGGTTCAATCCGGCCCTTCTTGTACACAAATGTTAGCTTGGCTCGGCGCCGATGTCATTAAAATTGAACGTCCCGGCGTGGGTGATGCTACCCGTAAGGAACTTCAGTTTAATCCGGATCTTCCCAGCTATTACTTCCTGCAGCTTAACAGCGATAAGAAGTCTTTAGCCCTCGATGCCAAAACCCCTGATGGTAAAGAAATTCTTTCCAAACTTATCAAAGAGGCTGATATCTTTGTTGAAAACTTACACCCCGGAGCTATGGATAAACTCGGCTTCAGTTGGGAAGTAGTTCATCAGTTGAATCCTAAATGTATCTACGGTACTATTAAAGGGTTCCCGCTTTCTTCCAAATATAAAGATTTGAAAGCTTATGAACCTATTGCCCAAGTAACTGCTGCCGCTGCTTCTACCACTGGATGGTTTGAAGGTCCTGATAATATCCCGACTCAGAGTGGTGCGGCTCTTGGTGATTCAAATACAGGTATGCACCTCCTTATTGGTTTGTTAGCTGCCCTTGTTCAGCGCGAAAAAACCGGCGAAGGATGCTATGTTTATCAGTCTATGCACAATGCTTGTCTTAACCTTTGTCGTATTAAGACTCGTGACCAACTTACTCTGGATAAGATTGGCTACCTTACACAGTTCCCACAGTATCCTGATGGAAAATTTGGAGATTGCGTTCCCCGTAGTGGTAATATCGAAGGTGGTGGCGTGCTTGGATGGACATATAAATGTAAACCCGCTGGTGAGCTTGACTCTGCAATTGATGCTAACAACTACGTTTACATTATCCTGCAGCGAGGAGCAAAAGACTTCGAATTGGCATGTAAAGCATTTGGTTTCGAAGACTGGTTGACAAATCCCGACTTCAACACAGCTGATGCCCGCGACAGAAACAAACAAGCTATTTATCAGCGTATCGGTCAATGGTGTGCAGATAAAACTAAATTTGAAGTTACTGAAATCCTTTCTAAGGCAGGTGTGCCGGTTGGTCCGGTTCTTTCTACTAAGGAAATTATGTCTGATGAGACTCTTTACGATGGCAACACACTCGTTAAGATTAATCAGGGTGGGGAAATCGGTGAATTTGTTACCGTTGGTTGTCCGTTCACTTTGTCAAACTATCAACCTACTTATGGTCCTTGTCCTACTTTGGGTGGTAACACCGACGAAGTCCTTGAATCTTTAGGTTACACTGCCGATCAAATCGCTTCATTTGCAAAGAATGGTACAACAGCACCTTTGAAAGATGGTCAAATGTAAAATCAAGTATTTAAACTTATTATAAAAAACGTTGAGAGCCATCCCACTGAGTGGTATCAACTCAGTAGGATGGCTTCTTTAAATTTCAATTTTATTAAAAACTAAACTTTACTATGAATACAACACAATCATCAAATACCCCGAAATTCCCCGAACAGGTTACCGGTATGTATGTGCTTGCGGAGTCTCTCAGACGTCTCGGACTAATGGATGTTTATGGGCTTGTCGGCATACCTGTGACAGAAGCTGCGTTCGCAATGCAGAAAGTGGGTATTAATTTTTATGGTTTCCGCTTTGAACAACAAGCAGGTATGGCTGCCGCTACTCATGGGTTCCTTACTCGGAAACCGGGTGTATTGCTTACCGTTTCATCTTTGGGATTCCTCAACGGTCTTACCGCTACCATTAATGCTACTGTTAACTGCTATCCTATGATTCAGATTTCAGGGGCTTCTGATCCTAATATGGTAGATATGGATATGGGTACCTACGAGCAACTCGACCAACTCAATGCAGCCCGTCCCTACCTGAAAGCTGCGTTCCGTTGCTCACATGCCAAGGATATTCCTTCTGCCGTGGCAAGAGCTTATAGAGCTGCAGTTTCGGGACGTCCCGGCGGAGTATACATCGATATGACTACCCCTGCTCTGGGTGAAGTAGTTGATGCATCTGAAATTGAAAAACTCTATTACACACCCGTAGATTTATATTCTCCTGTAGCTCCCAACAGTGATTCTGTGGAACGGGCTGCTCAAATCATTGCCAGCGCTAAACGTCCCGCTATCCTTATCGGTAAAGGTGCGGCTCAAGCACAAGCAGAAAAACTTGTCGGTGAACTCTCTTCTAAATATAATCTGCCCTATTTAGCTATGTCAATGGCTAAGGGACTTCTGCCTGACAAAGCACCGCTCAGCGCTCTTTCCTGTCGATCTACTATTATGGAACAGGCGGATGTGGTTATCGTAATCGGTGCACGTATCAACTGGATGCTTTCATTCGGTCGTGGTAAATGGAATCCTGATGTAAAATTTGTTCAGCTTGATGTTGAAGCTACAGAAATTGACCGAAACGTACCCATTGCAGCACCTGTTGTAGGTGATATGAATCTCTCTCTTGAACTTCTTCTTAAAGCTCTGGATGGCAAAAAGATGAATGTTGATCCTCAATGGGTTCCATCACTCCAGAAGGAATCTGAGGAGAAAAATGCAAAGTTTGCCGATCGTTTGAAAGCAGCTTCTTCATTATCTCCCATGACCCATTGGACTGCTCTTTCCGCCATCAAACCTATCCTGGAAAGTAATCCTGACGTGATTCTTGTTAATGAGGGTGCAAATACTCTTGACGATACACGTGACACTGTAGATATGTCACTCCCTCGCCATCGTGTAGACTGTGCTTCATGGTCCATCATGGGTATGGGAATGGGCTCAACCATCGGGGCTGCGGTTTCCACTGGAAAGAGTGTTGTAGCTATTGAAGGTGACTCGGCCTTCGGATTCTCAGGTATGGATTTTGCAACTATTTGCCGTTATAAACTCCCTTGCACAGTGGTAGTCTTCAATAATGGTGGTATCTATAACGGAGTAGGTGTTAACCCGGGCGGTCAGGATGCTCCGGCTCCTACAACTCTTGATATTCACGCTCGTTATGATAAAATCGGGGATGCATTCGGTGCCAAGACCTACTATGTCTCCACTCCACAGGAACTTTCAGAGGCCCTCAAAGAGGCTATCGCTTCCAAAGCTCCGGCTTTGATTGACGTACAGCTCGCTGCTGACTCCGGTAAGGAAAGTGGACACATCGGTTATCTTAATCCCACTCCACTCATTGATTACACTGTTTAATGTCTAACTATTCTTAATTTAATCTTATGGAACATATTATTCTGTATGCAATTGTCCCTATCCTGGTTGTAATGCTCGCCGGATATATTTCCGGTAAAAAGGGTGCTTTCTCCGGTGAGGATGCTAAAAAATTTAACAAGGTTGTCCTTGACTTCGCTCTTCCGGCTGCCTTATTCGTATCAATCGCACAGGCCTCTCGTGAGGACCTTGCTAAAGATCTAAAACTTACACTGGTCTCTGTACTGGGTATAATGGGCTGTTTTATGCTTGTTTACTTCATTTTCCGGTATTGTTTCAAGAAGAACACAGGAGCAGATGCTGCTGTCAGTGCATTGATTAGTGGTTCTCCTACTATCGGTTTCCTTGGATTTGCTGTCCTGGAGCCTATCTTCGGTACTACTCCAGCGGTAGCTCTCGTGGTTGCTATTGTAGGTATTGTGGTGAATGCTATCGGTATTCCGGTCGGTCTTTCTTTAATGAATTCTTCTCTTGCAAAACAAAATCCAAATCATAAGAAGACGAGCGCTTGGAAACCAGTTCTTCATGCATTGGCACAACCTGTCGCATGGGCTCCAATCTTAGCTGTAGTGTGGGTTCTCGTTGGAATTCCCTGGCCGCAATACCTGAGTCCGTCTTTCGACCTTATTGCAAAAGCTAATGCTTCTATGGCAGTTTTTTCTGCAGGTATCACCCTTTCTGCTATTAAGATTGATATTAACTGGCAGGCTGTATTAGGTTCTATTCTGAAAATGATCGTTATGCCGGCTGTAGTGCTTATCCTTGGACTTTTGTTCCACATGGATCCAATGAATCTTAAAATGCTCGTTGTTGCAGCGGCTCTTCCCCCTGCTTTCTCCGGCATCATTATCGCTGATGAATACGACACTTACGTTGCAACCGGTACTTCTTCACTGACATTGAGTGTAATCCTATTTATGGGTTTCTGCCCTCTTTGGATATGGTTGACTAATATCGCAATCGGTGCATTCTAAATTTTGATTTACTTATTATTTAAGAATTTATTTAAATTTTACTACTATGATGGACAATATAAAAAATAAAGCCGACGACCTTATTGGGAAAGCGGAAGAAATTCTTAACAAACCTGAAGTTCAGGCCGGAATTGATAAAGCTAAGGAATTCATCAATGAAGGTAAAGGGAAAGAACTTGCAGACAAAGCAAAAGACATGCTCGGGTCTGCCAAGGATAAACTTGGAGGTATTCTACATCATTGATATTGGTTAATTTCTTTGCTACCGAGCACATTCAAAGCAAAAACCCGATTTATTCGGTGACACTTGTCAAGTGACTTCCGGTAGAAAGAAATTGGCAGATTATCAGAATCTAAAAGCTAAGGAGGCTGTGTCAAAATGAAAATTTTGGCGCAGCCTTTTAAGGTTTTAAGTATTGGTCGGATGCAAGACGCTGAGAATTAGACGTAAGTAAACATAATGAAGTATGTATCCGAGACCGAATTCCGAGAGCAACACTGCAGATGACCTTTTATGACACTACATACTTGGTATTGTAAGGAAGGGAATAAGGAACTCTAATTAATGAACTGCTGATGGGGGATTCTCAATTCTCCTTTATTCTAAATCCTTATTAAGAATATCATCATAAAAGACAAACAGATTCGGAATTGATTCCAAATCTGCCATTCGTGGAGCATACGAGACTCGAACTCGTTACCTCTTGACTGCCAGTCAAACGCTCTACCAGATGAGCTAATGCCCCTGCTTTCTTTTGCAAAGATAAGCAATTTCTTTGACAGTTACACCATTCCTGAAAAAATTTAACACTTTTTCCTGACCCGGCTTATTTCTGATGCTTCCTGGATGCCTCATAAATTTGCCAGCTGTTAAAGATATTTTGCCATATTGAATAATACGCCAAGGCTATTGAAGCAATCGGATTCATAAATGTATTAAGAATCCAGATCCCCATTGCGGAATTCTTCTGCGCCAGAAGCTGACCTCCTGCTACCCTGTCGCCATACTTTCCCCCTATCTTCTTTCCTACATAAAATTGACTGGCGCATACCAGAGCCGACGTAATACCCAACCAGACTACGTTATGGATATTTTCCCTCCAACTTTGTGCAACGAAATCTGCGGTCTGACCAATGGTGACAAATAGGGCAAAAGCCCATAAATAGAATGAAAGAGATTTATAATTAGAGATATATCCATTAACACTTGGTAAATATCTCTGTATCAATAATACTATAAAAAATGGAAGGGCTATTACAACAGAAACCTTTACAAATATCTGCATGAAGGACTCTCCGATACCAACCCCTGCTCCGACATTTATCAGGGAGAGATAAAGTGGGACAAGAAGTGTCACCAATAGATTTCCTACTATTGTATACGTTGTAGTGCGAACCGGATTTGCTCCTAACATTGATGCCACAACCGTAACTGAAGAGGCTACCGGGCACAAGACACACATCATTGTTCCTTGAGCAATTATTTCATCTTTGCTTAATGAAATAATAACTCCATAAAGCACAATACTTACAATCGTTTGAAACAATCCAATCCACAAATCCAATTTAGTTGGGCGTAGAGAAGTTAACTTTACTCCTGAAAAAGCGAAAACAAGTATCCCGAATATAACATAAGGTACCGCTACCGAAACATAAGCACAAAAATGTCTTAGAAAGTATCCCAAAACCAGCGCAACCGGCAACACATAACTCTTATACCTTTGCATAGTTTTTCTTAATTTTCCTCCTTCCTTATTTTCTTATTTTAATTCTTGAAACCTTCAAAATTACAAAAAAATGGTGAGTCCGAAAACTCACCATTTTTTATTTTAGTCTAAAATTGTACGATATGTAATCTATCCGACCATGATACACTCTAACATATCATCAGATGGAATCGGCTCCCGACTCGTTCTGGGTTGACGTTGTGCTCCCCTTTTGTACAGGGAATATCTTGGAAAGATATCTCTCCTGAATGGTCTGCATCACCTTCCAGAAAGACGGTACAAACAGAGTTCCAATCAATGCATTCATTAACATACCAAATACTATGGCTGTTCCAAGCTCTATTCTGCTGTTTGCACCTGCCCCTGTCGCAAACATCATCGGTAACACTCCGAATACAAAAGCTGCCGCTGTCATCATGATAGGACGGAATCTTATTACTCCGGCATCATGAGCTGATTGCATTATTGACTTACCGGTTTTACGGAAATCCATTGCATATTCGACAATCAAAATTGCGTTCTTTGCCGACATCCCTAACAATAGAATCAATCCTATCTGAGTATAGATACTTACACTCTGTCCCATTATTAAACATCCTGCCACGATTCCCAGAATTGCTATCGGCATACTCAACACAACAGCTATAGGACTTGTCCAACTTTCATATTGCGCTGAAAGTACCAATATCGTCATTATGATAGCAAATATTAATACGAAACTTATGGTTGTTCCTGCCTGTGTCTCCTGGTAAGCTTCACCAGTCCAGGCATAAGAATAATTCTTGCCCAACGTCTCTTTCACCACCTTTTCCATGGTTTGAATAGCTTCTGATGAACTTATCCCCTGTTTCGGTGTGGCTGTTAATGATGCTGTGCTGTATAGATTATACCTATCTACCGAGGGTTCTCCCATTACTTCCTTAATCTCTGTGAAGGCTGAGAATGGAACCATAGTTCCTTCTCCATTCCGTACTGTAAGCTGCATTATATCAGCTATGTCCTTTCGAGAATTTCCCTGGGCCTTGACATTTACTTGATAAACTCTGCCAAATTCTACGAAATCGTTAACATAACTTCCTCCCATATAGCTTGAAAGAGTGCTGAACACATCACTCATCGACAACCCTTGCAACTCTATCTTATCTCTGTCGAAATTTAGTTGATATTGGGGCACAATCCCTTGATACATACTTGTAACCTGCTGGAATTTCCCGGTTGCTTCCGCGCGTTCTTCTACATCCTTCAACGCCTTAAGCATCTCTGAGGCTCCCAGATTGTTAATATCCAATAATTGCATTTGCAATCCTGAAGTCATACCCAACCCGGGTATTGCAGGTGGATTAATTGAGAATATTTCTGCTTCTGTATATTTTGAAGAAATTTCATTTACTTTTGCAATGATATTATCTATCGATTCTGCTCTGCCTCGTTTTCCCCATGGTTCAAGAACTACATTTACTCCTCCTACATTCGAGCCAGAACCTCCCCCCATAAAGGAGAAACCGGAAATACTCATCACATCCTTAACGCCATCAATTTTCTTAATATCCGACGCCAATGATTCCACTACTTTCTCAGTTCTATCCAACGACGCATTGGTAGGTAATTGTACTGAGGTCATAAAATATCCCATATCCTCCTCCGGAAGGTAACTTGTCGGGAGTTTCATAAATCCGAAGATTGCTACTCCGGAAATTATTATAAATGCCGATACCGTAATTTTGGGTCGTTTCAACATTTCTGTTATGGCTTTTTCATATAGCCCTAATACCTTATTGTATCCTTTGTTAAATCCACGGAAAATAATATTCTTTGCAGGTTTATCTTTACGTAAAAACAAGGCGCACAGAGCCGGTGTTAAAGTGAGTGCATTAAAACCGGAAAAGGCTGTAGACACGGCTATAGTCAACGCAAATTGTTTATACAACTGTCCTGTAATCCCACTTATAAATGCTGTTGGAATGAATACGGAAAGCAATACCAGAACCTCCCCTATTACAGGTCCCGTCAATTCTTTCATTGCCTTTTCAGCGCTCTGCCTCGGCGTTAAGACACCCTTGTCTACAAGACGGGAACAATCTTCAACTACTACTATGGCATCATCAACAACTATTGCAATAGCCAGCACAAGTCCGAATAATGTCAATGTATTAAGCGAAAATCCAAGTAGCTTCATCACCGCAAATGTAGCAATAAGAGAAACCGGGATTGTCAACATTGGAATTATTACAGCTCGCCAATTCTGTAAGAAGATCAGAATTACTATCATGACAATAAGTGTAGTCAGCACAAATGTTGTCAAAAGATCCTCCAGAGAAGCATCAACATAATCTGTAGAATTCTGAATCACCTTATAACTTACTCCATCGGGAAAATACTGACTTAATCTGTCGAGCTCTTTTATTGAACCATTTGCCACATCCAAAGCATTTGCCCCCGGAAGCTGACTTATTCCCAACAATGCCACCTCTTTGCCATTGACTTTTGTAACAACGTCATAACTCTCACTACCCAAATCCACATCGGCAACATCCCGAAGACGCAATATACCGTTGTTGTCACTACGTAGCACTATATTTCCAAATTCTTCTGGTGTACTCAACCTCCCATTGCTTACTAAAGTATATTCAAATTGGGTGTCAGCACTTTCCGGCTTTGATCCGACTGAACCGGCAGAAACCTCCATATTTTGAGATTGTATGGCTGAAATAACATCTTCGGGTGTAAGATTCCGGATTCGCAATACTTCCGGCTTCAGCCATACACGCATACTGTACTTTCCTGACCCGAACGCTGAAACGCCTCCTACTCCCTTCACTCGTGACAAGGGATCAATGAGATTGAGTTGAGCATAATTAGTTAAATATAAAGCATCGTATCTTCCAGAATCATCCCCTTCAAGTGCGCAAAACAACACATTATTCGAGGATTCTTTATTTACACTTAATCCCTGTTCTGTGACAGCTGTCGGCAGCTGACTCGTTACTGTCTGTAATTTATTCTGAACATCTACAGCCGCCTGATCCAAGTCTGTCCCGTTCTCAAACGTGATAGTTAGTGAATAACTTCCGTCATCTGATGAGGTGGAACTCATATATAGCATATTCTCAGTCCCATTCACTGCCTGCTCTACCGGAACACCTATAGTACGGGCCACAGTGGATGCATCAGCTCCGGGATACTCCGCATTCACCATTACTGTCGGGGGGGTAATGTCCGGATATTGAGCTATCGGGAGAGTAAATACACATAATGCCCCTGCCAATACCATAATGATTGCCAACACAGTGGCAAATATGGGTCTATCTATAAAAAACTTCGAAAACATCACTTAGCAAGTTTGGGTTTCACAATCTCTCCATTTCTAACATTCAGCAGTGCCTTCGTTACATACTTGTCACCGGCTTTCAATCCCTTTGTTACAATCCTCAGGCTATCCCTATATAACTCTCCGACTTCTATATGTGTATAAACTATCTTATTAGAGTCATTAACTACATAAACATATTTCCCAAGCTGATCTGTGCCAATGGATTTATCTTTTATTAATAGTGCTTTGGGGTCGGTCCCGTATGGTAAATGTACGGTACAATACATTCCGTCTTTTAATTCATCATTAACATTCTTCACCGAACCTTTCATCAACAAAGTTCCTGTGGAGACATCCACAGACGGTGATTCATAATACATATCAATAAAATAATCATGAGGCAAAGAATTAGTGAAAGTGATAGGGACATGACGATAGATTTGATTTCCCAAACCTCCGCTCCTTCGGGTCATCTCCTGATACTGACCATCCTCTATATGAAATCTGACAGCCAACGCATTCTCATCAAAAATAGTGGACAGCACGACAGGTGAACCATCGCCGCTTACGTATGAACCCACGTCAAGCCGCGTGCCGTCTATAGTGCCACTTATCGGAGCGGTGACATGACAATAACTCAAATTCTTACGAGCTGTCTCCAATTGTGCAGAAACCGCTCTTATATCCGCTGCAGCTTGTTCCTTATTACTTCTGGCCTGAATGAGGTCCATTTGGGACACAGCTTGTGAAGCGTAGGCCTTCTCGTAGGCCTCCACTTGTTTACATGCATAATCATATTTACTTTTAGCCGTAGTGAGAGCTGCCTCCGCCTGCAACACTAAATCCCGATATTTGGATGACTCGATGACAAATAGTAACTGACCTTTCTCCACACGGGTACCTCCTTTAAAATGTGTGCTTAAAATTTCTCCATTTACCCTGCCAACAACATCGGCACTCTCGGTGGAATACACCGTTCCGGGATAAGTCTTATATAATGTTACAGAATCTATTTCAGGCTCCGATACCTCTATGGTCTTAGGTCCATTTTCACCCGATACAGTCTTTTGTTTATGACATCCTGACAAACCAAATGTCAAAAGTGTCAGTGCTGCTATATATAGTATCTCCTTCTTCATTTTTATTTCAATTAATATTTTACTGATTTACTGTAGGATCACCTTGATTATCCCAACCTCCTCCGAGTGATTCGTAGAGATTGACCAACGTGGTCATTGCTGACGAGCGCGCTGTTATCAAGGAGTTAATATATGATAAAACACTCATTTGAGCATTCGCTACATTGGTAAAGTCTGAAAGACCCAATTTATAACGTTGCACTGACAAATCCAATGTTTTAAATGCTACATCGCATACCTCCCGGTCAAGTTCTATCTCCTCTTCAAGTGAGGAATATTTGGTAAGATTATTATTCACATCAGAAATCGCTGAAATTACTGTCTGATTATAACTGTCTATCGCAGCCTGCAAATTGGCTTTAGCCTCAGCTACATTGTATTTCCTTGACAACCCGTCAAATAAAGTCCATGACAATTGAGGGGATATACTATAGGAATATGAATTATCCCTGAATAAACCGTCCAACCTATGGGAACTTGTACCGAGACTTCCGGTAAGTGCCAAGCTTGGTAAATAATCTTTCTTAGCTATCCCAACTTGAGATGCCAGACCCTCTATCTGGTATTGAGCCGCTATAATATCCGGTCTACGGCGTATCAAATCAGCCGGAATACCTAAACTTTTGAAATAGGTACATTCCGGGATGTTTCCATGCACTGTTACCTCCGCTGGCAATTGCTCGGGATAAATACCACAAAGAGTGGCTATAGCATTTATACTCTGACTTATAGCATTCTTTAAACCGGGAATTGTAGCTTTTGTAGATTGTAACACCATCCTTGCCTGGAGGACATCGAGCTGAGAAACCATCCCGGCTTCAAATCTCGCCTCTGTCAATTTAACTACCCTTTCTTGGGAATCAATATGATCTAAGGCCACTTCAAGTTGCTCCTGATATGTACGCAAGGTTATATAGTTTTTAGCCATTTGCGAACACACGCTTATCATTGCTGAATTATAATCAGCGCGTGATATATTCCAGTCTGCCTTGGCGGATTTTGTCTTCTCTCGTATTCTGCCAAACAAATCTATCTCCCAAGAAGCACTTAAACCTGCATTGAAATACGTATCAGGTGTGGTCTTTATTACCTGTAGACCCTCTCTGCCCGAATCTCTTTCCTTTGTCCAGCCGGCTGACAATCCCACACTCGGGAAGTAACCACTTTTTATATTATTGACTGCTTGTCGGGATGCTTCAATCCTACTTATGGCTGCCCGCAAATCAAAATTTTGATCTTCTGCCATATTTATAAGCTTTAATAAGGTAGGATCTCCTAATGACTGCCACCAATTATCTGAAGAAGGCAATTTGCTCTGAGGCAAACTATCTACCTTCCACTCAGTTGGTAAAGAATCCTGTATCCACTTTTCACCTGCCGGTTCTTCCCCTCGTGCTCCCAGAAAAACTCCCAGAAGCATAATCCCCGCACTGATACATGTTTTCATAGTTTATAGCTAAATCGTTAATCTGATTTCGAGATTGCTTATTTCACATTATTAACAAACATAATCCCGACCTTTCAATATTTTAACACTTTAATCAACTTTTTGGTTTGAAGAAAATTTTTCATTATTGCAATAAAAGAGTCTGCCGGAAATCCGACAGACTCTGAATCATTATCAAAATATTTTGGTTGACAGTAATAATGTTAAATCGATAAATTATTCCTCTGTCATTGTTGCTTCGTATTCCTTAAGCAATCTTTCCTGAACATCTGATGGAACAAGCTCATATCCTGAGAATTCCATTGAGAATGAACTACGCCCACCGGTGATGGAACTCAAAGAAGTTGAATAGTTAGACATCTCTTTCAAAGGAACTTTAGCCTGTAACTTCTCAAGACCATTCTCTGAATTCATTCCAATAATAAGAGCACGTCTACCCTGAAGATCACTCATCACGTCACCCATTACATCTCCCGGTGTCAGAACTTCTACATCGTAAACCGGTTCAAGAATCTTCGGATTTGCCTGTCGGAATGCCTCCGAAAATGCGTTACGTCCCGCAAGACGGAATGATATTTCATTCGAATCTACCGGATGCATCTTGCCATCGTAAATCATAACGCGTACATCGCGTGCGTATGAACCTGTCAAAGGTCCCTGTTCCATTCTGTCCATCAAACCCTTTACAATCGCCGGAATAAATCGAGCATCAATAGCTCCTCCGACTATACAGTTGTAAACTACCAGTTTACCACCCCATTCCAATGGAATTTCCTGTTTGTCGCGGACATTCATTTTAAATTCCTGACCACCGAATTTATACATATCCGGTTCTGGCATTCCCTCTGTGTAGGGTTCTACTATCAGATGCACCTCTCCAAACTGACCGGATCCTCCTGACTGTTTCTTATGTCTGTAATCAGCTCTTGATGCTTTTGTAATAGTTTCTCTGTACGGAATCTTGGGTTCAAGAAATTCGATAGGTAACTTTTCATTGTTCTCGATTCTCCATTTCAAAGTGCGCAGATGGAATTCTCCTTGTCCCTTTACAATGGTCTGTTTTAATTCCTTGGATTGTTCCACTAACCATGTCGGATCCTCTTCATGCATTCTTGTGAGGATTCCGGCAAGTTTCTCAGCGTCACTTTCAGTCAATGGACGAATTGCTCTTGTGTATTTGGGAGCAGGATATTTAATAAAATCAAACTGATATTCACAACCCTTGGCATCAAGAGTATTTCCGGTGCGAACATCTTTTAATTTAACTGCTGCTCCAAAATCTCCGGCTTCTAAAGTCTCTACAGGGGTACGAAGCTGTCCACATACTGTAAATATCTGAGCAAGACGCTCTTTACCTCCACGAGTCACATTCTCGACATCATCACCTACATGCAAGGTGCCGCTCATCACTTTGAAATATGAAACCTCACCGATATGTGGCTCTACTGAAGTTTTGAATACATATATTGACAACGGACCATTTGAATCCGGCTTTACCTCTTCTCCCTGAATTGTCTCAGGTGCGGGCATCTCACTTACAAACGGACATACATTTCCAAGGAATTCCATCAAACGGCGTACTCCCATATCTTTTTCTCCGGATAATACTACCACCGGCAGGATGGAACGATCACATAACCCTTTTCTGATACCTTCTCTCATCTCATCCTCTGTAAGTGTTCCCTTTTCAAAGAATTTATCCATTAAGGTCTCATCATTCTCTGCGGCTGCTTCTACAAGGATCTGATTTAACTCTTTTGCCTTCTCAAGTTGGTCCTCCGGTATTACGGTTATCTCGGGTACTCCCCCATCCGCTTTCCATTCAAGTTTCTTCATGATCAGAACGTCAATGATTGAACGGAATCCCGGTCCTGATTCTATCGGATACTGTACAGCTACAATCTTCGGTCCGAAATGCTCACGCATTTGATCCATTACATTCTCGTAATCTGTCTTCTCTCCATCCATCTGGTTCAATGCGAATACTACCGGCTTACCAAGTTTTCCGGTGGTGCGGAAGATATTCTGAGTCCCTACCTCCACACCATTCTGGGCATTTACTACTATTACACCTAAGTCACATACTCCAAGAGCCGTATATGCATTGCCTACAAAATCCTCTGCTCCCGGACAATCTATGATATTCAATTTCTTATTATTGAACTCTGCATTCAATACAGTGGAAAATACCGTATAGCCGTATTCCTTTTCTACCGGAAAATAATCTCCTACCGTGTTGCCGGACTCTACTGTGCCTCTGCGCTTGATTACTCCACATTCATAGAGCATTGATTCTGCAAGTGTGGTCTTGCCTGAGCCTTTAGCTCCTAACAGGGCTATGTTTTTGATCTCATTGGTTTTGTAGACTTTCATATTATATGTCTTTTTAATGTTTATTCAGTTTCTCGATCGAGTATTTTATATTTTCTCCATATTCTTTCGAAACTTTGTGCAATTTAATATTATTTTGTAAATTTCCAATATTTCTTTTATATGTTTTTTAACATATATGTTTTAAAACATGTTTTTACACAAAAAAGGGTATGCCGTCAATCTGGCATACCCTCTTAATTATATACTTTATTCCTTTTTATTATTTAGGAAAAGGTTAGAACCATCTTACATACGCGAAATCCTGACGATGCGGCAGATTCGGATTGTTGGGGTACATTCTTAATGCATAGCGGAACACACCTGCATCCGTCACCTTGAATTTCAACGAGTAAGTATAGATGTCTCCATCTTTAGATACTATCTTTAAGGGTCGGGTGCCATCGAATTTTGACTCTCCATTCTTATCTTGATAGGATACAAGTTCTACTCCGAGATCTTCTCCAAGTCCCTTGGTATTGAGTTTACAAGTTATCTCAAATTCTGAACCGGTGCGAAGTGTTCCATTAGATGCAGCATCATTCATTTTAACTTCAAGGATTTCAACCTGATCGAATTTTTCCGCAAAATTCTCCTTCCAGTTCACGATATTTCTGGCAAGTGCAAAATCGTTTGCAATAAGCTTTTCATAACGCTTTGCCTCCGGCTCATAAAAACGGCTGATATAGTCGTCAAGCTGACGCTTCATGGTGAAGTGGGGTGCTATGTTGCCTATTGAACGCTTAATATATTGTATCCATTCCGGACTGTACCCTTTATAACCCTTATTGAAATAAAGAGGAATTATCTCATTCTCAAGCATACTGTAGATGGTAGCTGCATCAAGTTTGTCCTGTTGGCTCTGATCTTGGAAAGTACGCTTTTCGGTCAAAGCCCATCCTGCCTTCTCATCAAACTTGTACCCTTCATACCACCAACCATCGAGAACCGAGAAGTTGAGGACTCCATTCATCTCGGCCTTTTCTCCGGAGGTGCCGGAAGCTTCCAAAGGACGGGTAGGAGTATTGAGCCAAATATCAACTCCGGTAACAAGACGTTTTGCAACAATCATATTATAATCCTCAAGGAATATAATCTTTCCAAGGAATTGAGGCATGTGGCTGATTTCCACAATTCTCTTAATCAAATCCTGTCCTGCTCCGTCTGCGGGGTGTGCCTTTCCGGAGAATATGAACTGAACCGGGAATTGCTCGTTATTTACTATCTTGGCAAGCCTTTCAAGGTCAGTGAACAAAAGATGAGCTCGTTTATATGTTGCAAAACGACGGGCAAAACCTATAATAAGTGCATTAGGATTAATCTTATCGACTATTTTCATTACAGCCGATGGATCTCCCTGATTCTTAAGCCATTTCTCTTTAAAATCTCTCTTTACAAAGTCAATGAACTTATTTTTCAAAGTCATGCGCATTGCCCAGATTTCATCATCGGGAACTGAGAATATTCCCTTCCATGCTTCAGGATCACTCTGATGCTCAAACACCTGTGGTCCCAACTTTTCTGCATAGAAGGATTTCCACTCTGATGCTGCCCATGTTGGCATGTGAACACCATTTGTTACATAGCCAACATGTGACTCTTCCGGACTATATCCCTTCCAGACCCCGTTAAACATTTTCTTGGATACCTCACCATGAAGCCAGCTTACTCCATTTGCCTCCTGACATGTATTCAAGGCAAAAACACTCATTGAGAAACGCTCGTTGGTATCGGGATTCTCTCTACCCATATTAATGAGTTCGTTCCAAGAAATTCCTAATTTTGCCGGATATTCTCCAAGATATTTTCCGAAGAGTGACTCCTCAAAATAATCATGTCCTGCCGGTACCGGTGTATGAACTGTGTAAAGTGATGAAGCTCTTACCACCTCAAGTGCTACATTGAACGGCAGATGATCTTTCTGTACATAATCAGCAAGCCGCTGAAGATTTAAAAGGGCTGCGTGTCCCTCATTGGCATGATATATATCTGTTTGAATACCAAGTTTGTTAAGCATATAGATACCACCTATACCCAACAAATATTCCTGTTTCAAACGATTCTCCCAATCTCCACCATAAAGCTTATGAGTTATGGATCTATCATATTCGGAGTTCATCTCGAAGTCGGTATCAAGTAAATATAAGTGCATCCGACCTACATTTACCCTCCATACATGACAATAAATGATTCGTCCGGGGAAAGGTACTTCCAAAATCATAGGTTGTCCATCCTCCCCAAGAACTGCCTCTATCGGAAGCTGGTCAAAATTCTGAGCCTCATAATTTGCTACTTGCTGTCCATCTATTGACAAAGCCTGAGTAAAATATCCGTAACGATAGAGAAAACCTACCGCTACCATATTTATACGGCTATCAGATGCCTGTTTGATATAGTCACCTGCAAGCACGCCAAGTCCTCCGGAATATATCTTTAAGCAGTTGCATAATCCATACTCCATTGAAAAATACGACACTGAGGGAAGGTCATTACGCATCGGCTCTTTCATATAAGCCTGGAATGTTGTATAAACGCCTTTAATCCTTGCCTTTAAATTATCGTCTGCCAGGATGGACTGATATCTTTCGTAGGAGAGTTGTTGTAATAGCATTACAGGGTTCTCCCCTACCTTTCTCCATAGATCGTGGTCCAAATCACGAAACAAACTCTTTGCTTCGCTATTCCATACCCACCAAAGATTTTTACTTAACTCCTCAAGAGGCTTCAATTCCTCCGGGAGTTTTGCACTTATTGTCAAACTATGCCATGAAGGTTGGTTTGAGTGACTTACTTGAAGTTTCATACCTTTTTATTTTATATGAATTTATTTAGTTCTGTTTTTTATTCCTTTTGTCGCGATTTTCCAACGCTATTCTGAATGCTTTATCGTAAGATGCCATGAAATATTGCCAGTCGGCTCTTCGTGAAGTTGAGATTGCGCTTGCTCGCGTCCTGCAAACATCCTCGGAACCCGCAAAATAGTATTCTCTCAATTCTCCCGCAATCTCATTACAACTCTGCTGATAATCATCGTCATTCCTCGGAATGACACTCACCCCGCTTTCCTCCAGACTATCGGGGAAATTATCTACAACCCATTGTCCGAAACCTGCCTTATCTGTCGTAACTGTCGGCACTCCAAAAGCTATGCTCTCAAGGGGAGTATAACCCCATGGTTCATAATATGAGCAGAATACGGTCACATCGATCGCCGGAAGAATATTATAATAAGATATGTTCAATATCTCATCCTCTCCATTTAAGTAACATGGGAGATATATTATCTTAACCTTACCGCAGTTTCCTGATTCACTAAGACCTCGGAGTCGGCAGAATACTGCATCGCTGTCTTCATTATTCAGCCTATGGGTTACAAAATCAGGATTACTTCCTATATCTTTGCCGTCATGAAGTCTTAATAATAAATCTGAATTCGGTTCCCTTACCCATGCGGGCACAAGGATAAAAGCAAGTATTTCTCTACTTTCTTCCTTTGTCTCTTCACCCAACCGAACCATCGAATCTATAAATAAATCCAACCCTTTATTCCTGAATTCATTTCTTCCCGAGGTGGCTATGACAAAAGTATCTTCACTGTAACTTTTCCCGGTCAACCCCTCAGCTATCTGCAGAAGTCTTTTCCTTCCCTCGCGTCTGAGTGATTCCCATTTGCGGCTATCAGGAATAAATGAGGGTTCAAAACCATTTGGGGTTACTACATCAGGAGCCTTCTCAAGCAATTGCCTGCATTCTTTACCGGTAACTTCACTTACAGTAGTAAAACAATCGGCATAAATAGCGGCATTCTTCTCAAGGGAATGTTTTGACTCCATATTCAATTCCTGAGCCATCTGATCTCCATTATAATTCTCAAAATAATGGTATAGCGGCTTCCCGTTTCCGCAAATACTCCGTCCTATACTTGTAGCGTGTGTTGTAAAGATTGTAGCTACTTCAGGGCAAATACTTCGTAAATAAAGAAGCCCCATTCCGGTGGTCCATTCATCGAAATGAGATAACACCTTTCTTGTATCTAATTTTAAGTGGCTTGCAAGTTCGGTAATTACAATTGCCGATGCCACACCAAAAGCGCAACCCTCGTCATAATCTCCGTATGCATGCAAAGAATCTACCTTAAACTCTTCCCACATCTGCCCATAGATTCTATCGAGATGAGGATAGACAGTTTCAAACTTCACCAAAATCACCAGCGGAGATCCGGGGACATTCCATCGTCCAACCCTCACCTTGATATCTAATGGAAGGGTTTTTGATGAAAACTTCTTTAACAGCGTTTTTCTTTCTATGAAATCCGGAGATGGATTCTCATCGTTCCATACATCAGGACCGATAAATACCAACCGGTCTCCATAACGCTCTTTTAATTCCTTTGCCTTTGTCGACAATACGGCGTATATTCCACCTATTTTATTACATACCTCCCAACTTGTTTCTGTGACAAGTTCGAGATTCTCTGTAGGTTTTACCTGCATAATAGTTTATATTATCGCTACTTGTATATTTTTTCGTAGCTATTTCTAACCCCGATTTATAACACCTCAGGGATGGAAGATGTTCTCTTCCCTCTTTTTCACCTCATCTCCTCTTAAAAAACCAGGAAAGATTCCAGGTGAAAATCTACCTTTTTTACCTTTATTACTTTATATTCTAACTATCTTTACCAACGTTTAAGTTGGTTTATTAGTGCAAAGTTAATAATTTTTAGCATTTTAACCAAATATCAAATCTTCCGGACCTTTATTCTTTATCTTCCTATGCCGGTGTTAAAAAAATTTCCACCTCCGGTTTTATCGGAAGTGGAAATTATTTATCTTTACTTAGATTTTATAATATGTCAGAAGGGCAGATCGTCTGATGAGTCCTGAAGTGGCATCTCGGGTGCCGGAGGGAATCCGCCACCAAGCTCTGAAGCCTGAGTCATTCCCTGTACTCCCTGCGGAAAACCGCCACCGAAATTATTTGCAGTTCCCTGTGGTGCATCCACGCCGCTTTCACGCATTGCATAAGCGCGCAGGTCAGTATACCATCTTCCGTTAAACTCTCTGCTTTCAACGTCTACACTTACTGTATACACCTTCCCTATTTCAAACTTGAAACTATCTGCTCTATCTCCAAAAGCTCCAAAATGAATCTTACGGGGATATTGTGTATTGATTGTCTCTATTACCCACTCCTTCTTTTTCCAAGGCTTATTTGTTGACTTGCTCACTCCCTCTACCATGGGGAGATCCAAGATCAGTCTTCCTTCAATTTCCATTACTTTTATTTAATTTCGTTTTCAATCAACGAAATTAACAATTATTTTTCTTTTTCACAAACATTCCATTTTTTTTACTATTTTTGTCCTTATAACTACTCTTAACCTTTAAACCCTTTTCTTATAATGTTAAATCCTATACTCAAGTATTTCCCCTCCCTGTCAGAAAAACAGATCCTTCAATTCCAAACCATTATTCCTCTCTATAAAGAATGGAATGAAAAAATCAATATTGTCTCCCGTAAAGACATTGATAATTTAGTTGTTAATCACATTCTTCATTCTCTCGCCATTGCTAAATTCCTCAACTTCGTACCGGGTTCAAAGATTCTTGATCTCGGCACAGGGGGCGGTTTCCCCGGGGTACCATTGGCTATCTTATTCCCCGAAGTTCATTTCCACCTGATTGACAGAATCGGTAAAAAACTAAAAGTCGCGGCTGATGTTGCAGAAAAAGCCGGTATCAATAACGTTTCTTTCCAACATGGAGATATTGGTGAATGTCATGAAAAGTTTGATTTCATTGTGAGCAGAGCCGTGATGCCACAACCGGAAATTATTAAACTTATCAAAAAAAATATTTCATCCATTCAAAGAAATGCCTTGCCTAATGGTGTTATAACCCTAAAGGGAGGAGACCTGTCAGGGGAAATAAACACAATTAAAAAATCAACCGAAATTGTCGATATCTCCGATTGGTTCGACGAGCCTTTTTACAATACAAAAAAAGTTGTGTACACTTCAGTATAAACCGATTCTTTTCATTAAATGATAAATCAACACGATATGCTTCAATGTCGTCTTAAGTATAAATAATTATGAAAAATACATCTTTGAAAATCGCCATTTTTCAACTATCACTATTCGGAATCAATACATACATAGTATATGATCCTATATCAAAAGATGCGGCAATAATTGACCCCGGGATGTCAAACCAACGTGAACAAGATGCATTGGATACTTTTATTGAGAAAGAGGGATTAAAAATTACACATATTATTAATACCCATCTTCACATTGACCATGCAATAGGTAACTCTTACGCGTCTGAAAAGTATCAGGCACCTGTACTTGCAAATAAATTAGACGCTCCCTTAGGTCAAAATATTCTTCAGCAAGCTCAAATGTTTGGATTAAATATCAATCCTAAAGGGGTAGAAATATCTCAATATATCTCCGATGGTGATAAAATTAAAATCGGTAATGGAGAATTGACAGCCATACACGTTCCCGGACATTCTCCAGGCAGCATTGTCCTCTACGATAAAGCCGATGGATTTATGATTGCTGGAGATGTATTATTCCTCAGAAGCATAGGGAGAACCGACCTGCCGGGCGGAAATCATCAGGATTTGATTAACGGGATAAAAAACAAACTCTTCACCCTTCCCGACGATACTAAAGTTTATCCCGGCCATGGAGATCCTACAACCATCGGTTACGAAAAATCCCACAACCCTTTCTTCTAATCTCCTTTTAACCAAATAAAAATAACGGGCAGTAAATCCTTAAAGATTTCTGCCCGTTACTTTTTTATGTCTCTCTATGAATTACTTGACATTATATAAAGCCGACATTATTACCTCACTCACAGAAGGATGTGAGAAGATAATCTGCTTCATCTTTTCAAGAGTGATATCACTATTCATCATGTCTGCACATTGCTGGGCAAGGTCAGCTGATTCAACACCCATAATATGGGCTCCGATCAGTCTTCCATCTTCCTTTCTGAAAAGTAGTTTGCACAGACCCTCAGGCTCTGCCATAGTCAATGCTTTTCCATTTGCACGGAAGAAACTCTGACCTATCATGGTTTCAATACCCTCTGCCTTACATTGTTCCTCAGTCTTCCCTACCATTCCACATTCAGGCACTGTGAAAACAGCTGAAGGGGTGATATCAAATCTGATATCGTCACTCTTACCCAGGATATGGTTTAAGGCACGGAAACCTTGAAATGTAGCAACATGAGCAAGCATCATCCTGGCATTAACGTCACCGATTGCATAAATGCCGGGGACATTTGTCTGCATATTGTCATCCACCACAATTCCTCTCGGGGAATAATCCACTCCGGCTGCTTCAAGATTAAGTCCCGAAACACGCGGAGCTCTTCCTACTGCCATCAACAGGTCGGAAGATATAACTTCCTCCTCTTTCCCCTTGGTTTCATAAGTCACAACGATTTCATAATTCTCGTTCTGCTCAATCTTTTTTGCTGCCGCTGATGTGAGAATCTTTACCCCTTTTTTGCTCAGTGCCTGTTTAAGACGCTTTGCTATATCTGAATCGAAGGGGGGTAGGATCTGCTTCATAAACTCAATTACGGTCACTTTTGAACCCAAAGAGGAGAATATTGAAGCAAACTCCATTCCGATTACTCCACCCCCTATTATTGTCAACGACTCCGGAATATGATCAATATTGAGGATATCCGTGGAATCCATAACAAAATCTGCATCATGACCCAGAATGGGTAAAGACTTCGAGACACTTCCTGTGGCGATAACTATATTGTCTGCTGTATATTCTTCACCTTCGGCAACTATGGTTTTTGCATCCTTAAAAGAAGCTACAGCATTGACTACATTTATTTTAGCACTCTTCATAAGAGTATCTATAGAGCCTCTCAATGTTTCTACCACATTGTTCTTGCGCTCCATAATCTTATTGAAGTCCACACTGAAGGTAAAGTCATCGATACCGAACTCCTCTCCATCTTTGAATTGTGCGATAACCTCAGAATTACGGCAAAGACACTTTGTCGGGATACATCCCTCATTGAGACAGGTGCCACCCAGCTTATCTCCGTTGAAAAGAGTGACGCTCATGCCTGCCTTCGCGGCATGAAGCGCACACTCATATCCTCCGGGACCTGCTCCTATTACGATTAGATCCGATTTATTCATTACTGCTGTGCTTTCATTGCTTTATAAGTCAAGATCGGATTCTTGGCGGCTGTTGTTTCATCAAGTTTTCTAACTGATGTGCTCAAAGGAGCATCTTTTACTGCTTCAGGATTCTCTCTTGCCTCTTTCGCTACCTTATGCATCACCTCAATAAACTCATCCAATGTCTCGATGCTTTCAGTCTCGGTTGGCTCAATCATCATTGATTCATGGAAGAGCAAGGGGAAATATATTGTAGGTGCGTGGAAACCGTAATCAAGAAGACGTTTCGCTACATTCAATGTAGTGACACCAGTCGATTTATCCTTCAAGCCATCGAATACAAACTCATGTTTGCATACTCCCTCGATAGGCAATAGATAATCATCCTTAAGATTCTCCTTAATATAATTGGCATTCAGGGTAGCCATAGGTCCTACCTTGCGGATATTTTCCTTACCCAGACTCAAGATATAGGCATAAGCACGCATCATCACTCCGAAGTTTCCGAAGAAGGAAGAGATGCTACCAAGGCTTTCATCACCAAATTCCACATAGAATTTACCATCTTTCCCTTTCTTTACACGTGGATTGGGAAGGAACTTCTCAAGTCCTTTGCGTACACCAACAGGTCCTGATCCGGGCCCGCCACCTCCATGAGGTGTGGAGAACGTCTTGTGAAGATTGATGTGCATGATGTCAAATCCCATATCGCCGGGACGCACTTTTCCGAGAAGGGGATTGAAGTTGGCTCCATCATAATATAGCAATCCACCTGCCTCGTGAACAAGCTTCGCTATTTCCATGATTTCAATCTCAAACATTCCGAGGGTATTCGGATTCGTCATCATGATTCCCGCAACAGTATCATCAAGGAGGGGTTTGAGGTCCTCCACATCCACTGAACCATTAGGCTTGGATTTCACTTCCACAACCTCCATCCCTGCTACCATCGCAGATGCCGGATTCGTTCCGTGAGCCGAATCAGGAATGATGACTTTTGTACGCTTGAAGTCGCCGCGGCTGCGGTGATACTCTTTCATAATCATCAACCCTGTCAACTCTCCATGAGCACCTGCATACGGATTCAGCGTAAACTCTGAAAGTCCGGCAAGACTCGAAAGAGCATGCTGTAAATTATAATATAATTCCAACGCTCCCTGCGCGGTATCCACATTCTGGAGAGGATGTAATGATGCAAAATAGGGAGATGCTGATAATTCCTCCGCTATCTTCGGATTATACTTCATTGTACAACTTCCCAATGGGTAGAAACCGGTATCTACACCGAAATTCTTATTGGAAAGATTTGTGTAGTGGCGCACAACATCCAGTTCGCTTACCTCCGGAAGATCCAAAGATGTGGTGCGAAGAAGATTAGAAGGTATATCTTTCAGTCCGTCTGTATTATAATTGTCCGCTGGAAGTTCATAACCCTTTCTTCCGGGGCGTGACAACTCGAAAATCATTTTATCGTAGTATTTCATCTTTTCAGCTCTCCGAAATTAAAGTTACAAGTTGATCTATTTCCTCTTTAGTGCGTTTCTCTGTCACGGCAAATGATACAAGACCATCTCCCATATCAAGAGGACCCATAATATCGTGTTCAAGAAGTCTTGCATTCAACTTCTCTACGTCCATATCGGTCTTAAGAGTAAATTCTTTCAGGAAAGGCTTATTGAATGCTGGCTGGAATTTACCTGTCTCCAATAATCGTTTGTAGAGATAATGCGCTCCGTCACAACTTAAAGTATTAACCTCTACCAAGCCCTGACGTCCCATGAGGGACATATAAATTGTCACATATAGTGCCATCAGGCTCTGGTTAGAACAGATGTTGCTGGTTGCCTTCTGTCTGCGGATATGCTGCTCGCGTGCCTGAAGTGTCAACACAAAACAACGCTTACCGTCGATATCTTTGGTTGCTCCAACTATACGTCCCGGCATCTTGCGCAACATATCTTTTCCACATGACATGTATCCCAAATACGGACCTCCGAACTGCATCGGCATTCCTAAGGACTGTCCATCTCCAACAGCTATATCTGCACCCCATTCTGCTGGTGTACGGAGCACAGCCAATGCTGAAGGATCTGCATTGAGTGTCAAAAATCCCTTGGCTGCATGAACCTCATCGGCAAGACCTGTGAAATCCTCGATGATACCGAAACGGTTGGGATAACCGGCTATGACTCCCGCAACGTCACCTTTACCAAGTTCCGCAGTAATACTCTCACGATCTGTAACACCATCTTTACTGGGTATTAATGTTACATCTACTCCGTGGAAGTCTGCATAAGTCTTAACTACCTCAACAACATGTTTGGGCAAGGATTCCGACACCAGAACCCGGTTTTTCTTTCGGGCTGATGCCACCATCATAAACATTGCTTCTGCAGTGGCAGTAGCACCATCATACATTGAGGCATTTGTCGCTTCCATACCCGTAAGCTCGGAAATCATGCTCTGATACTCGAATATGTATTGAAGAGTACCTTGTGAAATCTCAGGCTGATATGGTGTATAGGCGGTATAAAACTCGCTTCGCGACAATAACTGGGGAATTACAGAAGGGCAATAGTGGTCGTAAACCCCTCCACCTCCGAACACGGTCAAAGTCTTGTTTTTCTTACCAAGTTCCTCGAAATGACGACGTAATTCTATCTCTGTCATCGCGGATGGCAAGTCGTATTCTTCACGGAAAATGACCTCCTGCGGAACATCGCTATAGAGGTCATCTATTTTTTCCACACCAATTTTGTCGAGCATCTTGCGGATGTCTGACTCGGTGTGAGGCATAAATTTATTGCTCATTGTTGACAATGAAATATTGAAAAACCCGGAGGTGAGTAAGGTTTTACCTTCTCACCCTACCGGGATTATGGGACAATGATTATTCTTCACAAACCTTTGCGTATGCTGCTGCATCAAGAAGTGCATCTACCTCTGAGGGATCTGAAAGTTTTACTTTCATAATCCAGTTTGCAAATGCATCTTTATTTAGCAACTCCGGCTCATCTTCAAGAGCAGTATTGATCTCAACTACTTCCCCACTTACCGGAGAAATAAGGTCTGATGCTGCCTTTACAGACTCTACTGCACCGAAATCCTCTCCTGCTGTCACTTCATCTCCCTCTTCGGGCATGTCAACATATACAATGCTTCCGAGAGCATGCTGCGCGTAATCTGTAATACCTACTGTTGCGATGTCACCATCTACTTTTACCCACTCATGGGAATCCGCATAACGGAGTTCTTCTAAAATCTTGCTCATTGTTATTGTTTGTTATCTTTTTTCTTAATTTTTTCAGACTGATTAAGTCTTTTTACTTCTTGTAATTCTTGTCGTAGAAACGTTTCTTTACAACCTTCCCGGGGAAAGTCTTCTTTCTTATCTGAATCTCTACAGGGGTTCCGAGTTTGTCGTATGGTTTGTCTACCATTGCCATTGCCACACTCTTTCCCGTAGAAATCGACTTATAGCCGGTTGTTACCTCTCCGACTTGCTTCCCGTCGGCGAGCACCGGATATCCATGACGTGGCACTGCCGTACCCTCAAGTTCAATTCCGACAATACGACGTTTTACCCCCTCTGCTTTTTGCTTTGCAAGGGCCTCCTTACCGATAAACTCAGGCTTGTCAAGCTTCACAAACATACTGAGACTTGCCTCAATCGGTGAAATATCAGCGCTTAACTCATCCCCATACAATGGAAGACCTACTTCAAATCGGAGGGTATCTCTACATCCTAAACCACAAGCCTGAACTCCGGCTTCCATCAGCTTATCCCAAACCTTCTGAATATACTCGTGGCTTCCATAAACCTCAAAACCATCCTCTCCCGTATATCCTGTGCGGCTTACGATTATCTCTTCACCGTCTACTTCAAAAGTCTTAAAATTATAGAAGGGAATATCTTTTACAGCAAGACCCAGAACTTTCTCCACAGTCTCCTCTGCCTTCGGACCCTGGATTGCTACCTCACCGTACTTCGGACTTTCATCGGTTACTACGCAATTGAATCCCTCTGCATTCTGCTTAATCCACGCCACATCCTTATCGATATTGGCTGCATTGATTACAAGGAAATATTCCTCATCATTTACTTTATATACCAAAAGGTCATCAACTGTTCCTCCATTCTCATAGCACATCATGCCATAGAATATCTGCCCGTCCGGGGCACCGGTTACGTCATTAACAAATATGTGGCTGACAAATTTGTAGGCTTCAGGACCTTTCACTCTGACCTCACCCATGTGGCTCACATCAAATACGCCTACATTGTGGCGCACTGCATTGTGTTCTTCCGTGATACCGACATACTGTATAGGCATGTCAAATCCACCGAATGGTGACATAAGAGCACCCTGCTTTACATGACGGTCATGAAGACAGGTCTTTACCAATTTTTCTTCCATTTTCCTTCTATTTTGTAAGGTTAGTTCTTCGTTTTATTTCATGCCTATATCTTTTCATGGCATATAGTCATAAGGCTTCGGAGTAAACCCCGATTTTCTCCCCAAAGTTAATATTATCATACCGTTCTTCCAAATTCTTTTTATACTTATTACCCTTTTTATCCTCTTTTTAATCCCTTTTTTATACCCCCTTGCTTTTTCCCTTTTTTTTCTTTAACTTTGTCGCCTATGACCGCTCTTTTTTTCGCACGCCGTTTATCACTCGGGAATGATCCGGGACACTCTTCCCCTGCTGTTAAAGTCGCTACTGCCGCTGTTGCTCTTTCTGTTGCGGTAATGATCGCTGCGATTGCAATTGTGCTCGGCTTCAAACAGCAAATCACTGAAAAAATTATTGGTTTCAATTCTCACCTCTCCCTTCAAATCATACCGGACGGGGGTGAAAATGATAATATTCTTACCCTTAACTCCTCTCTTCAGAAGGTCCTTGATGACACCCCTTACATCTCCGGTTATTCCATTTCTCTCTCTATCCCTGCTGTTATCAAGACTGATGAAGATTTTAAAGGTGTCTACATCCGCTCCGGCGCTGAGCCTAATATGAAACAGCTCCTTAAAGAGTCCCTGATACAAGGTGAAATCCCCGATTTTTCCAAAACCTCTTCCGACTCTCTCGTGGTCGTTTCCAAAATCGTCGCAGATAAATTAAATCTTAAGACAGGACAAAGAATTAACCTATATTTCTTTACAGACCAGATTAGAGTCAGACCCCTGAAAATAGCAGCTGTATTCAATTCGCATCTTGACGCATACGATGATGTGTACATATTTTCAGCTCCATCTCTTCTCCAACAACTGGGAAATCTTAAACTCAACCAGGGAACAGCAATTGTTATCAACACCGACAACTTTGATAATATAGACCAATATACCTCCGACCTGCAATACCGTCTTAATGAAGCGTCAAAAACCGGTTGGTTGTTCCGTCATTATATTGTTGACAACACCCACAAATCCGGAGGAAATTTCTTTCAATGGTTCCGACTTCTGGATATGAATGTTGCAGTGGTCATTGTCATTATGCTCATTGTCGGATGTGTCACTCTCGTTTCCGGACTACTCATAATCATAGCCGATAAGAAGCATTTTATATCTTTGATAAAATCTTTAGGGGCTAATGAAAGTCTGGTAAGAAAAATATTCCTCCTTCTTGCAATGAGGGTCGCCCTGACGGGCATGATTATCGGTGACACGTTAATCATAGCCTTGCTTCTGATTCAAAAACATACACATTTTATCCCCCTCAACCCTGACTCTTATTACATTGATTTCGTGCCTGTTTTACTATCCTGGCAGTCTATTCTTCTCCTCAATCTCGGTGTCATGGTAATTTCTTATCTTGTGTTAATCCTCCCCACCAGGTTCGTAGGTCGAATTTCTCCAGCGGAGGTTTTAAGATAAAATTTGTTAACACCTCATATTTTCCTTTCCCCTGTTTGTTATAAAAATGAACTCAATCCTTAGAGGATTGGCACGGTTTTTGACTATTTGAAATTGAACCTCACAAGATATTTGTAAGGTCCGGATATTTAAATGGGTATAAAAATTAAAAATGTATATAACAATTTGAAAACAATATAACTTATGGCAAAAGGTAAAATAGGGGTTACCACAGAAAACATATTCCCCGTTATCAAAAAATTTCTGTATAGCGACCATGAAATATTTCTTCGCGAACTCGTTTCTAATGCCGTAGATGCTACCGGTAAACTCAAAACACTCGCTGCCTTTGGAGAATTCAAAGGGGAATTAGGCGAGATGGATGTTCGTGTCACAGTTGACAAAGAGGCCGGAACGTTGACTGTTTCTGACCATGGTATCGGCATGGACGCTGAAGATATCGAGAAATATATCAATCAGATTGCATTTTCAGGTGCGGAAGAGTTCCTGGCTAAATACAAGGACACCGCCAATAACATAATCGGGCATTTTGGTCTCGGTTTCTACTCAGCCTTCATGGTTTCCAAAAAAGTGGTGATTAGATCTCTTTCTTACAAAGAGGGAGCGAAGGCTGTTGAATGGGAATGTGACGGTTCTCCGGAATTTGAAATGAGAGATAGCGATAAGACTTCCCGAGGCACTGATATCATTTTATACATTGATGATGACAGTAAGGAATTTCTTGAACAAAGTCGTATTGACACTCTCCTTAAAAGATACTGCCGGTTCCTTCCCGTGCCGGTAATCAGCGGTAAAGTTAAGGAATGGAAAGATGGTAAATATGTCGATACTGACAAAGACCTTATTGTCAACTCTACCGAACCTCTTTGGACTCGCAAACCTGCTGACCTTTCAGATGAAGACTATATTAAGTTTTACCATGAACTTGACCCTGGTCATGATGACCCGATGTTCTGGATTCATCTTAACGTAGACTTCCCCTTCACTCTTACAGGTATCCTATACTTCCCCAAGATTAAGAATAATCTCGAAATCAGAAAGGATAGGATACAGCTCTATTCAAATCAGGTTTATGTCACCGATCAGGTAGAAGGGGTTGTACCGGAATTTATGACCATCATGCAAGGTGTAATTGACTCTCCGGATATACCGCTGAATGTGTCAAGAAGTTATCTCCAGGCTGACAGAAGAGTTAAACAAATCTCCGGATACATTTCGAAGAAAGTTGGAGAGAAACTTAACAAAATGTTTGTGGACAACCGTAAAGAGTTTGAATCTAAGTGGGATGACATAAAAATCTTCATCGAGTATGGAATGCTTTCTGATGAAAAATTCTATGAACAAGCCAAAAATTTCTTCCTCCTTAAAGATGTAAACGGTAAATATTATACTCTTGAGGAATACAAAACTTTGGTTGAAGCAACCCAGACGGATAAAAACGGCACTATCGTATATCTTTACGCCACCGACACTGAGACACAATACTCATTCATTAAGGGTGCCGAGGATAAAGGTTACAATGTTCTCCTCATGACAGGTGAGCTCTATCAACACCTTATCTCGATGTTTGAATCAAAACTGGAGAAAATTCATTTCGTACGTGTAGATTCCGACATTCCGGAAAGACTCATCGAAAAGAGCGATTCCAAGACTGCCGATATCTCTCCTATTCAATCCGATATCTTGGTTACACTTTTCAGTTCACAGATACCGCATATTGAAAACGCCAATTTCATTGTAGAATACCAGGCTCTCGCACCTAATGATGCACCCGCCACACTTGTTCAAAATGAATATATGCGTCGTATGAAGGATATGGCAGCATTCCAGCCGGGTGCCGCAATGTTTGGTAATCTTCCGGACAGTTATTCATTAATTGTAAATACGGAGCAACCGGCAGTTAAGAAGATTATTCAACTTGCCACCTCTTCGCTTGAAAACGAAGTTACACCTATCCGTGCTGAAATCGAGAGTGTAAATAATCAGATTACTGAAGCTGATAAAGCTGCACAAGAGAAGAAAGAACAGGCTGATACAGCCGAACTGCAGGCCAAAGTCAACGACCTTAGGAAGAAGAAAGAAGATATAATCAGCAAATATGCTGCAACCCAACCTAATGTCCGTCAAATCATAGACCTTGCTCTTCTTCGTAGCAATCTTTTGAAAGGTGCTGATTTAAGCGAATTTATTAATCGAGCAATCTCCCTGCTCGATTGATTACAAAAATCATTAATAAATTTTCCCTACTCATAATAATAAAAGGGGTTGCGCTTACATACCGCAACCCCTTTTTAACTTACTTATACCCTATTACTTATCTAAACAAGAATCCAAGTCGGATGCGAGATGCTCCTTATCTAAATCCTTACCGATAAAGACAAGCTTGATCATTCTGTCTCCAATCTCTTCATCCCAGTCCCTTCTCAATTGGGGCTCCCTTTCCAAAATCTGTTTTAACTCCTCCTCCGGAGCCGTCGCAAACCAATAGCCGGCCTCCTTAAGCGACTTCTGTCGACCTGCCTGCTCAAACAGATAAGACATATCAGGATTAGCCGAAAAATATAAAACACCTTTCGTTCTGATTATATTTCTATCCCATTTACGTGCTACAAAATCATCAAACTTTTCAAGATTGAACGGGGCTCTGCGATAATAAACGTATGTTCCGATACCATACTCCTCAGCTTCACCTTCACCATGATGATGGTGATGATGGTGACATACCCCATGTTCATGATCGCAGTCGGAATGATCTTCTTCATGGTGGTGGTGATGATGTCCATGGGCCTCAGCCTCCTCAGCTTCAGACATTCCACGCTCAATCTCCTTTACCCATGTTGCAGAAGTCGCAACCTTCCCAAAATCAAAAAGACCAGTATTGATTATTCTCTCCAGATCTATACATGCATAATCGCTCTCAATTATTTCAGCACCCGGATTGATGACATTAATTATTCTCTTCAGATGCTCGGCATCTTCGCTGCTCACTTCTGAAATCTTATTTAAAAGAACAATATTGCAAAACTCTATCTGCTGAAGAACCAGATTCTCGATATCCTCCTCATCATCAATAGTTCTGAGTGCATCCCCGTTTGCAAATTCATCTCTCATTCTTAAGGCATCCACCACAGTCACCACACAATCCAGACGAGGATGATCCACCGCACCTTTCACAGGATTCATCATCTGCTCCATAGAGCAGACTGTTTGTGCTATCGGTTCAGGCTCACACACACCGCTCGCTTCAATTACGATATAATCAAACTTATGGGTATCTATCAGTTCCGCGATCTGTTTTATCAGATCATTGCGGAGCGTACAGCAAATGCACCCATTCTGCAAAGCCACAAGGTCATCATCCTGACCTACCACCCCTCCTTTCTGAATAAGGGAAGCATCTATATTTACCTCCCCTATGTCATTAACAATCACTGCAAATTTAATACCCTTTCGATTATTCAGAATATTATTGAGCAAAGTTGTTTTTCCACTTCCAAGGTAACCGGTTATCACCAGTACCGGAATCTCTTTATGTTTCATATTTTTTAATTTTTGCACTTTCACTATATTTATAACGAATTTTTTCTTAATTTTGTGTTTGAAAAAACATCATCAACAATCTCCAAAACCCGATTGAGAATAGGAGACTAATTATATAACAATGTTACGAGAGATTTTATCCATCACCGGTAAACCGGGCCTTTTCAAAATAATATCACATGGCAACCGTATATTGCTTGTAGAAGATATTCAGTCAAAAAAACGTTTCCCAGCACACTCACGAGATAAAGTGGTTTCACTTGGAGACATAGCCATGTACACCGACTCCGGTGACAAACCGCTTGGAGAAATCCTCGACCTCTTATATACCAACATGGAAGGTAAAGAGATCGATGTTAAGACATTAGTTAAAGAGAAAGGGTTACGCTCCAAATTCCTTGAAGTAATTCCCGATTTCGATCAGGACAGAGTCTACGATAACGACATCAAAAAACTCTTCACCTGGTATAATCTCCTTATAGGAGCCGGATTCACCAAATTTACTGAAGAGACACCGGAAGAAAGCCAGGAAGAAACCACAACAGATTCCCAGACAAATGCCTGACCCGATTCTTTTGAAGAATCCTTCATAATCTATCCGAGATTCTATCTAAGAAAGAAAAAATCATTCCCAAAAAGAGAATCTACTAAGACAGAACTGCCTAAGACAAGGATTCAATCCAATAAGAATCGTAAAAGAATCAACCTAATACTAAAAGAAATTCAAGGGATGTGTCTTCAACAAGCCGCATCCCTTATCTATACCTTATCCATTAATCCATCTATAACAACCACCGACCATCCTACAACCCACATACCCGCTTCACTCTCCTCCTCCAATCCTCACTTCCATCTCCACTTCAAAGTATTATTCTTTCATTTTCACCAAACCCCATTCCCTTACCCAACCCAAAGTATTTTTCTTTCACTTCCACCAAACCCCTTTCCCTTACTCAACTCAAAGTATTTTTCTTTCTTTTCCACCAAAGCTCATTCCCTTACCTTACCCAAAGTATTTTTCTTTCTTTTCCACAAAACCCCATTCCCTTACCCAACCCAAAGTATTTTTCTTTCATTTCCACCAAAGCTCATTCCCTTACCCAACCCAAAGTATTTTTCTTTCATTTCCACCAAAGCTCATTCCCTTACCTTACCCAAAGTATTTTTTAATCCCCTACTCTTATACACACAAGCATCCCCTCCCCCGGTCTCGTTAAATTCTCTTCATAACTACAACTCATAAGAGAAAAGAAATACAGAAATAGAGCGTTTTAGAAAAAGAAAAACAGAAATGGACCGTCTTAGAAAAGGAAATTGCAGAAATAGAGCGTTAATAATTATCACATCTAAAGGGAGTAAGAAGAAAAAATCATTAAAGTTAGCCTCCTAATTCGAAGATAAGAATGCATGCAAACCACACCCAAAACACCAGGTGTTTGAACGAAGTGCTTGGGTATTAGGCATTAGAGAAAGCCATGTCCGGCTTAGCTACTGTTTGAACGAAGTGCTTGGGTATTAGGCATTAGAGAAAGCCATGTCCGGCTTAGCTACTGTTTGAACGAAGTGCTTGAGTATTAGGCATTAGAGAAAGCCATGTCCGGCTTAGCTGCTGTTTGAACGCAAAGCTTGAGTGTTAGGCATTAGAGAAAGCCATGTCCCTGTTGGCTGCTGTTTGAACGAAGTGCTTGAGTGCTTGCGTTTTGTTATGTTTGGCGAGCTCTGCTCGGCAATTTAATCATTCCTGATAATTCTCACAGGGATTGCTGCGCAGGCTAAACGGAGACTCTCATCCTTTTGGGAATTCATCCTCTGCGTAATTTCATCATCCCTCATCCCGTTCCTTTTCCTTATACGCTCACGGCGTGTTCCGTCATCCGCCACTACTTCCCAAACGCACTCTACAAAGTCGATCAATCCACTCTCCACCGGGATAGCACTCTCCACAAAAAAATTTCTCCCATCAGAGCAGAACCATTTTTCTAAATCTTCCTTCACTAACGCATGCACCCTGCTGTTGAGCCAATCTCTTTTCCGGCTATCACCAAAAATATGTTTTGCGATAACACCTCGGTCTATCTCCCCATCTTCGGAAATCACGCTCTCTCCAAAGAAATCGCTCATTTCATCAAGTAGCATGACTGTCTCACTCATCAGACGTTTTGCTTCCCTATCGCAATCATAAACTCCGAAGCCACGAAGTCTCAGTATCCGACTCACCACACTCTTACCGGATCCTATACCGCCGCAAATACAAACACCCCTTCTCATTTACTCCCTAACTATTGTATACTCCACTTCAAACTCACGAAGTTCAACATTCCGCAAATATCCCGGGACATGCGTAAGATGAAGAGGGAGATGCCGGTTATCATCGGGGCTTATCTCATTGTAATTAACTCGAACATCTATTGGAGGTGTATCACCATTAAACCTACTCATCGGCACATAATAAACCACTTTCACATTCTGAGGGAAAAGTAATAAATCATAACCCGGAGGCACATTTTCCGTCTGGATAGGCACCAATTGTTCCTTTTTCACCAAAGGCTCTACCGGTATTTTTACCTTTACCTTATCCGGTATCATCCGCACACCCTTCTCAGATAAAAGCTTAACCTGAACCTCCACATCCTCATTAAGATTTCTCCTTATGATTTTCTCGGAATATACCTTATTGATAGTATCCAGATTTCCACTACCATAAACCTTCACAAATTCCGGTTCACATTTTACTTTTCCACCAATAGTCATACCACTACGGGCAGTCACATCCAGCACGACCTCTACAGGCACTCTCTTACCCGGCAATCCGGTATACACAAGATTCAGAGAATCCAATGACGCGCCGGTTACGGTTGCCGATTCACCAAAAGTACGCTTCAATGCCGATTGGAAATCACCACGTGAAACGTGAAACACCCCGTCCTGGGCAAAATCCCGGAAATTAAGCTCCATAACAGGGGTCTGAAACAAAGAAGTGCGCATAAGAGATGTACCCTTGTCACGCACAGATACATGTATCTTTGAAGGCGGAACATTTATAAATGTCACCGTATCAGGTACATTTGTAACCTGGATTTTCACCTCCAGATTCTCCTGCACGTTATCATTCATGGCCAACACTACCCAAAAAAGTGCAGCCAACCCCACAAACCCAAGAAAGGTGAAAAAATTGCGTGTCAGCTTAATCCCCTTAATTAGGGAACACAATTCTTTCCACCAATCCTTGATTTGTGACATATAAATTCCTTATCTACTATTTCTTTTCAGCTTCAGGCGCTTGAGCCACCGGATACACACTACCCTTGTCTACTTTAATTGAAACATTGGGAGCTATTTCAATAACCATACAATCATCCTTAATCTCTTTAATGCGACCATGGATACCACCGGCTGTCACCACCTTATCACCCTTGTCGAGAGCTTCACGAGCCTTCTTGAGTTCCTTTTGTTTCTTGGTTTGAGGGCGAATCATGAAAAAGTAGAATATGGCAATCATTGCCACAATCATGATAATACCGGAATAACCACCACCTCCGGCAGGTGATTGAAGAAGAATTGAATTCAACATTGTATTTACAGTTTTAATTAATATTATCAAATCATTACCCTATTGGATATTAAGCCTTATTGAGCTTCCCCTCTTTTCGAAGCTCAGCTATTATAGAGGCCAACAAGCCATGGACAAAGACTCCACTCTTGGCAGAACTATAACTCTTAGCTATCTCGATATACTCGTTCACGCTGACACTCACCGGTATCTTCGGGAAATTAAGTATCTCCGCCATAGCTGTCATCACGATCACAACATCCATGAAAGCAAGACGGTCTGTTTCCCATAGTCGTCTATCAATACAAGAATCTATAACCTGCTGATAATAAGACTTATTTCGAATAACATAGCTGAAAAGATCGGCTCCGAAGCGTGCATCTTCCTCATCCTTGAATTTGGGCATCACCGCATCAGCAAGACCATCCTCAAATCTACGTATTGTTTTCAGTACGAAAGTACCCACGACATCAAGATCGTCATTCCAGAATACGGATTTATCCTCCAAAGTCTCAAGAAGAGTCGGAGACGGGAGAATCACATTCTTAAACATATCCCGCCAGAACTCACAATCGTTATTGAAGTCGGTAGCCGGGAAATTCATATAATCCATGTACTTCTCCGTCTGCATTATTTCCCGAAGAAGATCCCTGACGAGAGATTCATCATTCTGCAGCCAGCTAATCCTCTTATCCGCCACAAAATTCCTGATTTCCACATTATTCTCCAAAGCCTTTACGAACTCATTGTCCACAAAGCGCATGTTAGGATTAATATCCTCTTCAGTTTTGAGGTATTTATGACGCGCATCGTCTATCTGACGGTCACGCAAGCGAGTAATCTCCACCGGCAGATACAAAAGGCTCATATATAATTCGCGAGCCTTTGAAAGACTGAATTCGAGAGTTTTAAGTGCATCCGGAAGATTATCTGCAGAGGCAAAAAAAGATGTGAATGTATCATAGAGCATTTCCCGGATACGGTCAAAACCCTTCAGTGTATAATCCTTGCTTTTACGTATGATATCAAGAAGGGCATTATCCTGAAGAATAATAATATCCAGAATCTCACGCCATACATTATCCTCAACGACACTTCCTCTTGTCTCTGATTTAAGGAATTTCTTGTAGATTCCACTCTCCTTGACTTTTTCAGACAAAAGGTTCTCCACATTTTTGAAAGGAAAATCTTCTGTCCGGTAGCGAGTCATAAGCGATTTGATCTTTTCGTCAGCAGCAAGACGTGTTATGAAGCGTGTAGCATATAACGGGCGCTCCCCTCCACGTTTCTCTATCCTTTCCGCTATCCTCACCATCAACAAAAGAATATCCATATATGCTCCGTAAGCAAAACGCTTCTCCCTTGTCGGATTTTCCGTAAGCGATGGCAACACAAAAGGATTCTCAACCAAAAGGTAGGAATACAACAACTGAACGACTTTTATACGAATCAATACTCGGTTAATCATCTTATTCTCTCTTGAATTTCTTACAAAATTACCGATATTTCCCTATTATTCCAAATTCATACCTGATCCCACGCGCTGTCTCACCGCTTCGTAAAGCATCACACCGGCTGCTACAGATACATTTAGACTACCGATACTACCCAATATAGGAATAGCTACAAGCTCATCACACAAGCGTAACACCTCGTCTGAGATACCGGTATCCTCAGCACCCATCACTATCGCAACAGGCACTGTATAGTCAGACTCTGTATAATTCAACGCTCCCTTCTCAGAAGCACCAATTATTCTATAACCGTTATCTTTGAGATACCTCACAGCCTCCGCGGAAGTATGTTCCCGACATACAGGAATATAAAATAATGCTCCGGCCGAAGTCTTGACCGCCTCGGGAGTCACTCCGGCACTTCCTCTCTCCGGGATGACTATTGCATCTACCGCAGCACACTCCGCCGTTCGGGCTATCGCACCGAAATTCCGAGTATCTGTAATCCCGTCAAGTATCAACAACAATGGTAATTTACCATCTTCATACAATTGAGGCACAAGATATTCAAGTCGTAAATATTCCACCGGAGAAATCATGGCAATAGCACCTTGATGATTCTTCATGGTGATACGGTTCAGTTTTTCCTGCGGCACACGCTGCACAGGTATCCCGAAACGCTTTGTACCGGACAGCAACTCCTTAGCCAAATCCCCGGATAAATCCTTACGCATCAATATCTTGTCGATACTCTTACCGGACTCTATCGCCTCAATTATCGCTCTTAATCCAAATATAAATTCCTGTCGTTCTCTTCTTTCCATCTCTATAATTATTCTTTCAGCAACGCACTCGCATTCCTTAAGGCCGCTTCATTAATCTCTTCTCCTGAAACCATCCCCGCTATCTCCCTCACTCTCTCTTCCTTACTCAAAAGTCGCATTTCTGAAACAGTCCGATCATCCAAATCATGTTTAAACACCTTGAAATGCCGGTCTCCCCGAGCTGCAACCTGAGGAAGGTGGGTTATAGCCAACACCTGCATATTCCTACCCATCTCACGCATCATTCTACCCATCCTGTCGGCTATCTCTCCCGAGACACCTGTATCTATCTCGTCAAAGATTACAGTAGGTTGTTGTATTTTTCCGGCAAGTATCTTACGCAGACTGAGCATTATACGGGATATCTCTCCGCCAGAAGCTATTTTACTCAGAGGTGCAACCGGTATACTTTTATTAAAACTACACCAGAATTCCACATTATCGCCACCATCTTTGGTAAATTTTCCACTATTCCGGTGAATCTCAAACTTCATGTTCGACAACCCTAACGGTATTGCAGTCTCAAGCAACTTCTCCGTAAGAATCTTTGCTCCACGCTCCCGGCTTTCACTCAATTTAGCACCCGCCACCTTTAGCTCATGAGCAAGATTACGTAATTTATCATTCAGTTCATCCACTCTGTCATCACCGTCACAATTCTTCACAGCCTTCCTCAAACGTTCACGCAATTTCACCAATCCGTCTTCTTCAGAAATCTTAAATGTCCGGTTGGCTTCATATAGCTGGTTCATACGTTTTGTAACCCTGCTCAATTCGGCCGGATTAGGCTCTACCTCCGATGCCATGTGTGACACAGTCTCCGCGATATCCCTCAGTTCGATACTGATTTGCTCCAATCGTTCGGGCAATGATAAATGCTCCATATCCTCCGAAGACTCCCCTCTCTTACTAAATAAACTGAGATCTATCCCACTCAAAGCCGATTCTACACTATTTAAGAGAGAAAGAATCCCTGTGTCTTCATCCGTAAGAAGAAAGTTAGTCTCATTCAGACGTTCCCGGATATCCTCAGCATAACTCAGGATGTCAAACCTTTTCTCTACATCACCCAACTCTCCCGGTTTAGGATTCAATTCATCCAGCTGAGCCAGCTGGAATTTATACATTTCAACATTCCTGCCCGTCTCCTCCTTCTGTTGCTGCAATTTGCGTAATGCCGAACGTGTCGAGACAAATTCAGAGAATATCCTTTGATACTCACGTTTCTCTTCACCATTTTCAGCCATAATATCCACAAGTTGCAACTGATGTTCCGGAAGAGATAACAGACGGTTGCTATGTTGAGAATGGATATCAAACAGAGGTAGTGTCACCTCCGACAATTCTCCCAGTTTCACAGGAGTATCATTTACAAAAGCACGCGACCTACCCGAAGGAGAAATCTCACGTCTTACAATCAGTTCCCACCCTTCCCATTCCGGATCTATTTCCTTGACCTTTTCAGCCACCCTTCCATCAATACCCGAAAATTGAGCTTCGATAACTGCTTTGCGGCTCTTATCGGAAATCACAGAACTGTCGGCACGCTCTCCAAGCAAAAGGGATAGCGCGCCGAGCATTATGGATTTTCCAGCACCCGTCTCACCGGTTATGATTATAAATCCCTCACCGGGTACCATCTCCAGTTCCCGGATTAGTGCATAATTCTCTACGGTCAGTCGCTCAAGCATATCTTTTTAATATTGGGCTCTTATTTATTTTCATCTCCCTTACGAATTTTCTCCAATCTTTCCGTCTCTGTCGGGAAGATTGGTTGCAAAAGGTCGTAAACCTCTTTCCTTTCCGTCTCTCCGGCTTTTGAATAAACGTTTACAAGTTCATCAAGCTTTGAATCCCTGAAGATTGACAAAGCCACCGACATCGGAGCAACTTTATAGATCTTTTCTATCTCTTTCAGACTCTCTGTAATCACGCTCCTCCCCTTATCCGGGCTCGTCACCATTTCGTCAAGACCCTTTCTGTGATAGTTATAGAGAAGTTCCCTTATCCCTCCCGTATTGCTGTCAGTATAGGAAGAGAGAACCGCACTGCGATTCTTATTGTCCTCGAAAGCCCTCCAGCCTACCTCTCCACTCGACTGTGCCAACTGCACAACAGATGCTGCTTTGTCAAAAAAAGGCTGACCTCCATGGGGTGAAAAGCTGTCATAATCCAGTGCTAAAAAAAGATAGGCATAGAAATTCAGAATCGCCGTAAGATTATTCTCCATGCTCGATTCATTGAATATCAAAGGATCTCCCTCTTTATACTCAAAATCTATCTTATTATCCTTAAAATTTAATAAGGTAGTGGTATAAGTGCTGTTATAAACCGGTCGGGATAACTGAACCTGAAGCTCTCCTTTGATTCTATCATCGTTATATTCCGACACTGTAAGGAAAAAACGACATTCTATCTTCTCAACAGGAGAAAAAGTATGGTTGGTAAATTTTGTTTCATTGAGATATTCAGAAATTGCAGTCTGCAATGTTTCAAACACACTTTTGTTTGTTCCCTCAATCTTTGATGAATTCACCTCAACCTGACACTTCAACTCCTGCGCTTGTACCGCACCGGAAATCCCTGATAAAACCATCAGAGCTATAATCCCAAATATTCTCTTGACTCCTTTCATACTCCCTCCTATCCTTTTTTTTCTTTTGCTGTTCAGTATTTACTATTTTATTTTATCTACCACACAATCAATAATATCATCCGCCACTTCCTCCTTACTCTTCAAGGGATACTTCATTACAGTACCATCGCGCTGGATTATCGTAACAAGATTGGTATCAGTACCAAATCCGGCACCCTTGTCATGAAGGGAATTGAGTACTATCATATCAAGATTTTTCGTCTCAAGTTTGCGTAATGCATTATCAAGTTCATTATCCGTCTCTAATGCGAACCCAACCAAAAAACGCTTCTTTCCATCCTCATTCTTTCTATTCCCCAAATGGGCGGCAATATCAGGGTTCCGCACAAGTCGCAGAGTCATCTCTTCCGATTTTTCCCGTTTTATTTTTCTGTCGCTACTTTCAGCAGGAGCATAATCAGCCACTGCAGCTGCCATAATCAGAATGTCGGCATCTGAAAATTCAGACTCAACCTCATGCAACATCTCCTTAGCCGATTTTACGTCAACCCGCTTTACATCGACCGGGAGTGAAACTCCGGAATTAACCGGACCGCAAATAACCACCACTTCCGCACCACGTGAATAAGCCCTGCGCGCCAACGCAAAACCCATTTTTCCCGTACTGTAATTCCCAATAAATCTTACAGGGTCTATATTTTCGTATGTAGGTCCGGCTGTGATTACCACTTTTTTACCCTCCAGGTCCCGGCTTCTCATAAAATAACGTTCCATCGCATCAGCTATTGCCTCAGGCTCCGCCATTCTACCCTTCCCCGACAATCCGCTTGCCAGTTCTCCCGACTCAGGTTCCACAATTATCACACCATCCTTTTTCAGTGTTTCTATATTCCGTTGCGTCGAAGGATGTTTCCACATATCCAGGTCCATTGCAGGACAAACCATTACATCCTCCTTTGCTGAAAGATAAGTTGTGACGAGCATATTATCGGCAATTCCATTTGCCAATTTCCCGATTGTAGATGCAGTTGCCGGAGCGATTACCATTAGATCGGCCCATAATCCAAGGTCAACATGAGAATGCCATTCACCGGTGTTAGCGGCGAAAAATTCACTTACCACCGGTTTTCCGCTAAGTGCTGCCAATGTTGCCGGGGTAATGAATTCCTTGCCGTTAGGTGTAATCACCACCTGAACCTCAGCACCTCGCTTTATCAAAGCTCGTAAAAGATAGGCGCTCTTATATGCTGCGATTCCTCCACTGATTCCGAGCACTATATGCTTCCCGTTCAAGGTACCTGCTGTTCCCATTCTATTTCTCGCTTCTATATTGATAATACAACTGCTGAAGTACATCCTTTGTGTTCTTGGGGAATTCACCCTGCATCATCCATGCAAAAAAAGAGGGCTCCCTCTTGAGAACACTTTTCACCGTCTCTCCCTTATGCTTTCCAAAGTTGAATATTGGTTCCCCCTTATCATTTTTCACAATTCTACATGCCAGATCCAGACCGTTTCCCCCTTTTGAAAAATCGGAAAGAAACTCCATATCATTCTGTAAATCATCATATTTCTCTATCTGACGCATCAGAATTTCAAAAGTAGCCCGGGTATCCGCATTAGCAGAATGAGCGCCCTCCAACTCCTCTCCGCAATAGAAACGATAAGCTGCCGACAGCGTTCGTGGTTCTTTCTTATGGAAGATATTCTGAACATCTATAAAACGGTGACCATGAACGGAAAAGTTTACATTAGCCCTTGCGAACTCCTCTATTAATAACGGGACATCAAACTTATTCGAATTAAATCCAGCTATATCGCTATCCTCCAGCAATGCATACAGAGAATTGGCAATCTGAGAAAAACGCGGACAATCCTTTACATCCTCATCATAAATCCCATGCACAGCCGAACTTTCCTCCGGAATATGCATCCCGGGGTTAATTCTGCGTGTCTTTTCCACCGGGGCCTGCTCCCGGTCCGGAAAAACCTTCAATATAGAAATCTCCACTATACGGTCACGCATCACATTCGTTCCCGTTGTCTCAAGGTCAAAAAAAACCAACGGTTTCTCCAGTTTCAGATTATGATAAGCCATGATATTTCATCTTTATTCAAATACCTGCATCGGCATCTGAAGCATTATTATTTCCTCCCCTTTCTTCTCTTCAGCCGGCATGAACAATCCGGGGCGAGCCGGATCTGACAAACTGATTATCACACTTTCTCCTTTAAGATTGGACAACACCTCTTTCATGTAATCGGAATTAAATCCTATTGTCATCGGAATTCCCTCGTAGTCACAGCTTACTTGCTCACGGGCTGAAGTTGAATAGTCCAAGTCCTGAGATGTCAATACAATCTCTGTCGAATCTATTGCTAATCTCACCAGATTTGAAGCCTTGTTTGCAAGAATAGACACACGACGCGTTGCATTTAACAGACTCTCTCTATCTACTACCAGTTTATAGGGATTCTGGGTAGGAATCACCTTATTGTAATTGGGATAAACTCCTTTAATAAATCTACAGCTCAGCTCATAGTTGCCGAAATTAAAAACCGCACCCTTAGAATCAGCTGTTATCTTGACTTCTCCGGCCTCTGAATCGATTGATGACTTTATGATACCTGCCGGCTTGGAATGAAGGATGAAACCGAATTCCACACCGGGTGCAACGTTGGTATTGGTGTATTTAACCAGTTTATGTGTGTCCGAACTTACAAAGGTGATATCTTCCGGTTTTATATCAAAAAATATACCGGTCATTATCGGACGTATGGTTTCAGCACTTACTGCAAATATCGTATTCTCAATCCCTTTGGCAAGAATATCTGCCGGAAGTGTAAATTCCCGTCGCTCATCATCCAACTCTTTCTTTTTAGGATACTCCTTGCCGTCGATAGCAGGGAAAGAGAACTCTCCTGTAGGGAAAGAAAGTTTCATTATCATTCTTTCCTCATCCAATTCAAGAGTCAGGGGTTGAGCAGAAACCTCCTTTACTATCTCAAGCAATCTTTTTGAAGATATCGCTACCTCTCCCTCTCCGTCCGAGTCCATAATCTCTACTTTTGCAGTCATCACATTTTCTGAATCAGATCCTGTGATATAAAGCGAATCTCCCTCAACTCTCAAAAGTAGATTGTCAAGAATTGTAATAGCGTTTTTCCCATTTATCACTTTGCTGACCGCCTGTAACTGTGTCAGAAGTGATTTCCCCGAAATATTAAATTTCATAACATTATCCTATTTATTCCGTTGAAAAATCCACCCATAAAAAAAACAGATTCTCCCACGAGCATCAAATTTTCAGTCCTTTTCCGCTTTAAAATAATATAAATGCGGATATTCTCACAAATTTACAAAATTTCGACCGACATACCAACACCTCATAAAATTTTCTTCCTGTTCATCGAAAAAAATAATTCAAACTTAATATTCGGTTAGGAGTGCAATATTTCCTTAATTCATAAAAAAGCCTGAACAGTCAGTCATGACTATTCAGGCTTTTCTATAATTGTGAGTCGGAGATTACTCCTCAGTTTCAGCTATTACCTCAAATTCTACAGGAGCTTCAACTTCCTTGTGGAATTTAACAATTGCAGTGTAATTACCAACCATCTTGACAGGCTGAGCGAGGTAGATAATCTTGCGGTCGATATCATGACCGAGTTTAGCAAGAGCCTCTGCAATCTGAACTGCACCTACGCTGCCGAATACTGTACCGTTGGCACTTGTCTTAGCAGGAATCACCAACTTAACACCTTCGATATTTTTTGCGGCATTCTGAGCCTCTTCAAGAATTTTAGCAATCTTGTGAGCGCGCTGTTTGAGGTCCTCCTCAAGCTGACGCAGTGAAGAAGGAGTTGCGATGACTGCCTTTCCCTGAGGGATAAGGTAGTTGCGGCCATAACCATCTTTTACTTCGACCACATCATCCTTATAGCCGAGATCAGCTACATTTTCTTTAAGTATAAGTTTCATCTTGTGTCTCTTTAAAAGTGATTATTTCATCAAGTCTGTTACATAGGGAAGAAGTGCCAGGTGGCGTGCACGCTTTACTGCTTGCGCTACTCTTCTCTGGAATTTCAAGGATGTTCCGGTGATACGACGGGGAAGAATTTTTCCCTGCTCATTCAAGAATTTCTTCAGAAACTCAGGATCCTTGTAATCGATATATTTTATGCCGCTGCGTTTGAACCGACAATATTTCTTCTTCTTGGTGTCTACTGACAGAGGAGTAAGATAACGTATTTCGCTGTTTGATGCCATAATTTAGTTCTCCTTTACTTCTTCCTTGACTTCCACTGTGGTTGTCGCGGTGGTTTCACTTGCTTTTGCTGCTCTCAAATTACGACGTTTTTCTGCGTATGCCTGCGCATATTTGTCAAGACGGAAATCCAAGAAGCGTAACACTCGCTCATCACGACGGAATGCGATGTCGAGTTTCTTTATCAACTGGGAATCTGCTTTATACTCCAACAGGCAATAGAAGCCGGTTGATTTTTTCTGTATCGGATACGCTAATTTGCGTAATCCCCAAAGTTCTTCATTGATGATTTCTGCTCCATTTTCGGTCAGAATCCCTTTGAACTTTGCTACCGCTTCCTTCATCTGTTCATCAGATAAAACGGGAGTTAAAATGAAAACGGTTTCGTAAGAATTCATACGGTTTTAATTTTTTTATTGTTTTATATCGGTCCCGGTTTCCCGAAACCGCCACAAAATTACTACTTTTTATCTTATCCTACAAATTTTTATTACTCAAATCGTTTGACAAACATAAAAATCATAAATGGAGTGCGTAATTTTTACCTTACGCACTCCCTTTATGTCATGAACCTGCAGAAACCTTAATCAGTCATATTTACTGAATACGTTCCTGTCTGTTCCCTCTTTAAAGATATATTTAATCCTTATAAAGATAATCTGTAATCTCTTCCGGTTTGAAATTACTGATGAAATCGGCATGCTTCGCCACCTCGGCCTGTCCGTAGTTCACATATACATGCAGACTCTTGCGGAAATCTCCGCATCTCTGAGTATCTTCAAGAAGGAGATACCCCATGATGATGTGACCTGCCATCTCTACAAGTCGGCGTGCCATAAAATCGCGGTATGCGGAATCCTCGATTCCCTCTACCATCTGAACAGCATCTGCATACTGCTGGGTCATGAACACCAAAGTGTTCTTCACCATTTCATCTTCGGGCACAACCTCCATAGCTTCAAACTCCTTGATTCTGTTGAGGTAAGTACCGGTGGTGACATGACGGATCGCAGCTACCACCTGAAGTTGAGTCGTTCCCTCATAAATACTTGTGATTCTGGCATCTCTGTAAAGGCGCTCACAAGCATAATCCTTCATGAAACCTGAACCGCCATGAATCTGGATACAATCATAGGTATTCTGGTTACAGAACTCGGAAGTCATTCCCTTGGCAAGCGGAGTGAAGGCATCAGCAAGTTTGCTGTAATATTTCTGCTCCTTCTTTTCATCGGCTGTGAGTGGACGCTCCTTGGCAATATCATCGTATATCTTATACATATCCACATATCTTGAACATGCATAAAGAAGTGCGCGACCGGCATCTGTCTTTGCCTTCATTATGGAAAGCATCTCTGCTACTGCCGGGAACTCGATAATAGCCTTGCCGAACTGTTTACGATCCTTGGCATAATCCAAAGCCTCGCGGTATGCAGCCTCACAAAGACCTACCGACTGTGCCGCTATGCCAAGACGAGCACCGTTCATCAACGCCATCACATATTTTATAAGACCCATCCTGCGGCTTCCACAAAGCTCGGCAGGGGCATCCTTATACACGAGTTCACATGTCGGGCTTCCCTTGATACCCATCTTGTTCTCAATGCGTCTTACAGTAACTCCGCCATTACGTTTATCATAAATAAACATTGACAAGCCACGACCATCTTTAGAACCCTCCTCAGAACGTGCGAGCACCAGGTGGATATCACTGTCTCCATTGGTAATGAAGCGTTTCACGCCATTCAAGACCCAGGAGCCATCCTCTTTCTGGGTTGCCTTGAGCATCACTGACTGAAGATCAGAACCCGCATCCGGTTCTGTGAGGTCCATACTCATCGTTTCACCCTCACATACTCTGGTAATGTAGCGTTCCTTCTGATCCTCATCGGCAAACTCATATATAGTCTCCGCACAATCCTGCAGACCCCAGAGGTTCTCGAATCCGGCATCTGCGCGGCTCACCATGTCAGCCGCCATGATATAGGGAGTAATCGGGAAGTTCAATCCCCCGAGACGACGTGGCATTGACATACCCATCAGTCCTGCCTTTCGGCATGCCTCGAGATTCTTCTTCGTGCCCTCGGCATATATTACCCTCCCATTCTCTACCCGGGGACCTTCATGATCCACATCTTCGGCATTCTGGGCTATGATATCTCCGCAGATTTCGCCAACCACTTCAAGCACTTTGTCATAGCTGTCCATGGCATCCTCAAAATTCTGAGGTGCATAGTCATATTTGTCAGCGTCTGCAAAATTCCTCTCCTTTAGCTCTACTATCTTCTTCATCATGGGATGTCCCAAATGAAACTTAAGAGCTGAATTATCACTATAGAAATTTGCCATTATTTCGAATTCTTCTTGTAATACTTAATTAGTTTGGGAACCACATCCTCCATCTTGCCGGTTATAACATAATCTGCAATGGTATTGATTGGAGCATTAGGATCATCATTGATTGAGATGATGATTGATGAATCCTGCATTCCGGCGATATGCTGAATCTGTCCCGAAATTCCACATGCTATATAGAGTTTCGGACGGACTGTCACTCCGGTCTGTCCTATCTGACGGTCATGATCTATCCATCCGGCATCCACTGCCGCACGACTCGCTCCTACCTCTCCGCCAAGTGTCTCGGCAAGTTGATGAAGAAGCTCAAAATTCTCCTTTGAGCCTACACCATAACCACCGGCTACGATTATCGGGCTTCCCTTGAGATTCACTTTCGATTTCTCTACATGGCGATCTATAATCTCAACCACGAAATCTTCAGGTGAAGTATATTTGTTGACATCAAGATCTACAACTTTCCCGACATAGTTGGAATCCTTCACCTCTTTCTTCATTACACCCTCTCGCACGGTTGCCATCTGCGGACGACAGTCGGGATTCACAATCGTTGCTACAATGTTTCCGCCGAATGCAGGACGTATCTGGTAAAGAAGGTCTGTATATTCCTTTCCGGTGCGCGCATCTGTATAGTCACCGATTTCCAATGACGTACAGTCAGCTGTCAGTCCGCTGTGAAGTGCCGAACTTACACGAGGTCCGAGGTCGCGACCGATGGAGGTTGCACCCATAAACGCGATGCGCGGCTCTATCTCCTTAAAGAGATTGATTAATATGGATGAATGGGGGAGCGAGGTGTAAGGATAAAGCCGCTTGTCTTCCACCTTATACACTGTGTCTACTCCATAAGGGAAGAGCTGCTTTTCTATATCCTTAAGATTATCGCCGGCTACCAGTGCCTCAAGCTTGATACCAAGCTTGTCTGCGAGTTGACGGCCCTTGGTGAGAAGTTCAAGACTCACATCAGCCACCTTTCCGTCTTCAAACTCGCAATAAACTATGAGATTATTCTTTTCTGACATTGTTCTCTTTCTTTTTTTTGCACCCCTAAGATGAGTGCTGTGACACATCAACCTATGGTGTGGTTGGCTATCAACTCTTTTACGAGATTCTCTATCTCGCCATCCTCATTCTCTATGCGGCGTGCATCCTTGGCTGAGAATACCACATTCTCTATAGATTTCACCTTTGTCGGGGAACCTGCCAATCCACACTGCGAAAGGTCAGCCTCTACAGTGTTGGCATTCCACTCACCTATATTTAAATAGGGACGGCTCTCTATGAAGGCTTTCTTCGATTCATCATCCGCCACCTCCGAGGGGACCGCTGCATATTTATATTTCTGCAAAGCCTTGGCGTTGCGGGGACGACACTCATCTGCCGAACCATTGACTGTCACTATTGCCGGAAGAGGACATGTCACTGTCTCAACACCTGATTCTATACGGCGTTTCACAGTTACTTTACCATTCTCTACTTTGAGAATCTCCTCTGCGTAAGTCACCTGTGGAAGACCAAGTTTCTCTGCAACCTGCGGACCCACCTGGGCTGTATCTCCGTCGATTGCCTGGCGTCCACCGAGAATTATATCATAATCACCTATTTTTTTCACCGCCGCACTCAGCGCGTAAGAAGTGGCAAGCGTGTCTGAACCGGCAAATGCCCTGTCGGAAAGAACAATTCCACCGTCGGCTCCTCTATACATCCCTTCACGCACAATTTCTGCTGCTCGTGCCGGACCCATAGTCAGCAACGTCACTTTGCTCCCCGGATACATATCCTTCAATTTCAAGGCCTGTTCAAGAGCATTCAGGTCTTCTGGGTTAAAAATCGCCGGAAGGACTGCACGGTTGACTGTGCCATCTTCCTTCATCGCATCTTTGCCCACGTTTCTCGTATCAGGTACCTGCTTTGCCAGTACAATGATATTTAAACTCATCTCTTTTTCTTTTTATGTTATTCTCCTGCCGTGAGACTTTTATCTTATTACCTTAAGCTTTTTAGTTACGGCAAACTTATTGGCAAAGTTACACTTTTTTTCTTTCACATCCAAATCCGGTTTTCATTATCAACCTTTTCTTTCATTTTCATCTCCTTTCCCCTTTTTTTATTAATTTTGAATTCTAATTCCTTTGACTATGTGTATTCGTCTTCATTCCATCCTTATTGCCGCGTGTCTGGCTCTGTCTTTTTCAGCGTTGATCCACGCTGATAACTACCTGAATGCTCTCGAACAATACCGCATTTATAATTTCCCCGAAGCTGAGAAAATTATCAAAAATTCTCCTCGCTCCGGTCGAAACAAGCTCCCGGAAGAGGAAATAAAAAAACTCGATGAGCTCTCCGAAAAGATTCAGAGAGCCCAACGCCTTTATGAACATGCTGAAAAGATTACTGTTATCGACAGTATTTCCGTTCCGGCATCCGAATTCCTCGAACACATAAAACTGCCCCTCTCTGCAGGTCGAATCCTTCCCGAATATAAAATTCCATCTCCCCTGAATCAGTATTTCTCTATGGCATACTCTAATGAAGCGGGTGATTTCATGTTTCTTTCCGAAAATCTTTTCTCCTCTACGGCTCCTTTGGCGGATAATGACGATTCGTTCCTTAACCCCGATTCCATCGCCCCGGGTATTCACCAATCATACCGGCTGACCGATGGAAAATGGGCTGTACCCTCTCCATTACCAGATGAAATCAAGGACATGCAGGGTATCTTCCCCTTCCTTACATCTGACGGAACCCTTCTGTATTTTGCCAGCGACGACCCCAATCAATCAATCGGTGGATATGATCTCTTCATCGCCTCTCGTGACCCCTCTGATGATTCCTATCTTGAACCTTCAAATTTAGGTCTTCCCTTTAACTCTCCTTACAACGACTATATGCTGGCCATCGATGAAGAGAATGGCGTAGGTTGGCTCGTTACCGACCGTAATCAGCTTCAGGACCGCCTTACGATATATATCTACCTCTTGCCTCGCGAACGCACTCTCATCGGAGATGTGGATGATAAAAGAGATTTAGCTCTTCTTTCTAATTATAAACTTACGTGGGGGGATAATGCTGATCCGGATGAATATCAAGACTTATTAGACAAGATACTGAATATTGACCCGGATGCCGATAACGTGGCGCAGGATTTCTATCTCCCCATGCCGGGAGGAAGGGTGTTTACTCTCTTTTCTGATTTCTCCAATCCTCAGTCCGAATCTATAATGGAACAATATATTGATTTGAAACTCACTCAGGATGACGAGCTGGAACAGTTAGACAATCTGCGCCGGCAATACCATAGAAATCATCGCGACAGGTCTGTTGCAACACGCATCCTCTCTCTTGAGAAGAGCACTGAATCACGCAGGAAGCAACTGAAACGTTTACTCTCCGATATCTACCGTCTTGAAACCAAGTACAGATAAGAATAAAACGGCTTTCAGCATGCTTCACTCCCATACTCAATTCTGCGATGGTCACGCCACAATGGAACAGATGGCGTCCGCTGCTTATAAGGCTCATTTATCCCGATATGGATTCTCTCCTCACTCTCCGATTATTATCCCCTCTCCATGCAATATGAAGTTTGAAGATGTGGATGCCTTCATTTCCGAAGCTGACCGGCTCAAAGATTTTTACACCGGTAAAATGGAAATCCTCAAGGGTATGGAGATTGATTACCTCTCACCCTCATGGGGACCTCATTCAGAATACTTCCGGTCTCTCCCCCTCGACTACAGGATTGGTTCAGTGCATTTCGTCCCTAATCAGCAAAACGAATTTATTGACTGCGACGGGAATCCACAAAGATTCTCAAGATACCTCACCGATTATTTTCAATCCGACCTGCATTACGTTGTGGATAAATACTTCAATCAGGTTAAGGAGATGATATGCTGCGGTGGGTTTGATATCCTGGGACATTTCGATAAGATAGCGGCAAACGCTTCTTTCATTGACCCCCACATCGAAAACTCCGACTTGTACTATCGACATATATCGGAAATAATCGGAATGGCCAATGCCAATCATCTGACAATAGAGATAAACACCAAGGCTTTCTTGAAAAAAGAACGATTCTTCCCAGCTCTGAGATGGTGGAAGATGCTCAAGGATTCCGGCGCAAAAATCATCATCAACAGCGATGCCCATGACCCGGGTCTTGTTGATGCCGGGATTTCCGTAGCCGGAAATATATATAATAGTCTTTAACATCTCTTAAACCCTCACGCTCTTAATGGTGTTCTTAATATGAGACAATGTTAAATCCTGTCGAATATAAGTATGCCACAAATTCTTTACACCGCACGAAAAACACTTCGTAATTACACAAACGGAGGAACTGTTCTGATGATTGCCACTGCACTTGCGCTATTAGTGGTAAACCTCCCTTTCTGCACTGATTTTTACAACTCCCTCTGGACACATAAAATGGCGTTGCAAATCGGGAAATTCAACCTGTTCTCCCATCACGGGGAGCCTATGTCGGTAATGGGATTCATCAATGATGCCCTGATGGCTGTATTCTTCTTCTCGGTAGGACTGGAAATAAAACGTGAGATACTCGTCGGCGAACTCTCCTCTTTCCGGCAGGCCCTTCTCCCTATTGTGGCCGCAATAGGAGGTATGGGAATACCGGTACTGATATTTTTCCTCATCGGACACGATTCCGATTATATAGGTGGCGCTGCTATTCCGATGGCTACAGATATTGCTTTTTCTCTCGGCGTTCTTGCAATGCTGGGAAATCGGGTACCGGTAGGATTGAAGATATTCCTTACCACATTAGCCGTGGTTGATGATATCGGCGGGATCCTCGTAATTGCAATTTTCTACTCTTCACATATCAGTTTCCTTTTGCTCGGGATTGCTGCTATTCTGCTTATACTCCTCGCTTTCGGTGGCAAATTGGGAATCCAGAGCAAGATGTTCTATTTAGGTATCGGCACCTTTATCTGGTTCCTCTTCCTCAACGCCGGGATTCACCCCACGATTGCCGGTGTGTTAATCGCATTCTGCATCCCGGCACGTCCCGTCTATGCCCCCAAGAAATATATAAAAACAATCCGTAAAAATATTTCTCTGTTTGCACAGGAAGATGATGAAGCGCTCAATTCACGTACCATCCTTGATAAGAATCAACTGAACTGGCTGAAAGAAATTGAGTCGGCTTCCGATAAAGTCATCTCCCCTCTGCAGGATATGGAGGATACTCTTCACCCGATTGTAAACTATCTTATCGTTCCACTATTCGCCTTTGCTAATGCAGGTATATTCTTCGGGGATCTTAAAATTTCAGCTCTTATCTCCGGAGTGAGCCTGGCAATAATTCTCGGATTGGTGGCAGGGAAATTTATCGGTATCTTCTCCTTCACGTGGCTTTGTATAAAATTCGGATGGGCTCCTATGCCGGAGGGTACAAATATGAAACAGCTGGCAGCTGTCTCTATGTTGGGAGGCATCGGTTTTACAGTCTCTCTATTCATTGCCAATCTCTCTTTCGGAACAGGAGATCCATTAATGTCTCAGCTTCTCAACAATGCCAAGCTCGGCATCGTAGCAGGCTCACTCCTCGCCGGTGTGTTAGGCTGGGCACTTCTGCATGCCACCCTTCCTAAGGTTGCCCCTAATCCTGATAGCGATTCCCCAAATACGAAATGATTCGGTGATTATGGAAATATGCAGGAATTTTTGTAATTTTGCGATATGAAAAATATACGCAATTTCTGCATTATCGCTCATATCGACCATGGAAAGTCAACCCTTGCCGACCGCCTTCTGGAGCGCACCGCAACGGTTGCCGACCGCGATATGGAAGCGCAGGTTCTTGATGATATGGATCTGGAACGTGAACGTGGCATTACTATCAAGAGCCACGCCATTCAGATGAACCATAATATAGACGGTCAGGATTATGTACTGAACCTTATTGACACCCCGGGACACGTGGACTTTTCATACGAAGTGTCACGCTCTATCGCAGCTTGCGAAGGGGCTCTCCTCATTGTCGATGCTTCTCAGGGCATTCAGGCTCAGACCATCTCCAACCTTTACATGGCTATCGATAATGACCTCGAAATTATTCCGGTCATTAACAAATGTGACCTGGAAAGTGCAAAACCGGATGAAGTGGAAGACCAGATTGTAGATCTTCTGGGATGTAAACGCGAAGAGATAATACGTGCCAGCGGGAAAACCGGTCAAGGAGTGGATGAAATCCTCAAGGCTATCGTTGAACGTATCCCGGCTCCTGAAGGGGACCCTGACGCCCCTCTCCAGGCACTCATTTTTGACAGTGTCTTCAACCCTTTCCGGGGAATCATCGCGTATTACAAGATTGTTAACGGCACTCTCAAAACCGGTGATTTCGTAAAATTCGTCAGCACCGGCAAAGAATATCATGCTGATGAAATAGGCGTCCTCAAACTCGAAATGCAGCCGGGCAAAGAGCTCTCGGCAGGAAACGTAGGTTATATCATTTCCGGCATCAAATCCTCAAAAGAGGTTAAAGTCGGAGATACCGTAACACACGTGAACCGCCCCTGTCAAAAAGCTATAGATGGCTTCGAGGAGGTGAAACCTATGGTATTCGCCGGGGTTTATCCTATCGAAGCGGAAGATTTTGAAAACCTGAGGGCTTCGCTCGAAAAGCTGCAGCTCAACGATGCCTCCCTCACTTTTCAACCCGAATCCTCGGCTGCGCTCGGCTTCGGATTCCGTTGCGGCTTCCTCGGTCTGCTTCACATGGAGATTATTCAGGAACGTCTGAGCCGGGAATTCGGTATGGAAGTTATTACCACTGTCCCAAACGTTTCTTATCTTGTCACTGATAAAAAAGGGAATACAACGGAAGTGCATAACCCCTCCGGACTTCCTGAAATCACCCACATTGACCACATCGATGAGCCGTATATCCGCGCCACTATAATCACGGCTGCTGAATATATAGGACCTATCATGACTCTATGTCTTGGAAAACGAGGGGAACTTATCAAACAGGAATATATCTCCGGCAACCGTATGGAGATCACCTTCGATATCCCGTTAGGGGAGATAGTAATTGACTTCTACGACAAACTTAAAAGTATCTCCAAAGGGTATGCATCCTTCGATTACCATATCAAGGATTTCCGTCCTTCTAATCTGGTGAAGCTGGATATATTGCTTAATGGGGAGAGTGTGGACGCGCTCTCTACTCTTACTCATGCTGACAACGCTGTGCGGTTCGGTAGGAGGATGTGTGAGAAACTCAAGGAACTAATCCCTCGTCAGCAATTTGACATCGCTATTCAGGCTGCTATCGGAGCAAAAATAATAGCTCGTGAAACAATTAAAGCTGTGCGTAAGGATGTAACTGCCAAATGTTATGGTGGCGACATATCCCGAAAGAGGAAACTCCTTGAAAAGCAGAAAGCAGGAAAAAAGAGGATGAAACAGATTGGGTCGGTGGAAGTTCCGCAGAAAGCGTTCCTCGCCGTCCTTAAACTTGATTAACAATTAAAAGTTATTTTCGAAAGAATTAATTACTCAAAATTAATTAGACTCATAAAAAAAGAGGGTGTGTCAAATGAAAATTTGGCACACCCTCTAAGGTTTGATGACCTATTATGACAAACCGTCTCTAAGTTTGGGTCAGATATTATGACAAACCATCTCTAAGGTTTGTAAGAATGGGTCAGATACAAGGCGCTGAGGATGAGGTGGAAGGGAGCATACTAAAGTATGTGACCGATACCGAATTCCGAAAGCAACGCCGTAGATGACCTATTATGACAAACCGTCTCTAAGGTTTGTAAGAATGGGTCAGATACAAGGCGCTGAGGATGAGGTGGAAGGGAGCATACTAAAGTATGTGACCGATACCGAATTCCGATAGCAACACCGTAGATGACCTATTATGACAAACCGTCTCTAAGGTTTATTAGCGAACAACCTTAGCAGCCTTGTTACCTGCAACCTTTACGAATACACCCTTAACAGGATTAGCTACGCGTACACCCTGAAGATTATAGTAAACTGCTTCAGCTTCACCAGCCTCAATAGCTGCTACTGAAGAGCTGTCAACTACTGTAAGAGTCTGTGTGTTGTAATCCCAAGTGAATTTGTAAGAACCCGGAGTGAGTGTATAGAAGAGGTTACCTGCCTCACCATATACCTGCTCAAGTTCTACCTCGAGGTTTTCATTGGTAAGCTCAACATTGTCAGGATCATTTGTACCCCATTCTTCAGTCCAACCGGTATTGGAAATCTTGAATTCGCCCTCTTCCTGAGTTACGTTGATTTCACATGTGTAGATACCCTCTTCATCTGTCTTCTTAAGCCAAAGTGCTGAAGGATCATTTGAGTCAACTACCCATACACCATTGATACCGGCTACGAACCAGTCGAATTCACCACCGAAGTCTCCGGTAAGTGTGAAAGTACCCTCATTCTCATCGAGAACCAACACCGGGTTATTTACAACTGCAGCCTCAATTGCAATGTTACCGCTGTCTGAACCATTGTAATATTCGTAAGGAACACCGTTTTCTACTGCACTACCGTTAGAACCGATGTTTACTGTGTTCCAGTCACCGTTACCGGCATTGATCTTAAAACCTGAACCGAGCTCAGTACCTCTCCATTCATAGATACCGCTACCCTTGTTCTCCATCTTACCTCTCTCTGTACCTGTCCAGTCTTCAGCACCGTTTACGTTTGCGCCTACAACATAATAGTCCGCATTTGCGGTCATAGCTGCGCAGATGGCAGCTGCCATAAGTAAAGATTTTTTCATTCCTAATAGAATTTAATTAGTTAATATAATTTTTGTTTGGTTTTCTTTATTATAAATGTTTCCATCCTTGAAAACTTCTATAAATCCTATGTTTTGCAAATTTACAATTTTTTTTATTTCTAAACCAAAATTTTCAAGAAAATAAATCGAAATATTAATAAAAAAAAGGATGTCACCCTTAAGCAACATCCTTTTAAATCAAAAATCTAATGAAAAAAATTATTTTACCATTTCTTTATGAGTGGAAAAGCCTTTCTTTACAAGATATATTCCCGGTATCAGATTCTCTTTCTCAACTCTCATACCATTGAGATTGAAATATTCCGGCTCGATACTTTCAGGAGTCTCTACACCCTCTACTGAAGTAACTATATCTTTTTGTGCAAATGATACAGTCCCCTTGGGTCCCTCAGCTCCGTTCATCATCAATTGATAATTAAACGAATCGGCATCTTTTACAACATCAAACGGTATCGGATAGGTATATTCCTTTAATTCGGGATCTATTGAACGGGTTTTCCATCCACTCAGAGTAGTATATATCTGAAGATAGGGAGCGCCGTATCCATATTTACTCTTAAAATATAATGACGTCGGGGTTACTTCCTGTCCTGTGGCACCCTCACCCTGACCACTATTGAGTTTTACAGACACCTGATAATCTCCATTAACCATTGTGATATCTGAAGGGTTTGACCAATCCAAGGATATTATCTGCAGACCTACTGACTCTATGGTCGGTCTTACCTCAAGTGTTATATTTGAACTGCTTGCCGAAAAATCATCATCTCCGGCATAAGTAACAGCCAATGTATAATTACCCGGTACCGGAATTGTTGCACAAGATAGAATCAATTCGCCTGCTACTGATGAATCATCATCCTCTATATGTTGAATCACTAATTCTGCCGGCGCCATATAATTGCTTATGACTGATGAATCAAATTGGGGCTCTAAAGTGGCTGTCACATTTCCTACATCAAAAGGTTGGGTTGTGTCATCGATTGCCTGGTTGAAAGCGTCTGACCCTTTCAGATAAACCTTCAATGCCTGAGTCGTTCCCTCCTCTCTGACTGCATCTACTGAATAGGTGGAGGTCTGTTGTGTACCCTCTGTCCATATACCTATGTTGGAAGCATTGGTAATCCAGTCGGCTATCAGTATTTGACCCCGTGGATCATAAACCATTTTATAATAACGATTCTTGTTGGAGAATTCCATTACTGCATTTGTCCCCTGCACAAGATTATTCCAAACACCATTCTGATAACCGTTTTTCGAAGGATTTTCCACACCATAGCGAACTCCACTGTCTGTCAGATAGAAGACTCCCGGAGTTGATGCATCCTTATCAGCTCCGATAATTGCTATATAATCTTCACTCTCCGGGTCGTAGGTCATAGTCAAAGAGGAATCCTTGCGTGCTTTGATTCCGCCTGCTAATGTAACAGTAAGATTAGGATTCGGAGCCAAAATACTTTGTGCAGCTGTAGATAGATTAATAATCAAATCATCCTTTATCTCTATCGCTCCCCATGGTGCTTCATTATCTTTACTAAATGTTGCTTCTCTACCATTATATTTGAAGGTTATATTAACGCTTCCAGATTTATAAAGTGAGGCTGTGGTCCATTTATAATATTTATTACCTCCAAACTCACAATATGTCATCGGGATATTTCCATCACCCGAATAAGTACCACCATTAACACCAAAACAAGATACAACTTTCACATCCTGACCTTCAGATATGCCATTGTATGTTACAAAAATGGTATAAGGATAAGGAGTGGGAATATGATTGTAGACTGTAGTGGAATTAGATATTATATAAATTGGAGAAGTTCGGGACTTAGTATCCATGGTATAATAACCATTAGGCACTATAAACAGGTCCTTTGTTTGATTCCCGGTACCGGAAACGTCACCGGCACCTTTAAAGATCACGAAATCAAATTTCTGCTCAACGTAGGCATAGTAAACAGGTGTAAGAATATATGTATCGCTATCTTCGCTTACCTTTACACGCACATTTATCGGACCCTCGGCTGCAGGAGCAGCAGCCCAATCTGCGTTAGTTTGTTGTGACGCATCAAAGGCATATACGCACGGTCGAGTAAAATTTGCACCATCGGGATTAAAGAAAAGCAAATTAAACCCCTCTTTTGTCTCAGGCATGGGATCCGGATCACCATCTTCCCCTACAGGCACATATTTCCCATTGACAATCTTAGCAACTATTTCCGTGTTACCATTTACAACTTCATATACTGCATTAGGGGTCAATTTCGGATCTTCAGAAGGAGTAATATTACTCGTCTGCTTACCTGAATTATTATTATTGAAAATCAACCCTGTAAAAGATTGGTCAACAGGAGTGTAATACAATGTCCTGCCATTTATTTCCACTGATGGAAGTTTGGTTCCAGGCCATGCTCCGAGAGGTTCTTCCTTTCCTTTCCAACTGTAGGCCGCAACTTCTGCCCAACCACCCTCATTCAAAAAATAATAATACGACTGGGATGGGTCATACAAGTCCGGTTGTGATACTGCCAAAATGTAATTTTGACTTACATTAAGAGTTATCTTTGCGTTTTTGATTGTGCCGTCAACTACTATATCATTACCGGAACCACTTTTGCTCGTATAATAAGGTACGTTATCTTTTAGTTTAGCATTATTACTACGATACACATTATTCCACGAGTCCGAACCATCCGTTATTAAAAAATTTTCAGACAAATCATGTTCACTATACTTCTTGTCTCTTAGATCCAAAGTATAAATAGATGAATTTGTAGGATCAACTGTAAAAGCATATGCTTCGTTCTTCGGGTCCCAGCCATAATTCTTCCCTACAAGATACCAGGCTGCGTTGGACGTGAAAGCCGATAATAATGCAACAATTAAAAGCGTAAATATTTTCTTTATCATATCCGCTATCTTTTATTAATTAAGCTTTATCTGAAAAATGTTGTCTATATAAAATTTCCTAAAGTCATTATACCATTTTAAATCACTATAAGCGAGTATTTTAAAACGGCTATATAATCCTATTTTCACTCAACATTTGAGCTTCATGGTTTAAATAATCCCCGAATCCACGTTCATTGATTTTTTATCAATATCCGGATTCGCTACAAAATTATGAAATAATTATTAATTTTTCAACTAATTATCAAATTTTTATTACCATTTATAGACTTTTTCAAATTTACCCCCTCTTTTCCTTAGATATATTCCTTTCCTTACCTCTCTCTCTTCTACACTCCTCCCCTGAAAATCAAAATATTCCGTCTCTCCGCAACATTCTTCCACGCTCATCGCCACATCCGTGACAATATCCTTATAAATGATAATCGTTTCGGGATATCGACTCTGAGCGCCATTCATCTCAAATTCCAACTTTATTGATTGAGCCTCTGAGATTATTTCAAACGGTATCGGCGTCACATACTCCTTTAAAGCAGGGTCAATAACTCTTCTCACATTATTCACGCCACTTAAGGAATCATATATCTTGAAATACGGCGCTCCATATCCGTAATAACTCCCGAGCCGCAACGAGGTCGGTTCCCTGTGACTCCCGTCGATATCTACCGGGTCAGCATTCAACCGGATATTAACATAATAGGCATTCCCGGAGATATAGGGAAGGTAGGGAGCCTGAAAAGGGATGGTGGAGAATGTTGGTATAATGTTCTCAATATTGGGAGCAGCTATGATTCTTATACTCGCTTCGCTCCCTTCAATCTCACCCTCCCCCGAATATTTGACTGATAGAGTGTAGACTCCGGGAATAGGAATAATCTTACAGCTTCCTTTAAGTACTTCCTCTTCCTTATCATATTCAATTATTATTTCCGAAGGTGAAACATATAGCTCCCCCATCTCTTCTGTATCGAAATCGGGAGATAAGGTTGCTGTAAGCACTTCTTTGTCAGGAACCTCTCCTTTCCATCTTATCATATCCTCAAATGCCTCAGATCCACGTATATAAAATTGCAACAATGAATTGCCGGTTGTTTGTCTCGCGGCATCAAGGGTATATTCCACGCTCATCTCCTCTCCATCCGCCCACAGGGTGAGTTCAGACGAACTATCACCCCTGCCGGAGGTTATGGAAAATATTATAAGGAAAATAAAAAATATATATCGCATAAATTCTTTCATTTTCTTGGCATCATCTGTATTTTGCCATATAACACGGGACGTTCTTTGGTGTCGATATAGAAAGATGTCTGACTTCCCTCACCATCGGTTACCTCATTCTTTTGCGACCTGATATTTACAAATTCACCATAACCTGCCTCATGAAGGAATGACAACTCCAGGCGTTTTACAAAATCAGCATCATGAATCTCCAGGGGAAATTGGTTGAGCAACAGATTTACATATCTTACCGTATTCACATGCCGGTATGAATCCAGGTCGCAATATTTAAATGTGTATCTTGCGATAGGCTCACCTTCTAACTTAGCATGCTTACCCTGCCTTTCTATCGGACATTCCCGGTCAGAAATCATCTCCGGCTTAAAATTCAGTGTATCCAAGCCTACATTTCCACGGGTATCTGCATTGAGTATCATCCACACAGAACGTGCATAACCCAGCGGGTTACCATCACCATCGCTGATACAGAAAGCTCGCTCTGAGAAATGTCGATTCCAACCCTCTACCCAGGTTGTGATGCTGTAATTAGTATTCACCTTGGGATAGATATTCATATCCACCGTCAGACGCACCAATACCCATCCATCTTTCTCTCCCTTCATGTCCGGATTTCCGATACCGAGTGAATTGGCATGAGCAGTTGCTATGTCTATCAATTTACTTACCAATAAAGGTAAAGACATCTCCCTCTCTGCGTTAGTCTCACCGGCTGAAAGGAAAAAGCTCTCAGTATACTCTTTCTTATATTCCATAAATTAATTATTTCGTATCAAAATGGGTCTTCCAGAAATTTCAATATCTCATTCGCACTGCTTACCACGTGGTCGGCACATGCCTTCCTCAATTCACTTACGGGTCGGAATCCCCACGTCACTCCCACTGATTCAACACACGCTCTTCGTGCTGTTTCTATATCTACCGCACTATCTCCGCAATACAGCACCTCTGATTTCCGGGTAGGTGAAATATTCAAAACTGCAAAGATTACTGACGGGTCCGGTTTTACCGGTCGGTCGGGCACTTGACCTAAAGTCGCCACAAAGGGTATCTCCGGAAAAAAGTGAGTGATTATTTTCTTCACCGCTGATTCATATTTATTTGAAGCCACCGCAACATTGATTCCCATTGAGGTAAGTTCCGATAGCAATTCCGGAATCCCTGGATACGGTTTTGTCGTATCCAGGCAGTGTTCGTCATAATGATGCCGGAAATGTTTAAGCAACTCATCTATAGTCTTGTCATCCGCGTCAGGCTGTGCGCGTTCCAGAAGCCTTCGAACTCCGTTACCTACCATATATTTATATGCCGATAATGGATGTTCGGCAAAACCCATTGTGCTTAGTGCGTAGTTGCAGGAGTTTCCCAGATCGGATATTGTATTCAGCAAAGTGCCGTCCAAATCAAATATTACAAGTTTTTTCATAATCACTTTATTCTTTTTTGTCTTCCTCTCAAAATGGATAACCTATCGAGAAGTGGAATGAGGAGTCGCGATGCCATCTGGGATGAATTATCGGCCACCTCTCTGCACCCTCTGCCGGATTATGAGCCTTCATTCCCAAATCGAAACGTATTAAAAAATAATCGAAATCCAATCTTATTCCCAGTCCGTATGCTCCCGCCAACTCCTTATAAAAGGAATTAAAATGGAACATTCCACCCGGCTGGTTGGGATAGGCATGGATGGTCCATATATTTCCACAATCTATGAATAATCCCAATTCTATCAACCAGAATAGTTTGGCACGGTATTCCACCGACATGTCAAAACGAATGTCGCCACACTGATTGATAAAATCAGATACGGAATTGGTGCCATGATATTTTCCGGGTCCTAAAGTGCGCACATCCCACCCTCTCACACCATTAGCTCCACCTCCGAAGAAACGTTTCTCAAATGGTAATATCCGGGAATTACCGTAAGGATACCCTACGCCAAGTCCTACGTGGCTCGCAAGGGAATTACGCTCGTCAAAAATATGCAGATAGGCAAAGTCACCCTCTACCCTGACATATTGGGAATAGTGAATTCCGAAAATTTTATACGGATTTTCTGTGGGATGCGCATGCGGTGTAAAGATATTATTGATAGCATAGAGCAGGTTGCCGGCTGTCTCGATATTAGCCCGGAGGGTATATATATCCCTCTGTATATCCCGCACCCATGCTGCCGCATTCCTCTTGTTAGTGTGATAAAATGAATACCCCAGCCGCATTATAAAATGGTCCTCATAACTATATCGCAGCAGTGGATTGTCCGGCGCTATTTTATCTATAAAATCGTTTGTTGATTCGGGAAGATAGACATAGTTGATATCCAAAGGAGTGAAGGTGTGCCGGTTACGGGTGACTCTTTCAGTCCATTTATATGACCATCCCGCAGTGGAGATTATTCGCGTATATTCCGGGCGTTCCTGGTAGTTGATGGAGAGATTGATATCGGTGACGGCATTGATTTTACGCTTGAAACTCTCTTTTAGGAATGGGGCCTTGAATTTCGGGAAGGTCACTCCGGCTTCCAATGAATATTCCATATATCTGTTGTGAAGCAATCCCTCTATTTTTCCGCTCAATGCCTCATAGGCACCTGTTAATTTCGTCGATAGTGTTTCAGATCCTTTTCCCAAGTTCCTATGCTTGTAGGTAACCCCGACTGCTATACCGAAATCACCCTCGGAGTTCGTTCCCTCCAACTCAAGCGAGCAACTTTGTGATTTCCCGGGTGTCAGCATGATGTAAGCATCCAGTAACCCGATATCTCCTGATACACCTACCTCCCTGAATTTAATATTCACATATTTTAGAATTTCCAGACGTCCCAAAGCTTTGTAGGTGCGCTCTACATCCCTCTCCCTGTATGGCTGGCCGGGGACAAGAAAACAATTTTCATATAAAACCCCGGGACGCAAATATGGCCGTGTGGAATTTATAATCTCCAGACCTTTGTACCGGATAGTATCGCTGGCTATAAATCCCTGTGAGCCCGCAATTGCATCCGATGGATTAAAATCGGTTATATATACCACTCTGCGAAGAAAGTATTCTCTATCAGTCCGCTGAACAGTATCCGCCGCCAGCCTTGAAGCGGTTAACCTGAGGGTCACATCTGCGTCAAGAGACCCGGCGGTGGTGTCTACCATAAATGATATATCCTCTTTGCCGGTAAAATAATACCCCCGGTTGCGCAACCGGGTCACTATCCTTTCACGTTCTGTCTCAAACAGTGTACGGTCAAGAGGGTCTCCGATCCTCAGCGCGCTTCTTGTGGTGTCCCCTAAAGCAATGCTCATCAATGTGTCTGAAGGGAAATCGTATGAGATGGAGGTGATGCGGTGCATTTCACCGGGCTTCAATGTGTAATCTACCCTCATCTTGCGTTTCTTCTCATCAGCTACAGTATCTGCATGCACCCGGGCATACAGGTACCCTTTATTGACAAGCATCTTTCGGAGCTGCTCTACACTATTGGCTGTTTGAACCCTATCATATATCACCGGGGGTTCACCTATCTTCCGTATCCAGCGATTCCACCATCGTGTGGTGTCTTGTCCGCTGAGATTATATATTCCGAGTCTGAATTTCACAGTCCAGAACATTTTGTGATTCGGGCGTTGACGGAGATAACTCTGAAGCTCCATGTTATCAAAAATTCTCTCTCCGGAATCCTCCCGGATAGTGACTTTATCCAGCAAATATTCCCCCGGGGGTACATGCCGGCTTGAGGCGCATCCTCCCAAAAGACACACCACCACCAGAATCACTCCCGTAATTCCGAGAATATTCAGCCTTTTATTTTTAGCCATTATCCCGTATGAGCTATTATAATGCAAATTTAGCGATTTTTAAATATTACTTCCGCATCACTTCAAAAAATTTACTATTTTTGCTTCATGAAACATCTCATGAATCCTTCATCCTCTCTTACTCAAAAACGCTCCCCCTGGAGTTGGATTCCGACATTATATGTAGCTGAGGGTCTCCCCTATTTTGCAGTCAACACTTTAACTGTTCTTATTTATACCAGATTAGGTATTCCGGAGTCGGAAATGGCTTTCTACACCGGATGGCTTTATTTACCCTGGGTCATAAAACCGCTCTGGAGTCCGTTTATCGATATTTTCTCTACAAAACGTAATTGGATTCTATGGATGCAGAGTTTGATGGCTCTTTGCTTCGCCTTGGTTGCCATTTTTCTCCCCGGAAGGGTTTTCTTCCCATCTACTCTGATAGTATTCTGGCTGATGGCTTTCTTTTCTGCCACTCATGACATTTCTGCCGACGGTTTCTATATTCTTGCTCTTGATGAGAAGCAACAAGCTGCTTATGTCGGGGTACGTTCCACTGCTTATCGCATCGCAAGTGTCTTCGGTCAAGGGGTACTGGTTATTATTGCCGGGTATCTCCAAAATGCTGGATATATCCCCTCTGAAGCGTGGCGGTGTGTTTTCTTTATTCTCTCCCTGATTTTCCTGATGATATTTTTCTGGCACTCCCGGAAGCTGCCGCATCCCTCCTCTGACTTTCCTATGACGGGAAAAACTTCACGCTCTATCATAAACGATATCGGAGTTACTTTCTCATCATTCTTTACCAAAGCAAATATAGGTATCGCACTGGCTTTCATGCTCCTTTACCGTCTTCCTGAAGCTTTCTGCATAAAGATGGTCACCCCTTTCCTTATCAAGCCCGTAGAAGCCGGAGGATTGGCCTTAAGCGATGCCCAGGTGGGGATTGCTAACGGCACCGTTGGAGTTATCGCTCTTCTTGCCGGTGGTATTCTCGGAGGAATCGCTATCTCCAGACAGGGACTGCGAAAATGGTTGTGGGGAATGGCCTTGTCTCTGACTCTCCCCTGTCTCTTCTACTGTTTTCTTGCTATGTGGCAACCCCGGAATTTCTATCTCATATCTACATTTATCGGAATAGAACAATTCGGTTACGGTTTTGGGTTTACGGCCTATATGATGTATCTCATCTATTTTTGCCGCGGAGAAGCTTCAACCGCACATTATGCTTTCTGCACCGGATTCATGGCTTTGGGGATGATGCTTCCGGGTATGGCCGCAGGTTGGATATGGGAGAAATTAAATACAATTGCATTTTTCAATTATAATCATCCGGAGGGTTATATTAATTTCTTCTGGTTCGTAATGATATGCTCCATATCTACATTCTTTGTTACTCATCTTGTATATCGTTCATTGAAAGAGAATTAAAATATGTATGATTTCATAGAAACTCAACTCGCTCTTTGGGACCTTGCTTCAAAAAATTACCGGGCTCTGGGAAAGACCGAAAGACGACTTTTTAAAATAGGAGATTTCGAGGGGGCTCTGCAGTTTAATCCTGCTCGTATCGTCTCCACGGCTGCCAAAACCGATGCTCTCTCAATCAGTAAACGTCCTTGCTATCTTTGCAAAAAGAACCGTCCGACAGAGCAGTTGACCCTTAAGGCTGATAATGGTTGGGAACTTTTACTTAATCCATACCCCATATTCCCGGTGCATTTCACCCTGCCGGCTGAAAATCATATTCCTCAGGAACATTTCCCTTTGGAAATGGCATCATTTGCTGAAAGATGGACCGATCTGGCCATATTTTTTAATGGCGCACGCGCCGGTGCATCTCTCCCGGACCATGCTCACTGTCAGGCGGTCCTTAAATCGGAACTCCCTTTGTTAAAGCTTACCGAACGGATTCATCCCCTGACTCGAGGAGGTAAAAATCTGATACACACCTCTGAAACTCATGCTTCTCTTCCATTTCATTATTATAGTGCCATTATCACTCCCGACTCTGAGGGGATGGCTACTCTGAAAATATTGACAGAAATACGTGGTACGGATGCCGAAACCGGGAAACCTGACCATCGGTTGCTGAACGTTTTCTTCTGGATGGGTGCGGAGGGGTTTCTCAGAGCGGTTATAATCCCACGGTCTGCACATCGTCCGAAATGTTTCTTTGCCGAAGGGGAGGCTCAACGTCTCGTTTCTCCCGGCTCGATAGACATGGCTGGGATTATTGTGCTCCCACGTGAATCTGACTTCCGTAACCTCTCGGATGAGGAGATTGCAAGCATCTATTCCGAAGTAACTCCCCCATTCTAAAGAGTCAGCTTTTTTTACTAATTTTGTAGTATGAAAATTCGCAGACTCTTATATATTTTTTTGACAATCTTTACTTTGGCGTTCTTAGTAACCCCGGTAGTGACAGTCACCGCCCGTTCCAAAGCGCGCACTTCACAATCGGCAAACAGAAAATCCAAGCGCTCCAAGGGTAAAAAGAGATCATCAAAACAGAATAAAAATTCTAAAAAAAATAAAAATAGTTCTAAAAAGTCTAAAAGGAAAGGGAGCGTCTCAAAGTCTTACTCCCCACCTAAAGAGATTCCTTCCAATGATTCGTTGACTCTCGCAGTCAATGCATCGGTAATTGACAAGATCCCTTCTGACCAGAATCCGGGTGGTCTGCGGGTAAACTCTGTCAAGACTGATTCCCGTACAAAAACCGCACGTCTCAGTCTGAATGAAAATTTTACATATCTCCCTGTGACTCAGGAGATGATTAAAAATATATCCCGGTCAGCCGCAATGGCTCTCCCTGATTCCATTAAAGATTACTCCATCACCCTTAATGTAGGTAATCATAATCTTGCCTACTATATTTCAAAAATTGACAAACTCCCCCATGAGTTTCGTAAGAATACACCCTTTGTGACAGCAGCCAATCCTTACGTTGACCCAAAGGAGGGCATGGAGGGGGATATCGTGGCCTTATGGCACAGTCACGGCAGATATTTCCGCTCCGGCGGCTGGTGCTGGCAACGTGGATTCCTTTTCCAGAGTCTTGAAGATACGTTCACGATGAGCTTCATACTCCCATACGTTGTTCCGATGCTCGAAAATGCCGGTGCTTACGTGATGCTCCCCCGCGAGCGTTGCCTGAACCGGAACGAGGTCATAGTTGATAATGACACATACGAAGGGGGAGTTATTTATTCTCAACCATACTATAAGGAGATGACAGGTTCCGCGAAATGGATTACCGGTGAAGGAGAGGGTTTTATTTATGACCTTCCCGACTTCCGCGACACTGAAAATCCTTTCGAAAACGGAACTTACCGGCAGACAACTACGGTCAAGGGTGGAAAACCGAGTGTCGCTGCTTGGTATGCCGATATTCCCGAGGATGGAGAATATGCTGTTTATGTGAGCTATAAGACTCTTCCGAAATCATCTACAGATGCACATTACACTGTAAATTACTCCGGTGGCAGTCGAGAATTCCGTGTGAATCAAACCATGGGGGGGAGCACATGGATTTATCTCGGGACATTCCCTTTCAAAGCCGGTTACAGCGACTCTGAACCTACTGTTACTCTCAGCAATCTAACAGAAAAGGATGCCGGAACCATCATAACGGCTGATGCTGTTAAAATTGGAGGTGGTATGGGTAATATAGCTCGCTCAAGCCGTCGTGCCGACATTTATTATGATCCTTCTACTCCGGAAGCGGGAAACGCTGTGACTCAGAACACTTCTGATGAAGATGAAGAATCGGGTGACGATGAAAATGATGAGTCGGAAGATGAAACCGGTGATGACAACGAAGATGAGACGCCGGACGGTGAATCCATTCCCGCCGAAACGGTTCAACCCTCTCAGTCTGTACCTCAAAAAAAGGGACCGGCACCGAGATTTGTAACTTCGGGCTTACCTCGGTTCCTCGAAGGAGCCCGTTATTGGATGCAATGGGCAGGGGTTCCGGAAAATGTATATTCCCCTTACCATGGTGCTGATGACTATAAGGATGATTACACCGACCGTGGGATGTGGGTCAACTATCTTGCCGGCGGTTCTCGCGTTCTTCCTGATCGTGAAGGTCTGAACATCCCGGTGGATGTCTCACTCGCTCTCCATACGGATGCCGGCAAAAGAGCCGATGACTCTTACGTCGGGACTTTAGGTATATATTACACAAACGGTGGTGCTTCTTACGCTGATGGAACTCCCAGAATGAATTCCCGAATGCTCACCGATATGCTGATGCGGCAAATCACCGGAGACATTCGCAAACAGTATGAGCCGACGTGGACACGCCGCTCGATGTGGGACAAATCCTATCTGGAATCACGGGTTGCCGAAGTGCCCACTGCCTTGATAGAGCTCCTGAGCCACCAGAATTTCGGCGATATGAAATATGGATTGGATCCTAATTTCAAATTTACTGTAGGGAGGGCTATTTATAAAGCTCTCGGAAGATTCATTTCTGAAAGGAAAGACAGAAAATTTGTGGTTCAGCCTCTTCCGGTCTCCGACTTCGCGATTCGTCGACAAAAGAAAGGTCATTATCGGCTAAGTTGGCAACCTACACCGGACTCATTGGAAGCAACGGCGATGCCGCACAGCTATGTAATTCTGGAACGCACTGGAGATGAATTAGGTTTCCATAAAATAGGCGAAACACATAATACTCACTTTGATTTCCGCATTGAGGACAACAAAATCCATTCTTTCCGAATCTTAGCAAGAAATAACGGTGGCGTTTCCTTCCCCTCGGAGACTCTGGCAATGCGTGAAGCTCCCGGGGATACCAAACCTCTCCTGATTGTCAACGGATTCACCCGTGTGAGTGCACCCGGTTTCTTCAGCGAAAACGGACGTGCAGGTTTTGATTCTGAAAAAGACTTCGGTGTACCCTATATGTTTGATGCTTCTTTTACCGGGTTTCAAACTGAATTTCATCGAGGTGCCGGCGATGGTTTCGGCAGAAGTGCTTCCAACTACATCGGGAAAATTATCCCCGGAAACACTTTTGACTTCCCCTATATTCACGGTTTATCAATCATGGATTCGGGTCGTGGATTTGTAAGCTGTTCAGCTTCTGCCGTTGAGAGGGGTGATGTCAAACTTAATGAATATAAAGTAGTGGATTATATTCTTGGAAAACAGAAGAAGACTCTCATCGGAACCGGTAAAAGCGGTGTGAAATTCAATTCCTTCTCTCCCGAAATGCAAAAGATTCTCACTGAATTCACCGATAAGGGAGGACGTCTTCTCGTCAGTGGCGCATACGTGATTTCTGACCTTTTCGACCCTCGTGCCGGAGAGGAGGGACGCATCTTTGCAGAGGATATTCTCGGCATCTCCCCGGTTGAAAATTCTGTGCGTCCGCGCTCTGGAAAAATCAATTCCTCAGGGGGAGCATGGAACTCCTCCTTACCATCCATGTCGGTGGAATATGCAAATGATATTAATGAAGAGAGATATCATCTGGAAAATCCTGATGCCATCACTCCTTCGGAGGGAACAGACGCAACGGTGATTCTGACATTCAGCGACACCGGTGAAGGGGCAGGTGTCCTTACTCGCCGCGACAAGACCAAGGGTGCGGTACTGTCAATCCCCCTTGAAAGCATTAAGAATGATAATCAACGTAATATTATTATCTCTTCACTCCTCGATTACCTTGAAAAATGATGGAAATATATAAATTTAAAAATGTCAATGACCTGAGAGAGGAAATTTTCCGCTCCTCGCTTAAACAATATATATTGGTTCAGCTTGATGACAGAGCGGTGGAGCTCATGCCTCACGCTGTCAGGCGCCTGCGCCAGATAGCTGAGGATTCTGATGCTGCATTGGTTTACTCTTCCTACCGTGAACGTCAGGAAGACGGAACTGTGATAGATCACCCATTGATTGAATACCAGCCCGGAGCTCTCCGAAATGATTTCGATTTCGGCTCTGTCGTGCTCCTTAATGTCGCTGATGTATTGGCTGCCACTGAAGATTTCGATGACCATGAATCGGAATATATGGATGGAGGATGGTATGCACTCCGTCTGCGGCTCAGCATTGCAAATATGCTTGTCAATACTCCTGAATATCTTTATACCGTCAACCGTGTCGATTATCGGAAAAGTGGTGAGAAGCAACATGATTATGTCGACCCTAAATGCCGTGCATACCAGATGGAGATGGAAGAGGTGCTGACAAATCACCTCTATGAGATAATGGGACTTGTTGACAGTGACAAAACACTTGTTGATTTCGATTCCGTGGAATTTAACAATGAAGCGTCGGTGATTATCCCGGTTAGGAACAGAGTCTCTACCATAGGGGATGCTGTAAATTCCGCTCTGTCGCAAAAGACTGAATTCCCTTTCAATGTTATTGTTGTGGATAACGGAAGTTCGGATGGCACTTCTCAGCTGCTTGACTCTATTGATGATTCTCGCTTGAAAATCATTCACCTTACAGGCGATGAGGGTCTTGGAATCGGAGGTTGCTGGAATACGGCTATTCTTGATGATGCTTGTGGACGATTTGCTGTTCAGTTGGATTCCGACGATGTCTATTCCTCAGAAAATACTCTTCAAAAGATAGTGGATTGCTTCCGCGCTACCAATGCAGCTATGGTGGTGGGGAGTTATACACTGACTGATTTCAACATGAATATCCTCCCTCCGGGATTAATCGACCATAAAGAATGGACTGAGGAGAATGGTGCCAATAATGCTTTGAGAATTAACGGTTTCGGCGCACCAAGAGCTTTCTATACTCCGGTGGCACGTGAATTCCTTTTCCCCAATGTCAGTTATGGTGAGGATTACGCTATGTGTCTGCGGGTAAGCCGTGAATATGAAGTTGGCAGAATTTATGAAAGCCTATATAATTGCCGCAGATGGGAAGGGAATAGTGATGCTGCCCTGAGCATTGAGAAAACCAATGAACATAATTTATATAAAGATTTCCTCCGTAGCCTGGAGCTCCTGGCGAGGATGAACATCAACCGTACCAAAGCCAGGGAATCCAACCTCCACTGATTAAACTCTGCTTCATTGAGTATACCTTATTTATATTCAGGGGGTGTGCCACAAATGTCTGGCACACCCCCTGTTTAATATTCTTTACCGTGTTTACGGTTACTTGCACGCGTCCATGGGACAACGGGGTTTGAGCTGTTTGAAGAAGTCGTTACCCTTATTGTCAACCAAAATAAAGGCGGGGAAATCTTCAACATCTATCTTCCAGATTGCCTCCATGCCAAGTTCCGGATACTCGAGGAGCTCAACGTTCTTGATAGAGTTCTGGGCAAGAATAGCGGCCGGACCTCCTATGGAACCGAGATAGAACCCGCCATGTTTCTTACAGGCATCTGTAACCTGCTGGCTTCTGTTACCCTTTGCAATCATTACCATCGAACCACCGGCTGCCTGGAACTGATCAACATACGGGTCCATACGTCCGGCTGTGGTAGGTCCGAAAGATCCTGACGGCATACCCTCAGGTTTCTTAGCCGGTCCTGCATAATAGATAGGATGATTCTTAAGATAGTCCGGCATCGGTTCTCCGGCATCAAGACGTTCTTTAATTTTTGCATGTGCGATGTCGCGACCTACAATAATAGTGCCCTTGAGACTCAAACGGGTTGATACAGGATATTTGTCGAGCTCTGCAAGAATCTCTTCCATCGGACGGTTAAGGTCGATCTTTACCACCTCTCCCTCTCCGGCGTTTCTTAATTCTGCCGGTATTAACTCTCCGGGGAACTCATCGAGTTTCTCTATCCAGAGTCCATCACGATTGATTTTTGCCTTTACATTTCTGTCTGCAGAACAACTTACACCCATACCTACGGGGCAAGATGCTCCATGACGCGGAAGGCGAATAACACGTATATCATGAGCAAAATATTTGCCACCGAACTGCGCTCCGAGTCCGATATTATGAGCGGCCTCAAGAAGTTCTTTCTCAAGTTCTACATCACGGAATGCACGTCCATATTCATTGCCGGTAGTGGGAAGATTGTCATAATACTTGACCGATGCCTTCTTTACAGCTGCCAGATTGGCCTCTGCACTGGTACCTCCAATCACGAAAGCAATATGATAAGGGGGACATGCAGCTGTGCCGAGTGTCTTCATCTTCTCAATCAGGAAGGGTACAAGTGTCTTGGGATTGAGAATAGCTTTCGTTTCCTGATAAAGGTAAGTCTTATTTGCAGAACCTCCACCCTTCGCTACGAAGAGGAATTTATACTCATCACCCTCGGTGGCGTGGATATCTATCTGTGCCGGTAGATTACAACCTGTATTTACTTCATCATACATGGTGAGAGGTGCATTCTGTGAATAACGCAGATTATTCTCTGTGTAAGTTTTGTAAACTCCAAGGGAAATCTTTTCCTCGTCGTTACACCCTGTCCAAACCTGCTGACCCTTATAAGCTGCACAGATACTTGTGCCGGTGTCCTGACAGAAAGGGAGGACTCCTTTTGCTGCTACCTCAGCATTGCGTAGCATAGTCAGGGCTACGAACTTATCGTTTTCTGATGCTTCAGGATCATGCAAAATTTTGGCTACCTTTTCGTTATGTTCACGACGAAGAAGGAATGAGCAATCATGGGAAGCGACATTCGCTATCACTGTGAGTGCTTCCGGGTCTACTACGAGCATTTCATGCCCGTTCCAATTTTCTACCTTAACGTAGTCTTTGGTAATGAGTTTGTATTCTGTTGTGTCAGGACCAAGGGGAAACGGCTCCTGATAATGGAATGGTTTTGTTGCCATATCTTTGTTTTATTGTTGTTTTTCAAGGTTATATTCAGCGAAATTACAAAACAATATATTATTATGCAAATTGTATTCCGCACATTTAGTCCGGTATCCTGATACTATCTCCCGGGGACGTAAGACCCACAATTACTGTCTCGCTTCCCTGTGGCAGGTATAGTTCAAAATTCAGTGCATCACTTATTAATCTTTTCTTTTCAGAGTCACTTTCTCCCAATGTGAAATGCATCGGGAAAAAATATCTGGTCATGATTCTCTCAAGGAAAATCTTGGCTCCCGTGAAATATTCACTCCCTATGCGTGAGTCAACAGGGAAGAAGGATAAATCTGCTGTAGGGAAATTCCTGACAACCGGTAATAATTCAGATGTAAACCCTTTTAAAGCCATTTCCACTTCCTCCTCTGTAGATTCATCTTTCCAGATCCAGGCATTTAAATCACCGGCATGGAATATCCTTTTCCCTCCGGTCTCTACCATGTAAGAGTTACCGATATCGGTTGAACCGAATGACTCTATGGATAAGATATCGTCTTTATAGGTGTCCCCTTTTCGCATCACTGTTACTGTCTGCGGTTCGGGATGATACCCTTTATATAATGAATCCGGCATCAGGATATGACGGGCATGACGGCGCACATCCGTACTGATGAAATAATGGACATCGGCATATCCTGCTCTACGCCATATCTGTTGCCACTCAAAAACAACGGGGTTATAATGATCCTTATGAAAATGGCTCACAAATACATAAAGAGGTTTATGCATTTGCTCCTCGTTGAAAGGGGAAGTAAGATCTCCGGAGACAGCTGTTATAGGGAACGATTCCGGTTTTTTCCAGAAATCGAATATCAATATGCATTGCGGAGTTTCTACCGTAAAGCAATCATGATAGATATATCTTATCAACATTCCCATCAAAATTCACTTGCAAAATGGAATCGTATCTTTGGAAAATCGGACTGGGCCATCTGCAAGACATAGTTACTGTCTGCAAGAAAGACATCTCTACCCTCTTTATCTTTTGCCATGAACTGATGTTTTCGCTTCTTGAAAGCTGCAAGTGCTTCCTCATCATCACTCTCAATCCAACATGCCTTATAAAGACTTATGGGTTCCCAACGACATTGAGCGCCATACTCATGGAGCAGACGGTATTGAATAACCTCAAACTGGAGCTGACCGACCGTTCCTATGATTTTTCTCCCGTTAAATTGATTGATAAACATCTGAGCCACACCTTCATCCATCAGCTGACGGATACCCTTGTCAAGCTGCTTGGCTTTCATAGGATCGGCATTCTCAATATATTTGAACATCTCGGGTGAGAATGAGGGAAGCCCCTTAAAATGAAGATTTTCTCCACCGGTCAGTGTGTCTCCTATCTTAAAATTGCCTGTGTCGGGCAGACCTACAATATCACCGGGATATGCCTCATCCACCACACTTTTCTTCTGTGCCATAAAGGCAGTGGGGGCAGCAAACCGCATCATCTTTTCGTTCCTTACATGCTTATAATTGACATTACGTTCAAATTTCCCGGAACAGACCTTTAAGAAGGCGATACATGAACGATGATTCGGATCCATATTGGCATGAATCTTGAAAATAAAACCTGAGAATTGCTCCTCTTCAGGCCTTACCTCTCTCTCCTGTGCCTGTATTGGACGTGGAGAGGGGGCTATTTTCACAAAGCAATCCAACAATTCCTTAACTCCGAATGTGTTAAGAGCAGAACCAAAGAATACGGGTGCAACCTCTCCCCGGAGATAAGATTCTTCATCAAATTCGGGATATACCCCCTCTATCAACTCCAGATCCTCCCGCAGTTTGGAAGCATCAGACTCACCTATAAGTTCATCTACCTCCGGTGAATTTACATCATCAATCTCAATTCTCTCAGACACTGTCTGTTTGGAGGGTGTAAAGAGGTCGAGACCATGTTCATATATGTTGTAAACACCTTTGAATTTCGCACCTATATTTATAGGCCAGGATAGTGGACGGACTGAGATCTTAAGTTCCTGTTCAAGTTCATGAAGAATGTCAAACGGATCGCGACCCTCGCGGTCAAGTTTGTTTACAAAGATTATGACCGGTGTGTTACGCATACGACATACCTCCATAAGACGGCGTGTCTGGGTCTCAACACCTTTTGCCACATCCACTACTATTATCACCGAGTCTACTGCCGTGAGGGTCCGGAAGGTATCTTCCGCAAAATCCTGGTGTCCGGGTGTGTCAAGAATATTTATTTTATACGGACCGTAATTAAATCCCATAACTGAAGTAGCTACCGAGATTCCGCGCTGCTTCTCAATCTCCATCCAGTCGGAAGTGGCAGTCTTCTTTATCTTATTGCTCTTTACCGCTCCGGCAACATGTATAGCACCTCCGAACAGCAGGAGCTTCTCTGTAAGAGTGGTTTTTCCGGCATCAGGGTGAGATATGATGGCGAATGTCCTTCGCCTTTTTATTTCATCTGTTTCAGACATTTCTTAAGTGAATTTTCCCAATAAGGAATCTTGATGTTGAAGGTTTTCTTTATTTTATTTTTGTTGAGAACCGAGTAAAGGGGACGCTTGGCTGCTGAGGGATATTCTTCTGTCCCTACAGGTGTCACCTCCACCCTTTCCTCTAAGCCGCTTAAACGAAAGATAGTCTTGGCAAAATCATACCAGGATGCAACACCCTCATTAGTGAAATGATATATGCCCGGAGATGGTGTTTCAGTAAGGAGGATATTTAAAATAACTCTCGCAAGGTCGCTGGCATAAGTGGGAGTCCCTATCTGATCGCATACTACCTTTACTGCACCTTTCTCCTTCCCGAGTCTTAGCATGGTCTTGACAAAATTGGACCCATACTCGGAGTATAGCCACGCTGTGCGAATTATTATTGAGTCGGGACAGAAAGCCGTCAGTACCCCCTCACCTTCAAGTTTTGTCCTCCCATAAATGCTTTGAGGATAAGGCTCGTCATTCTCGTCGTAAGGTCGGCATGAGTTGCCGGCGAAGACATAATCTGTGCTGACATGAATAACCTTTGCACCATTTTTTGCCGCCGCCTGGGCAATGTAACCTACAGCTTCCGTATTGATTTTAGAGGCAAGCAAGTCATCGGTCTCTGCCTTGTCCACTGCCGTATATGCCGCACAATTCACTATGTAATCCGGTCGTAAATCTTCTACAAATCGATCCACTTCCTCTTTGTTTGTGATATCCAGTTCGGCAACATCCGTATAAACCGCCTCAATATCTGTATCTTTCAATATCTCTTTTAACGACAACCCGAGTTGTCCATTACTCCCCGTAACTAATATCTTCATTATTCGTCCTTAAAGAGTTCGTTGTTATAATCCAATTTATAATAATGGGCCAGGGTGCCGAGGAATGTTGAAATCTGTGCCGCCGCTTCTGAAGTCTCTTTCGATATCTCCTTCCCCTGCATCTTCAGCATCAGTATCAGATACAACGCGTTGAAGCATGTCTCTATCTCATCTACCTTTTTATCCCCTGCCTTGGCTCGCAGTTCCACAATGATAGGTAAGGTGGCATAATACTCGGCGGCATATTTGGGAAATTTGGAATCACTTAACAATCGCTTGTGTAGTTCATCAAGTGAAAGTATCACGTTCTTGTTCAATTGAAGATGTCCGCTTTCAACTACTCCCTCACGCCGCATCATATCAATCAGCGACTCATACCATTCGCGCAATTCCTTGCGCTCCCGGTCATTTAGCTCTGAATACTTATTGATTATATTCTCCTCTATTTTTTCTATATCGAGTTTATTTGCGCGAATCAGATCCTCTATCTGCCACATATATAGCAAATATTCCGCTATATTCTCCCTCTTTTTCTTTGAAGCTGTTTTCATAGTGCAAATTTAACAATAATTATCGACTTTTATACTCGCTCACCTCCTATTATTTCTTAACCCAAACCTAAAGTTGTGTATATATTAATAACAATCTATATTACTTATTGAAATTGTTTTCTTAATTTTGTATCTATTCTAAATTATTCTAACCTAAAATGGCAAACCATATATCTGATAACAAAACCGCCAAATTAATTAACTCTTTGAAAAACAAAGAGAAAATCAAAATATTATTCGTCTGCCTCGGCAACATTTGTCGCTCTCCTGCTGCTGAAGGAGTGATGCGTTCCATTGTAGAAAAGAATGGAGAATCCAACCGCTTCTTTCTCGATTCCGCCGGGCTTTATGCAGGACATGCCGGCGAACAGCCTGATCGTCGAATGAGGATTCATGCCTTTCAACGCGGATATTCCCTGATTCATCAAAGCCGCCCCGTAAGGGAAGCGGATTTCGCAAATTTCGACCTTATCATTGCTATGGATCATTCTAACTATGACCGGCTCCGAAATCTTGCTCCTACTCTCGAAGATGAGGATAAAGTAGTGATGATGACCGATTTCTGCTTGCATCATCCCGATGCCGATTATGTGCCAGACCCATACTATGAAGGTGCGGAAGGGTTTGAACTCGTCCTTGACCTTCTCGAAGATGCCTGTCAATCCCTTTTTGATAACCTTCAACCTTAATGTCAGGAATTTATAAGATACTCTTCAATATCCGTAATTCATTAAATACTTTTTTCTGAAAGGAGATTATTTAAATTCATATATATGAAAAGAAAAAGAGATTATGCTGATGTGACATAATCTCTTTTCTGTATCTTGAAATTTTCAGTATACCATTGCTTTGTTTATTCCTGAGTCTGCAAAGCAGGTGCGGGACCTTTCCGGGGCTTGCCCATGCCACCCTTATTACCATTCTTTACATCCTTAACTTTCTTTCCGCCGTGAAAAGGACGTTCCTTGTGCATCATCTTGCAGCGTGCCTTTACATATTTTTCATACTGCTCCGGAGAAAGAACCTTGTTGATTTTTTTATCATACTTTTCGAAAATCTCTTTTCTTTCCTTGCTTGCTTTATCTAAAGCCTTCTCCATATCTTTCTTCTTATCGGAAAGAATCTTGTCGATTTCCGCTTTCTGACCCGGGGTGAGATTTAGATTATCAAAAGCCGCTGCCGGATTGCGTTTTCCAACTTCTCCCTTTTTTCCGGCACCCTTTCTTTCTCCTTTTCTTTTACCTTTTCCGAAGCAATCTTTCTTTTCCCCATTACATGCTTTCCCTTTCTTGAAATCCTTTGTGCATTTTTCTTCCTTGCATACCTTAGGATTTTCACACTCCTTGGGATTACAATTTTCCGGAGCACATTGTTCGTTATTAGGACAAACGAAATTTTCTGAAGCGCTGTTCGGTGACTGTGCCAAGGCTGAAAGTGAACCGAGTGAGAGAATTGTTAACGCTACTGCAAATATTTTCTTCTTCATTTCTTCTTCTTTTTTTTGCGGATGAAACAGCTCTCATCCAAGTTTAAATTTTTTACCCCCGTCGGGGTTCCTTCTGCAGGACCTACATCTCTTAGATGTCTCAACCCCATCTGAGTTTAAAATATATACCTCATAATAAATGTTAATTATCGTATAAAATCCCTTCTGATATATATATATATATATGAAAAACGGAATCAGGCCTCGACCCGGATTCCGTTTTGTCGCACAGCATTGTTTTATTATTTTTAGGCAATGTCTGCGACATCAGCCTTTTAAATCTATAACAATGCTCCCTTAGAAATTGTTCTCGATTTCGAAATTTTTTTATCCGATGAAATACCTGATCATTTTCAGATTCTATTCTGCAAAACAATTCCTGAAAAATAACAATCTTCAATATTGCCGGTATTACTCGGCAAATTATTTCTTGATATCGTACCCCTGGGCTTTTAAGTAATCCAGTATCCGGTACGCCATGGCGTGATCATAGTAATCGAGTATATGTGCTACCCAATCGTTAGTTGTGGTTCCACCTGAGCGGGTAGCATTATAATGCTTCACGACATTATCATACTCTTCAAGTTCCTCTACCATCTTACTGTCATCCTGACGGTAATGGTTACGATGAAAAACAAGTGATGTGGGCTGTTTCGGTTTTAAATCCGGGTGCTCACGCGGGATGCCGATGGCAAGACCGCAAACGACAAAAACCCCCTTTGGTAACTTTAGCAGTTCTGCAACCTTCGCCGGATCTACAGTGCGCAGATAGCCCACGCAATTAGTACCCAACCCGGCTGCTTCTGCAGCAACTACGGCACTCATCATGGCGAGTGATGCATCTATAATACCTATCGTCACTCCATCCATGGTGTCGGTAAAGGGTGGCATAGTCAATCCCTTCTTTGAAGCGAGAAGCGATATTTTATTATAGTCAGAGCAGAATATCAGCAAGCGGTTGCAAGTCTTGAGTTGCTTCTGATTGGTAAGAGCATATAGTTCCTCCTTAAGGGCTTGGTCAGAAATATCAATAACTGAGAACTGCTGACCATTATAACTGGTAGGAGTATTTTCTACTGCTTTATAAATAAATTCCATTGTTTCCTCCGGAATCGCTTCTCTTTCGTATCTGCGGATACTGGTACGTTCAAGCAGAACGTCTTTAACGTCTTTCATAATATGAAGTTTTAAGTATTAACAAAAAATCAAAAAAGAAAGGTGGGAACGGGAATAAGATTTCCGCACCACCTTTCGTGTAATTCCACATCAAAGGAATGTGATGAAACTCCGAGTGACAGGATTTGAGAGCCGACTAATCTTTGTAATCCGCCTGCGCTCCGCAAGGAGCAATGTCCTAAGACACGGGGCCCGCCATTGACAAGCCGGCTGGTCTCGGTATTTCAGATAAATTTGATGAGTTTCCCAATCAGCTTTGATGTGGTTTATTCCTTTATAAGACCAACATCCGTAATTGCCAAAAGGTTCAAACGGGAGAATTGGTCAAAAGCAAAGCTTTTCGGAACAAACTTACTTCACCTTATCAACGATAGCCTTGAAAGCGGCTGGGTTGTTCATGGCGAGGTCTGCGAGCACCTTACGGTTGATTTCGATACCTGCCTTATGAATAAGACCCATAAGCTTGGAATAAGAGAGATTCTCCTGACGTGCAGCTGCGTTGATACGCTGAATCCAGAGTGCGCGGAAGTCGCGTTTTTTCTGCTTGCGGTCGCGGTAAGCGTAAGTAAGACCCTTCTCCCAAGTATTCTTGGCAACAGTCCATACGTTTCGGCGGCTTCCATAGTAGCCACGGGTGAGTTTAAGAATCTTCTTTCTTTTAGCACGTGAAGCGACGTGATTTACTGATCTTGGCATTTTTTTGTGTTTTTTGGATGTGCGCGGCCAAAGAAATTTCAGCTCTTGCGAGGCGTCACATCCGGTGAATAAAAAATGTGAAGGATAAAAATTGATTGATTAAGCAATCTTCCTGCTCTCTCTTAACGAAGATTTAGGAGTTCGCAGATCTGCTTTTTGTTAGCACTGTCCACCAATGTAGTGTGGTCGAGGTTACGTTTACGTTTTTTCGACTTCTTGGTCAGAATGTGGCTGTGATAAGCATGTTTTCTCTTAATCTTTCCCGTGCCGGTGAGCGCAAAACGCTTCTTAGACGCGGCATTGGTCTTTACCTTTGGCATTGTTTTAATTTTTTAGTTGTTAAAATTTACCTCGGCACTGGGTGCCTACGGTCTCTATTTAATATTTCCTCGGCGTCAGTTATGCCTCGGAATTGTTTTCCGTTTTTTCAGGTTCCGGAGAGACTTTACCTTTCTTCTCCTTGGAATCCTTTGCTTTGGTCTTGAGCGGAGCAAGTATTATCGACATCCTTTTCCCCTCAAGAACCGGCATCATTTCTACTTTTCCCAATTTCTCAAGGTCATTGGCAAAGCGAAGTAATAACATTTCCCCTTGCTCCTTGAACAGGATTGAACGTCCGCGGAAAAAGACGTATGCCTTGACCTTATATCCATCCTCAAGAAAACCGGTGGCATGTTTGAGTTTGAAGTTATAGTCATGGTCATCGGTCTGCGGTCCGAATCGAATCTCCTTGATTACGACCTTAGCTGCCTTTGCCTTCTGCTCTTTCTGTCGCTTCTTCTGCTGGTAGAGGAACTTCTGATAGTCTATCACTCTACATACAGGGGGCTCCGCTGTCGGTGAAATTTCCACCAAATCAAGCTCCTGCTCGGCTGCTATCTTCCGGGCTTTATCTATAGGATAGATTCCCGTTTCCACATTGTCGCCTACCAAGCGAACTTCTCGTGCACGTATCTGCTCGTTGGTAGCATAGGGGTCGCGGCTGTTACGCTCTCCATTTGGGAATTTCCGACCATTGGCTGGTCGACCTCCCATTGGCTTTCGCGGTCCGCTGAACTGAGGTTTTTTCTCCATTCAAAAGTTTTAGAATTCTTCAATACGGTTCTTTCGTATATCTTGAATCAGTTATTATTACTTATCATTGCTTCTACTTCTTTATTCAAAGCGTCTGCAAAGTTAATAATTTTCAGCGTACCTTTATCACCTTCTCCCTGTTTTCTTACAGAAACTTCGTCATTTTCCGCCTCTTTTTCTCCTACGATGAGCAAATAGGGGATTTTCTTGAGCTCATTGTCCCTGATTTTCTTTCCTATTTTCTCATTTCGGTCATCTACAATGGCGCGTACTCCATGCTTATCCAACTCTTTTACCACTTTAAATGCGTAATCATTGAATTTCTCACTGATGGGGAGCACTACACACTGCTCGGGGATGAGCCATAAGGGTAGCTTTCCGGCTGTATGTTCAAGGAGAACGGCTACAAAACGTTCCATGGAGCCGAAGGGTGCCCGATGTATCATTACCGGCCGGTGTTTCTGGTTATCAGATCCGGTATATTCCAATCCGAAACGCTCGGGAAGGTTATAGTCTACCTGAATAGTACCGAGCTGCCAACGTCGTCCGATGGCATCTTTCACCATAAAGTCAAGTTTGGGACCATAGAAGGCTGCTTCCCCCTCCACCTGTCGCGCAGGAAGTCCTTTCTCTGCACATGCCTCGATAATGGCATTCTCGGCGAGATGCCAATTTTCGTCCGAACCGATATACTTCTCTTTATTCTTCGGGTCGCGAAGAGATATCTGTGCCTCAAAATTCTTGAAGTCGAGAGTCTTGAAGATATAAAGTATTATATCCATTACCTTCAAGAACTCATCCTTTATCTGCTCGGGTGTACAGAAAATATGCGCATCATCCTGGGTAAAGCCCCTGACACGTGTCAATCCGTGCAGCTCTCCGCTTTGTTCATAACGATAAACAGTGCCGAATTCTGCAAGACGAAGGGGTAATTCGCGGTAACTGCGCGGATAAGCTCTATATATCTCACAGTGATGAGGACAGTTCATCGGTTTGAGCATATATTCCTCTCCCTCTTCGGGTGTTTGAATTGGCTGGAAGGAATCCTTTCCATATTTTGCCCAGTGTCCGGATGTGACATATAATTGCTTGTTACCGATATGCGGTGTGATTACCTGGAGGTAACCGTATTCTTTCTGAACTTTACGCAAGAACTGTTCCAGACGGTCGCGTAGCGCCGCTCCTTTCGGGAGCCAGAGAGGAAGACCTTGACCCACTGTGGAGGAGAATGTGAAAAGCTCCATCTCTTTACCCAACTTACGGTGATCACGCTTCTTTGCCTCCTCAAGGAGTGTCAGATACTCATCGAGCATCTTCTTCTTGGGGAAGGTGATGCCGTATACACGCACAAGCTGGTCTCGCTTCTCATCACCACGCCAATAAGCTCCGGCAAGAGAGAGAATCTTGACCGCCTTTATAGGTGCTGTGCTGGGGATATGCGGACCACGGCACAGGTCTGTGAAGGCTCCCTGTGTATAGGTTGTGATATGTCCGTCTTCAAGTTCGCTGATTAGCTCACATTTATAAGTTTCTCCCCTATCTCCGAACATTTTCAGAGCATCTGCCTTTGAGATGTCATTGCGGACTATAGCTTCTTTACGAGCCACAAGTTCCATCATCTTTTTCTCGATCTTCGGGAAATCTTCTGAGGTAATCTTATGTTCTCCCGGGTCTATATCATAGTAGAAACCGTTCTCAATAGCCGGTCCGATTCCGAATTTCACTCCGGGATAAAGTTCCTGTAAAGCCTCTGCCAGAAGATGGGCAGAACTGTGCCAGAAAGCGTGTTTCCCTTCCGGTGAATCCCACTTATACAATTCTATGGATGCATCTTCAGACACCGGACGTGAAATATCCCAATCCTGACCATTCACTTTAGCTGCGAGAACATCGGCTGCAAATCGGGGACTGATACTTTCAGCTATCCTCAGAGGAGTAATCCCTTCCTCAAATTGACGGACACTTCCGTCGGGAAATGTGATGTTAATCATATACCTTTATATATTCCGGTTGTTATCCCGGCTTCTATTTTTCTTAATTATTATTGAAATGCAAAGTTAATGTTTTTAAAGGAGAATTCAAAATATCATTTCATTCTCTTCAACAAACTGTATGAGGGGAGCACTCCCAGCTCTCCGGCTTTTCCCAAATCGGAAAAAGCCTGCTGTCTGTTACCGGCCTGAAGATAACTTAACCCACGGTTAAAATATGCCTGACCTAAATCGGGATCTATCTTCAACGCTTCGCTGTAACACTGCAACGCTGAGGTATAATCACCCGCTAAATAATAGATATTCCCTTTATTAAACCATGCATAAACTAATGTTGGGTTCAGACGCAATGCCTCATCATAATCCTCCATCGCCATCCTTATCTCATTGTCACGCACAAGCTCCTCTTTCCCATAAGAATTAAGATACCTTGCGTAACCACGCCCCATATAGGCTACCACAAATCCGGGAGTGCCCTCTATGGCACGTGTGAAATCCTCTTCCGCTCCGTCATAATCCTTCAGCATGGTTCTTGCCACCCCACGCGCCATATAATCCACCGGACGTCCTTGCCCGGATGAAATCACCGCTGAAAAGGAGTCGGAAATGTCAAAAATTTTCTTGATTTCAGTTTCATCAGCCGGTGTGGAATTACCCCCGACAAGATGCAGCGGTAGGGAGATATAACGTTGCTGATTAAGTTGGTCCAATTCTCTGAAATAGTTGGAAAGCGCCCTTAGTGAAACCTGCGGCGGGATAAAGGACAAGGAATACATGGGTTCAGGTTCTACCTGCAGATTTCTGTCTTGCACTCTCCCTTTTATCTTTTCATTGTACGAAAGCCGGGTCTCATTCACATCGGCATTGGTGATGAGTTGGTTGAATTTATCCATAACCTCTTCGTCAGTCAATTCACTCTCATCTTTATGTCTTGATGATTCATTGGCTGTACCTGCAATTGTAGGTCGGTCCAGAGGATTCCTCTCCGGATTATCCACATACCGGCGCACTAAATCATCTGCCTTATTCATATAGCTGAAGGCTCCACGCAAGTCTCCCTGCATTCTCCGGGCTTCTGCCAAACCATAATACACGGGGTAAAATCTCGGATAGCGTTCAGCTATCAGCCGGAAGTCGGCCTGAGCAGCCGACGGCTTATCAATCTGAAGATATATCAATGCCCGGTTATAGCGTGCGTGAAAATTCATCGGGTCTTGTTTCAATACCTCGCCGAAATCAGCGGCGGCATTCCTTAAGTCCCTGACTTCAAATCGCAGAAGACCGCGGTTAAATAATGCCTGTTGATTATCCGGACTCAATTCAAGAGTATAGTTATAATCTGACATTGCCCCGAAAAAATCATTATTATTATATCTGAGATAGGCTCTATTGATGTAAAGATCCGCTTCATCCGGAACCAGACGTATTGCCTCGTCCATATCTTCCAGCGCCTTCCCCCAATCACCTCTCCGGCTCATAATATCAGCTCGCATCAGGAAGGGATTAATATGTGTCTTGTTCAGTGACAAGGCGGTAGATATGTCTTCAAGTGCTCTGACTGTATCTCCTCGCATCACATTGAGTCGTGCTCGCGCCGCATATCCCTCATCAAAGCGTGGATATTGTCTCAACAAAATTTTAAAAGTGCTGTCCGCGCCTTCAAACCGCGACAGCTCCGTTTGTGCCACACTTTTATAAAATAGAAAATACTTATCTATGGGATTATATCGTAATCCTATATCATAATCCTCTATTGCAAGTGAATCTTTACCAAGCCGCTGACGCGCAAATCCTCTTACTTTATATGCTTCGGTCTTGAACCGGTTCCTGTCTATCGCCAAATTGCAATCCTCTTCTGCTCCGGCATAATCATCGAGATTTAACTTTGCGAGAGCTCGAAAGAAATAAGGCTCACTTAAATATGGCTTTGCTTTTATTGCCTGGTTAAAATATTGTATGGAAAGCATATAGTCTTCCATACCAAGCACATTGCGCCCGATATTGAGCACCTGCTCGGCATTTACCTGACCTCTGCATATCATTGTGAAAATCAATAATATTCCACACAGATAATATTTTATCTTCCTTAACTTCACATCTCCTTAACGTTTTTATACCCTCTCTTATTATCAAATAACGGATTTGAACTTTTAGAAAGGTTTACAGGTTAAAGAAATATGGAGCTCACTCTCCACATACAGTATAAAAATTTTTCAACATGGAAAACATCATTGTTATCGGAGGAGGTTTTGCGGGAATTAATTTTATCAAGGGACTTGATCCTGATAAATATAAGGTATGTCTGATTGACAGAAACAATTTTCATTGTTTCCCTCCCCTCTTTTATCAGATAGCTTCTTCCGGGCTGGAACCGAGTAATATCTCTTTCCCGTTCCGGAGGGAGTTTAAGAAGAATAGGAATGTTTCCTATCACATGGGTCACGTCAAAAATATCGACCTTAAAAACAAGAGTGTCACTACTTCTTACGAAACACTGACGTTTGATAAACTTGTAATTGCGGCTGGCTCCACAAATAATTATTTCGGAATGAAAGGTATGGAGGAAAATGTCTTCGGAATAAAGACTATCGCTGAAGCAACCCATACGCGTGATGAAATCCTCGACCGACTGGAGAGAGGCGCTTTATGTGAAGATTCCGAAAGAAGAAAAAAATTACTGAGTTTTCTGGTGGTGGGCGGGGGGCCTGCCGGTGTTGAAATTGCCGGAGCTCTGGGAGAGATGAAACGTGATATCCTTCCTCGTGAATATCCGGAACTTAACCCTGATGATGTTAATATCACCCTGGTGGAGGGAGCTCCCTCTCTCTTGGGAGCCATGAATGAAGAGTCGAGAAATAAAGCACTAAAGTATCTTGAAGGATTGATGGTCAACGTAAGGTTGAACACCCAACTCTCTGGGTATAATGATAAAATAGCTACTTTTAAAGACGGGCATGAGGAGTATTGGGAGACCTTAATCTGGACTGCAGGGGTGTGCGGTGAGCCGATGCCGGGGTTACCTGCTGAGATTGTGGGACATGGTGGAAGAATCATTGTAGACCGATACAATCGTGTCAAGGGTTATGAGGATTTTCTGTATGCTTTAGGCGATATCGCTCTTATGGAAACTGATAAATATCCCAAAGGTCATCCTCAGATGGCCCAACCTGCCATTCAACAGGCCAAATTACTTGCTAAACAGCTCAATAAGGGTGAGTTCACCCGGGAATTTGAATATTTCGATAAAGGGTCAATGGCTACCGTAGGCAAGAATCGTGCTGTTGCCGACCTCCCTCATATCTCTTTCGGCGGAAGAATGGCTTGGTGGACATGGATGTTTATTCATCTTATATCTATCCTGGGGATGCGTAACAAACTTAATGTTTTGCTCAACTGGATCTGGAATTATTACACATATTCCACATCCCTACGTCTACTAATGCGTCCCGCCAAATACCCGTTGCGACGTCATTGGGGGGATTAAAAATTTTTTGCTAACTTTGTCAATTATCCCTCAATTAAGAACACGGAGAGGTTTCTCCGGGAAAATATCTTAAATTAAATAAAAAGGGGATATGTTGAAATAAAATTTTCTCCATTATGAATCTACAAAAAACTATAATATTTGCCGGTGCTCTTTTAATTCTCTCATTTTCCGGAGCTTGCTCGGTTATTCAGGGACTCACCGGAGGTTCAAAAGTTAAAAAGGAAGCTGTGCTTCCTCGCGACCGTGAAAATATTCACCAACAAACTCAACAAAAGACCTTTAATCATGAGAGTCTTGCCAAAGGGATACTCTCGGGAGATTGGGTGATTGAAACTGTAAATGGGAAGGAAGCAAAAGGTGAAACTGCTCCCTATATCCGATTCTCCCCTTCTGAGTCAAGAATTTATGGTAATAACGGTTGCAACACCATAAATGCTTCCTACAAATATAACCCTCAGGACAGCACTATCAGTTTTGATAAGATGATTTCTACAATGATGGCTTGCGGAATGTCGGATATCACTGATTATGAAATCAATGCTGCCCTAAATAACACCCGATCTTATTCCTGGAAACTGGATAACAGTAATTACTATCTCTATTTCTATGACGCACATCATACAGAATTAATGTCTCTGATGCATCAGAATTTTGATTTCCTGAATGGCACATGGAGAGTAGTAAGCATTGAGGATGAACCGGTCAATATCGAAGATATGAAACTGGTAATCGATGTTGATGAAGGGAAACTGCATGGGAATACAGGGTGCAATATCCTTAATGGATCATTTGAAACAGATATGGAAACCCCTAACTCTATATCTTTCCAATCAATTGCCACAACACGCATGGCTTGTCCGGATCCCCAATATGAGACTATGTTGCTTGTTGCTCTTGAAGATGCTTCTCACGCCAAGCCGGTTTCTTCTGATAAAGTTCTCCTTCTTGACAGCAATAATAAAGTGGTTCTGACATTAGTCCGGACTACTGATCAATAACCCTCCGGATTATGGCAAAAGGTGAAGAACGTATCGACAAGTGGTTGTGGGCTATGCGTGTTTTTAAAACCCGCACTCTGGCTACCGATGCCTGCAAAAAAGGGAGAGTCTCTATGGGGGGAACCATCGTAAAGCCGTCTCGCTCTATTAAAGTCGGAGATATTATTGATGTTAAGAAACCTCCTATCACTTACACTTTCCGGGTATTACAAATTACCGGCAACCGGTTGGGTGCCAAGTTAGTGCCGGAATATCTCGAGAACCTTACCCCAAAATCTCAGTATGATCTTCTGGAGATGGCTAAAATTTCCGGATTTGTGGATAGAAGAAAGGGGCTTGGTCGACCTACAAAACGTGACAGTCGAGAATTATCAAGATTTAAAGAGGATTCATACGCCGATACCTATTTTCTTGATTGGGAAGACGACGATGAAGAAGACCTGTTTGAAGAGCAAGAGTTATAACACTGACAGGAGAATACTTATCGTATGTGACCCAAGTCAGATTCCGGCAGCTACGCCACAGATGCCCGGTTATGACAATCCAACAGTATGGATTGTTAGAAGGGGCAGTTGTCTTATTATAAAATCCTGACTATTTATTGTTGTAATTAGTCATTGCAAATCCAAGTCCCGAGAGACAGAATGCTTTAACCGCATCCACTGCAACATCAAGCCGCTCCGGCATTCTGGCTTGTTCCTCCGGGGGAAACTTACCCAATACATAATCTACCTGTCCTCCCTTAGGGAAATCATTACCTACTCCGAACCGAAGTCGGGCATAATTATTTGTCCCAAGTTCGGAGGTAATATTCTTTAAACCGTTGTGACCAGCTTCCGAACCTGAACCTCTGAGTCTTATGGCTCCAAAAGGTAAGGCTAAGTCATCTACAATGATAAGCAAATTTTCCAGAGGAAGTTTCTCCTTGTTCATCCAATATCTAACCGCTACCCCACTGAGATTCATAAATGTGGATGGTTTCAAAACCATTAACTCACAATTCTTCACCTTCACCTTTGCCATGTCGCCATATCGACACGAATCCCACTCCGCATCTACACCGGCTGCCAACCGGTCGGCTACCATAAATCCTATGTTATGGCGTGTGCCTGCATATTCAGGTCCGATATTCCCTAATCCGACAATGAGAAATTTTTTCATATCCTCCGGAATTGAAGAAGAGAGACGACGCACGGCGCCATCTCTCTTTAATAGTTGTAATATACGTTGTATTAATCCCACTTATCTGGAAATTAATAGATTTTGATTTCTTACTTCTCAGCTGCCTTTGATTGAGCACCACGAGCGGCACGAGTGAGCTGTACTGTGCAGACTACTGCATTCTTGGCATTCATCAGCTCAAGACCCTCATAGTGGAGGTCGCCGACTGCGATTGACTTACCAAGACCGAGGGTGTCTACGTTTACTACCAGGCGCTCCGGCATCTTGTCGTATGTAGCTTTAACCTTAAGCTTACGCATATTGAGCTGGAGCTTACCACCGGCCTTCACACCTTCTGCGTGTCCCTCTACAACAACGGGAACTTCCATTACGATAGGTTTATCCTGTGTTACTTCCAGAAAATCAATATGAAGCACTGTGTCTTTTACGGGCTGGAACTGAAGATCTTTCATTACAGCCTTTTTGTTCTCTCCGTTGATTTCAAGATTAATCTCGAAAATATCAGGGGTATAGATGAGCTTGCGAACATCTTCGTTCTTTACTACAATGTCTGTTGTAATCAATCCACGCTTGTCATCGATTGCTACAACTTTCTCTCCCTCTTTGAGAGTGCCGTTGTAAGGAAGCTCGATGAGCTTGCCTCCATTAATCACTGCGGGAATCTTTCCCTCTTTGCGAAGTGCCTTTACTGACTTCTTTCCTACTACCGCACGGGGTTCAGCCTTGAGTTCAAATACTTTCATTTTGAGTGTTACTTAAAATTAGATGTACAAATTTTCCATCACACATGTTTCGGAAGAAAGATTTTCTCAGATTAATTACCTGATTCGGTATTCGTAAAATCCTCTTTTGCCGAAATCTCCGCAAAATTACTACTTTTTATCCCATCCTCCAAATCCAAACCTCTTTTTTCTCTATTTTTCCCAATCAATTTATATGTTTAATCGGCTTTTTATTTAAATCCTTTCGCTTAGAAAAAATCACCACCACCGTTATGCTTAGAAATTCATCATAAACTCCAATATCTTGTTGGGGTTTTCAAAGGATTAATTAGGAAATAAGATCGAAAGAATGTATGATAGATATGTAATCAGCCGGATAGGTTATTAAAAATGACACTGTTTAAAAAAAAAATCACAATATTTGTTGCATAAATAAAATTTATTTGTTTACTTTGTTCGCAATATTAACAATCATATTAATTGTTGCTTCTTATTTGTCTTCAAAATCGCTGCGATTATGAAACACACTCAAAAAAATATTATGATTTTTTGTATCCCTTCATTTAATGACATTATTAAAGAAGGAAACATACGTATCGCAGCTTTGGGACCATATCATGGGATAATTAATAAGCTTTCTGTTGGTATGAGGCATTTAGTTTCTATTGGTGACGGAATTTTAGATGCGCGCCGCGAGGAGCGCGCGTAAGACACCTTTATACCAAAATTTTGTCATCCAAGATCGAATTTGTAAGATGAAAATATTTTAAAAGGAGTTTGAACACTTAGATTTAACTTTTCATCATAACTATTTTTGAAACTAAATATACTTTGTCTTATGAAAAAAATATCTCATCTGATAATAGGAGTTTTGGCAATTGGAGCCTGGCTTACACCTTGCTCATCATTTGCCGCTTTTGAACATGATTATTTCCCTAATCCGGAAGTAACCAACAAAATTATACGTGTCTATGAAGATGAGACTGATGTTCCCGTTCCTTCATTAGAAATTACACTATTTGATTCTCACTTGAATGTGACTATAAAAGGTATGACATTCACCTATCGCGATGAATTAGTTCACGCATCGCTCAAAATGCATGAGAACATTATCCTGATCGAATTTCCTCACATGGCTTATCCTATTGCTCCCACATTGCGTGAAGAGGATAATATCGATAATATAAATAAAGGAGAAGAAAGTGACGAAATCATTGACCCCTCTCTTAAAACAAGTTACTTCGTGCAAGATTGGATAGCAGAAATGGAGAAAATTCCTGCCGGAACGTATGATATCTGTTTTGAGTGCGATAACGATTATCGTAGAATAGAATATAGGTTTGTAGCAAGAAATATTGAAATCAAGAAGAATAAAACCCTAAATATCTCTTTTGATTCAATTGAATCTCCTTCGCTTCTGAATACAGATTATATCTGGGTTTATACTCACACCTCAGCTCCGTCTGATTCAGGTTCATTAACTTATGAGAAACTGGGAGACATGGTGACCGACCCTGAAACCGGAAAAAAATATTTTGAAGTGCTTTATTCAGAAACCTCCACTTTTGAGAATCCTCTTTGTGTAGCATTATTACGTCAGGATCGCAACGGTGTATATTGTAAACCTCAGGATGTCGTACTGCCCGATTCCTATTGGAAGTTTAATGGAGAACCCATTAATCCTATTAAAACTTGCGGAAATAAGGAGTTTTTGATAGCGTCCAATGATGACAGAGGAAACGCAAGCACCTTCTTCCTTAAAAACCCTTATACAGGTGTATCTGAAAAAATTTTATTTGGGACGATTTATAATCCCCTCACATACGGATATTGGTATTATGGTGGTTATGACAGGTTCGGTGGCAATAATAAAAGTTACGACTGGATTCCGGAAATAGGTTATGTCGGGGAGGGTGCCCATAGACTTGCATATCCTCTCCTGGCTCTCCGGCGTAGAGAGCTTCTTAAAGAGGATGCGACTAATCTGCTGATGGTTAAACGTATCTCAAACGATGAAATAATTTTCAAAAATCCAAATATATATGAGGATTATGTTGCCGGTTTAGAAAATATTTCAGACCGTGAGGAACCGGTTATTATAAATAATGAGCAAATTATTCTTAACAGTGAGATTTCAAGTTGGAAGATTTTCTCAGTTAATGGTACTTGTTTTGCTTCCGGAGAAAAGTCAGATAACAATATCATCAATACTTCATCCTTACCTGAAGGGGTATATATTCTTCTAATATCTACTCCCGGTTCTCAAAAGTCATTTAAATTTATAAGAAACAATTGATAATTAGTATCTAAAATCAATTTTTCCGGACCACAGAGGTTGTGTTTATGCTTCGCATTTAGACACAACCTCTTCTTTTATCTTATAAATCCTTAATTTTCAAAACTTCTCAAAATTATCTTTCACTTTATATTTCAATAACCCATTCTCATTTCCTTTTTTTTTCGTAAATTTGAACTCTGCATTAATTATTTGCTGTCTTAAAAAACAAGCAATGTTGAAGATCATACTGTCTCCCTCTTTTCTTCAAATATTTAATTGAAATGATACCTTTCCTGCAATCAGTTGCCGAAGCTTATAAATCTCATTATTCCGACTTGTCGGATTTCACTTTCGTTTTTCCTAACAAGAGAAGCGGAACTTTTTTCCTTAAATATCTTTCTTCAATATCCCCTTCTCCAATAATTGCCCCGGAAATCTTTTCTATTTCCGATTTCATCATTGAACTCTCAGGCAGGATTCCCGACAGTAAGATAAATCTGATTTTCAGGCTATTCAACTGCTATAAAAAACTTCTCGGACCCGGGGAGAATATCGATTTCGATAAATTCAGATCTTGGGGGGAGATTGTGCTGTCTGATTTCGATGAAATCGATATGCAACTGGTTGAACCGGCTGAAATTTTCAAAAATGTCAAAGATTTTAAAGAAATTTCCACCAATTTCCTCACCGATGAACAGTATAAGGTCATGGAGGAATATTTCGGTTATAAAAACAGCCGGGATGTCTCTCCATCGTTTTGGAAGGATTTTGAAAAAACTGATGAGGACTCTCCTCGCGGAAAGTTTTTTTATATCTGGCAAATTCTGTACCCTCTTTACAACGCTCTGGAATCTGACCTCGCCTCTCAAGGACTTACAACCACCGGCGGTGCTTATCGTCTCGCCTTTCAACATGTTAATGATATTTATAACGGTTTCAGAAACGGGGAATCCATCCCGCTTCAATCTCCTCTCCGTCACAAAAAGAAATTAGTGTTTATAGGTTTCAATGCTCTTTCCAGAGCTGAATTCAGAATCTTCGGTTTGCTTCATAAAATGACGGTTTCCATTCAGGGAGTAAAAGAACCGTTCGCCGACTTCCTCTGGGATGCTACCGGACCTTTCCTTTCCGACCCTGACAATCCGGCTGCTCACTTTATTAACCTTGACCGTCAATTCCTGCCCTCCCCTGAATGGTGTGAATCTTTTATTGAAAAGAGTGACACCGACTCGCTTCCGGAAGTGATTAATGTAATATCGGTTCCCTCAAATTCCGCCCAAATTAAGGTGATAGGTTCCCAACTGGATATTCTTCTTGATAAAATAGCTTCCGGACAACTTCTTAAAATAGAGGGTAACGAAAAGCTTAAGAAGTCACTGGAGGAAGAAGTAAAAAGACTTCATCCGGAATTACTCAACACGGAAGAAATAAAGAAAGCCAAACTCAAAATTGCCCTTAACAGATATCTTAACCGGGCCAAAGTGGCAATTATCCTACCTGATGAAAATCTATTGCAGCCTCTTCTCTATTCTCTTCCGGAAAAAGTAGAGAATCTCAACCTGACTATGGGTTATCCTTTGCGTCAGACAGCTGTGGTTTCTTTCATCACTCTCTTCCGACGCATGCAGATGAGAAGAACCAAAACATCTTCCGGCGAACCGGGATTTCTTATGAATGATATCCGCTCGCTCCTTGCCCATCCCTATATGCAACAGATTTTTGGCTCCATCAGCATCAATAAGTTTCTGTCTGTATTAGCCGATGAACATCATTTTGCCATTCCATCCTCACGTTTCAATGCCTTAGGAACGGAAGCTGAAGTGATATTCTCCCCTTTCAATCCTAAGGCTAAACCAACGGAAACTGTCGGTTTACTCATTAATATTCTCCGACTTATTGAAGGTGGGATTCAGGAAGATAAGGTCTCTTTTATAAACGGGAAAATGGAACGCACTCACATCGGTCGTTATCTGGATGCGTTGAATATTCTGAAAGATAGTTTCACTGCATTTGACATAGACATGCATTTCTCTTCCGTCTTCATGCTTGCCGACAGGCTTATATCTTCCGAAACCGTCAGTTTTGAAGGTGAACCTCTTGCAGGTCTGCAAATTATGGGTATGCTTGAAACACGCTCGCTGGATTTTGATTATCTTTTCATTCCCTCTGTCAACGATAAGATTCTTCCACGCAAGGCGCGTTCAAGGACTTTTATCCCCAATTCTCTGCGCCATGTTTACGGGATGCCACCTGCCAACTATCAGGAGAATATTTTTGCCTATTACTTCTTCCGGCTTCTCAGCCGAGCCAAATGTGCCTGGATGACCTATGATTCCCGGACTGGTGACGGGAGCAGCGGCGGCATCTCAAGGTATCTCCTCCAGATAAAGCATCTGATTGCTCCCGAAGAAATTTCTTTTAGAGAGGGGACTTTCGACCTGGCTGTGTCGCGCTATCATAATGAGGAAGTGAATAAAACAGGTTATATCAAGAATGAATTGAATCTTTATCTCCGGGAAGGTATTATTGATGATATTAAACCCCGAAAATTCTCCGCCTCTTCCCTGGCTACATATATTTCATGCCCCATGAGATTCTTTTTCGAGCAAATACTTTGTATTAAAACCGAAGAGGAGTCTTCTGAAAGTATTGATGCCATCACAACTGGAAATATTATCCACCGTGCAATGATGGAACTTTACCTCCCTGAAGAGCAACAAAAAATTTTCCTCCCGGAGCCGATTCTTATTTCCAGAGAAAAAATAAATTCCCTTTTAAATGATAAGGAGTATCTTAAAAAATTATTGATACGTACCGTAAACGCTGAACATTTCAAACTCCCGGATGATAAGCTCGACCGTCCTTTACAAGGGAGCGCTGCTTTTACTCTTCCGGGTCTATTAAAAATGGTTGAGAACATCCTTCTGTATGACCTGAAACAAGCTCCGTTCCTTATATATGGCTGCGAAATGAAAGGTGATTTCAGAATACCCCTTTCTACGGGGGATATTGTCAATATGACATGCTCTATCGACCGCATAGACAGAGATGCGTCAGATCCATCAGCCCCACTTAGAATTGTGGATTACAAGACGGGTCATGTGTCCCTCGAATGCGATTCAATTGATGATATTTTCTCACCCGATGGCTCAGGAAAGAATATATTCCAGCTTTACCTCTACGCATTTCTTCTCTCTGTCCTTATCAATGAACGATATCCGCAACTCGCTGAGCAACTCCCGGATTATATGGAAGTTGAAATTTATAATGTGCTGAAAATTCTTGATAATAACCCCAAAATTCTTAAACATCCAATGATTGGAAAAATGGATGCCAAGGATACTTCCATTCATAAAACCGGGTTCCTGCAACATTTGGATGAGACCATATCTGAGCTGTTGAACTCAGATATTCCGTTTAAGAGAACCCCTAATGAAGATAATTGCTCTTTTTGCAGTCTTAAAAATATTTGCTACCGATGAAATTTAGTGATATTACAGGCCATGCCCGGCAGATTGAGAATCTGCGCAACATGGTAGATAATAATAAAATTCCTCACGCACTTTTGCTCCATGGTCTGCCGGGGGTAGGGAAGATGCGTGTGACGCGTGCCCTTTTGAGCTATATCTGTTGTGAGAACCGTTTTAATGGCGACAGTTGTGGTGTTTGTCCCTCTTGCAGACAGGTCAACTCCCTCAACCTCCCTGACATCCATTACTCTTTCCCTATTTTGAAGAAGAATGGTTCCAAAAACCCCCTTTCCATTGATTATCTGGAGGAGTGGAAGGATTTTCTTGATAACTATAGTTTTATGCCCACTGAAAAATGGCTCGAAATTATTAATGCAGGAAACTCCCAACCTACTTATTATGTCACCGAAGCGGATGAAATATCCCGTATCAGTTCACTTTCAGCTTATAACTCCAAATATAAAATTTTTGTTATCTGGCTCCCTGAAAAAATGGAGAGCAGTGTAGCCAACAAATTACTGAAAATCATTGAGGAACCGTTTTCCGACACTCTTTTTATCCTCGTCAGCAACGATGCTTCTCAAATTCTTCCCACCATTTTTTCACGTTGCCAACGTATCGCTTTTAATCGCCTTGGGGATGAGGAAATCACAGATACCTTAATAAACATGGGATTGAGTGAGGTGAAAAGTGCCGAGGTTGCCCGGCTCGCTCAAGGAAAGCTGTCCAAAGCATTGGAACTGGCTTCACATGATGGCGAAACCGAAGAATTCGGAAATTATTTCCGGACTTCCATGAGAAATGCCTACGCGCGTAACGTAGCTGAACTTAAAAGACTCTCCGACTCTTTTGCTGCCCTGGGTAGAGAGAAATCCCTTAGACTGCTTGACTATTTCTCTTCTCAGGTGAGAGAAAATTTCATTTACAATCTCCACACTCCCTCTCTCAATATGCTCAATCCCTCTGAGGAAGAGTTCAGCCGGAAATTTGCACCTTTCATTCATGTAGCCAACGTTGAAAAAATTGTGAATGAAATCACACGGACACGTCGTGACATTTCAAGAAATGCCAACAGTAAATTGGTCTGGTTCGACTTCCTCCTTCATCTTCTGACCTATATCCGTATTCCTCTTCCGAAATAATTGGAGGAGCAAATTTGTGAAAAAACTTAAGAATCACTAACTTTGCAGATATTTCATATCTTTCCCGAACCAATTAGGAAAGAGACAGTTGATAAAAAAAGAAATCATGAAACCAACTTTATTTATTCTCGCAGCAGGTATGGGGAGCCGCTATGGCGGTCTTAAACAACTTGACGGACTTGGTCCCTCAGGAGAAACCATCATGGATTATTCCGTTTATGACGCACTTCGCGCCGGGTTTGGTAAAATTGTATTCGTTATTCGTCACGACTTCGAAAAGGAATTTCGCGATAAAGTAGTTTCCAAATATGAGGGACACGTTCCCGTGGAAGTTGTATTCCAGGATATTAACAATATTCCTGAGGGTTATGAAGTTAATCCGGAACGCACAAAACCCTGGGGCACCAATCACGCTGTCCTCATGGGAAAAGATGTCATTAAAGAGCCTTTCGCCGTAATCAATGCGGACGATTATTATGGTCCGGACAGCTTCAAAGTGCTCGCTGACTTCCTTAAAAATGCTGAAGGTAAAAAGAACGAATACTGCATGGTGGGATTCAACATAGAGAATACCCTAAGTGAAAACGGCGGAGTCTCACGCGGTCATTGCCAAGTGTCCGAAGAGGGTTTCCTTACCGGAGTAACTGAATGTCACGGTATCCAATACAAAGATGGAAAACTCGTCCAGACACTCGAGGACGGCTCTGAAGTTCCTTTCCCGGAAGGCGCGGCCGTGTCCATGAATATGTGGGGATTTACTCCCGACTATTTCGAATATTCTGAAAAATCGTTCCGGGATTTTCTGGCTGACCACAGCAAGGAACTTAAATCTGAATTCTATATCCCTTCCGTAGTCAACGAACTTATCAACAACGGCACCATAACCCTGAAAGTGGAGAAAACCCCCTCAAAATGGTTCGGTGTCACCTATGCCGCTGACCGTCCGGCTACCGTTGAGCAATTCCGTAAACTGACTGAAGAGGGGGTCTATCCTTCTCCCCTTTTCAAAAATTAACTAAGATGAAGCAGAAAATATTAGTCACCGGTGGCACCGGATATATCGGATCTCATACCGTTGTCGAATTACAACAAGCCGGCTATGACGTAGTAATCATCGACAACCTCTCAAACTCAAATATTGAAGTTCTTGACGGAATAGAGAAAATATCCGGTATTCGTCCTGAATTTGTAGAAGGAGATGCTTCCGACTTCTCCACACTGCACCGATTATTCGAAAATCATCCGGGAATAAAAGGTATTATTAATTTCGCAGCCTCCAAAGCCGTAGGTGAATCTGTGGAAAAACCTCTCCTCTATTACCGTAACAATCTTGTCACTCTCATCAATCTTCTGGAGCTGATGCCGGAATTCAATGTAGAAGGGATTGTTTTCTCTTCCTCATGTACTGTCTACGGAGAACCTGACGTGAACCCCATTGATGAGAATGCACCGATTAAAAAAGCCACTTCCCCTTACGGAAATACAAAGCAGATTTCGGAAGAGATAATAACAGACTTTGTTCACTCGGGAGCCCCCATTAAAAGTATCATCCTCCGTTACTTTAATCCCGTCGGAGCTCACCCTTCTGCTTTAATTGGTGAACTACCCAACGGCGTGCCCAATAATCTCATACCTTATCTGACACAGACCGCTGCCGGCATCCGTAAACAACTTACAGTCTTCGGCAATGATTATAACACACCTGACGGGTCCTGTATTCGCGACTTCATTGATGTGGTGGATCTCGCCAAAGCTCATGTCATTGCCATGAAGAGGATGCTCGATAATAAAGATTCCGATTCTATCGAAATCTTTAATCTCGGAACGGGGAAAGGTCTCTCAGTCCTCGAACTTATCGAGTCTTTTGAACGCGCAACCGGCGTCAAGGTTCCTTACGTGATCGGAAACAGGCGCGAGGGTGACATTGAAAAAATATGGGCTGAACCAACCAAAGCCAATTCTATCCTTGGTTGGAAAGCACAAGTGTCTATTGACGAAACAATGAGGAATGCCTGGAAATGGCAATGCCGGCTCGCTGAGAAAAATTAAATTTTTTCCTTATTATCGTAAGATTTCAAATCTAAATCACTCTATAAGATATAGAGTCCTTTTTCCCCTGAAATTCGACTCTATATCTTTTCAAATTTAAATTAACATCTCAATTATATCCATTTATGGTAAATAAATCTTTACCCCTTTCTTTTGCTGTCCTTGTCTCGCTTGTGGCAACAAGCTGCATTGACAACAACTATGACTTATCCGATATCGATACGTCTGTAGAAGTTCCTGTCAATAATCTGGTGATTCCGGTTAACTTCAGCCCCGTTACCCTCAATTCAATTATTGACATCGATAACTCTGAATCTATTACCAAAGAGAAGACTCCTGACGGTAAGGAAATCTACGTTTACTCTTACCTCGGCACATTCGGAGAAGATAGCAAAGATATTGTTATCAACGACTTTAAAGTCATTGCACCCGTCAATGTTCAACCCTCCATCGTGAACGCGAAACTTCCCAACAATCCCAATGCACGTAGAAAGGCTCCAGGTGGTGGGACAATTGCAACCTACAATCTTGGTACGTCAACAACATCTTTCAACTACAAGATTAAAGATGTGGATTCAGAGGTGCAGGGAATAGAAAAAATCATTACTCCTAAAATCACTTTAGGTGCAAAACTTAAGGTGCCCGGAAATGTTACAAAAGATTGCAAGGAGATTGAATTCAAAAATATGAAGATGAAATTTCCCAAAGGTCTCTACGTCAGTCTCCATGATAATAATGCCGATGCCTCTGTGGGTGAGTATAATGCCCAAACGGGTGAAATTATCATCTCCTCATATAAGACCTCTTCAGGCGAAATGGATATTGCTCTGAATGCTGAAGTAATAAATGCCGAACAATTAGGTCTTTCTCTTTTTGACCATGAACTGGATTTTGATGGTGATATTAAAGTGGAAAGTGGTGAAATCACTCTCACCACAAAGGATAACGCCATCAATCTTCCTACCGAGATGGATATTGACATTGATTACGACTTTTCGGACTTCTCCGTCTCCGGTTTCTCAGGGAAAGTCAATTATGAAATAGACAACCCCGATTTCAGTCCCGCTGATTTGAGCGACATACCCGACTTCCTGGCACAGGATGAGACCCGTATCAAAATCGACAATCCACAAATATATATATCACTCGACAACTCATGTGCTCCTTACGGACTCGGTGGCTCTACCGGATTGGAAATCACACCTATACGTGAAGATGCCGAGAATATTACCCTCAAAATGGATGAGGATATCGTAATCGGAACGGATAAAGGTGTCGGTCCATATAAATTCGCCATTTCTCCGGAGGGACAAGACCTTAAATGCATCTCCGAATATGCTGATGCTAAAAAATATTTATTCTCTTCTCTGCGCGATGTCCTATACGGTGACGGACTACCCAAACAAATCGATGTGAATTTCATCAAACCTGTAATTAAAGGTGAAACCAAGAATTTCCCGCTTGGCACACATATTCCCTCTGTAAAAGGTGAATATCTGTTCCGCGCTCCTTTAGCTCTCACCAAAGGTTCTCAGATTGTATATTCCGGCACTGAGGATGACTGGAATTCAGAGGCGCTCGATGATCTTTATGTAAAGAATCTGGAACTTACCGCTACGGTCTCTTCTACCGTTCCGCTGGAGGTACGTCTCTCAGCCGACATCTTAGATAAAGAAGGGAAACATATCGGTACTGCTACTGCCACTGATGTGCCTTCTCAGGCTAAAGAATTCCCCATTTCAATCAATATTACACCTGACAACGACCAAGAGTTTATTTCCGGTATTGACGGCATATTCTACAAGGCATGGGCAATCTCTAATTCACCTGCCGGACAGGCTGAGGTTCTCTCCCCGGATCAAACCCTGACACTTGATAATATACGCATCAAGGTATCCGGTAAATATCTGCATCTCGACAAAGGCGATAAATAATCTAATACTCACATTTGAAAATGACCTACAGAATGAAACGTATACATAAATTCGCTTTTGCCGCACTTTTAGCTTCCTCAGCTGTAACTAACGGGCTTGCCCAGAACACATACTCCGGTTATTTCCTCGATAATTACGATTATCGTTTCCAGATGAATCCAGCTTTCGGAAACGAACGTGGATTCGTATCTTTCCCAGTGCTCGGCAATCTCAATCTTGCCCTCAACGGTAATCTTAATCTTTCCGATGTCATCTATAATGTAGATGGAAGAACTGTTCTTTTTACAAATCCGGGAGTCAGCACCTCCGAAGCCATGAGTAAATTTCACGATAAGAACAGAATCGGTGCCAACATAAAGGTTAATATCCTTACTGTGGGTTTCAAAGGGTTCGGAGGGTATAACACCATTAATCTCAGCACCAGCGTAAACGCACATGCTTCTTTGCCGGGTTCATTCTTCTCTCTTGCTAAAGAAGGAGTGGAAAACAAAACGTATGACATCAAGAACCTCTTCGCAAATGCAAATGCTTACGCTACATTAGCCCTTAACCATTCACGCGAAATCAAGCAAGTGCCCGGTCTTCGTGCAGGTGCCGCCCTGAAATTCTACATAGGTGGAGGTAACGTAGACTTCAAATTCAATAAAGCTCATCTAACATTAGGTGAGAATAACTGGACAGCCCTGACCAATGCCGATATCTACGCTTCCCTTACCGGCTTCCGTTTTGACCATGAATATGACGAGGATAATCATCGCGAATATGTGTCGGGAGGTAACCTTGATGATGGTTTCGGACTCAATGGTTTCGGAATGGGACTTGATCTGGGTGCTGAATACAAATGGCGCGACTTCAAATTCTCTTTCGCTGTTCTCGACCTCGGATTCATGAGATGGGGTAAAACCGCTTGGGCTTCCACAAATGGCGACCGGGTAGTAAATACATCCGACCATATTTTTGACGCTAACTCGGATGCAGAAATCTCTTGCGATGACGAATGGAAAAATCTTACCGGTGACATCTCGGAGCTTTACCAACTCCAGGATAATGGAGACCTTTCCTCTCACAGCCGTTCATTGGGTGCCACACTCAACTTTGGTGTAGATTATGAATTTCCCTTCTATAGGAAATTACACTTCGGACTTGTGAACTCTACTTATATCAATGGACCATATACATGGACTCAGTTCAGAGTTTCCGCAAATGTCGCTCCCGTAAAAATGTTTTCTGCGGATATAAACATGGTGGCAGGTACTTACGGTGTAGGTTTCGGATGGTTGTTCAATATTCATCCGCGAGGTTTCAATCTCTTCTGCGGTATGGATCATACATTCGGCAAACTTTCAAAACAACTGATACCGCTCAAATCCAATGCTGATTTCAATATAGGTATCAACTTCCCGTTCTAACAGGAGTGAGGTAACCCTCCCTTATTAATATTCTGAGAGACTGTGTCAGATTAAAATATTTGACCCGGTCTCTCTTTCCTTTATGGAATAACAAGGGATTTTCTTACCCCTATTTTATCATTTGTTTAGAAATATATTCTTTTATTAAGGGGATTTTATATTAAAAAAATACAATTTTATATCACTATTTCGTTAATACAAAAAAATTTACTATATTTGTAAATCTAATATTTTTCTGATAAAATTTATTTTGCCTGAAAAAATAACCAAATTAATATAACCTATCCAAAATGAAACAAATCAACCGAAAGGTACTGACAGGGATTATGTCAGCCGGAGCTCTCTGCTTCTGCGGACTTCTTACTGCCGGTGCTTACACCCGTTATCCGGAACATCCCCGGAAAACGGCTCCGGAATCTTCAAACCCATTACCCATAGGTAAAGCGGATCCGAATTTTCTGGTAAATGAACCCGGAGGGAATGCTTCTTTCGAGGAAACAACTTCCCGAATTATCAATTCCCCCCTAAAGCGACCTATTCGTCGTGAACGTGCTGATAATGCCTACGACATTATAGGTAATATCTATGGCGTCTGCAATTCATTTTCCTCAATGTCATCGCAAGACTCGCAAAGTCTTGCACGTTGCTTCTGGGGAAAAATTGACTTCGATGACTATGAAGCCACTCCTATCTTCTCGGGAATCAATTTCATCAATACCGGTGACCCTGAACATCAGGCCGGTGCTGTGAGAGATGGCATTCTCTACATCCCCGAGGGACAGCGCTCTTCAATTCGTGATTTCCAGGTGATATGGAAACGTCTCAACATCAATACCGGTGAATGGCTTTCTCCCCTGGTTTGCTCCGATGATCTCAGCCTTTGGCCGGCTACAATGTGTTATGACCCTAAGTCTGACGCTTTCATCGCAATGACCGCAATGGATGAGAACGGTACAACACGCTATGGCAGATTGGTAAGTATAAAGCTCAATGAGACTACCGGTCTTCCCGAAGCTACCGTTATCAAAGATTATCCGGAACGTGATGCCAACCTCTCCGGTATTTTCTATAACCCGGCTGAGGAAGAGGTGATGACTATGACCGATGATCATATCATCTACTATATCAACCTTAAGAATGGTAACCTCACTCCTATGTGCGAACTATTTTGCGATGAACAGGACGATGAGGAAGATGCATTCCGTGGCTTTGATTATATCGGCTCTTTCAATATGGTTTATTCTCCGCGCGACCATAAAGTTATCTGGAGTGTTCCCTCTTATGGCCGCACTCCCAGCGAGGCTTACCTTTTCGGTATCGACCTTGACGACGGTTGTGTGACCCGCCTTGGAAATCTTTCCAACGGAACTTATATGATATCTCTTTACACTCCGGACACTTACGCTGAGCCGGACGCAGCCGATATGGTGACTGTAGAAGACTTTTCTATCTCCGGCAATTCCCTCAACGGCTCTGTAAAATACGTTGCTCCTTCTACCCTTTATAACGGCTTGCAACTTTCAAATAATGTTGATATTGTAGCCCACATCGATGGTAATGAGGTGTATCGTAAAGCCGGTGTGGCTCCCGGTTCTGAAGGCACTTTCACATTCACTGTGGATGAGGGTCTTCACAAACTTGCCATCCGCGCTGATGTCAATGCTAAAAATCCTGGCCCGGATAATGTTATCAAGTTCTATGCCGGTAATGACACCCCCTTGGCTCCGACTAATGTTAAGCTGAATGAGAATACTATATCATGGAGTGCTCCCGGCAACAAGGGTTTCAACAACGGTTATGTTGACTCCTCTGCTATAACTTATGATATTTATTTCGACGGAATCCGCCAGAATAGCAATCCCGTCACCGGTACAAGCTTTACTTTCCCCTCTCCGGACCACATGTCCCGCGTGGATATTACAGTAACTGCTTCTTTCGCCGGTAAGACTTCTCAGCCATCTTCCGCTGTCAGTGCTATCATTGGAGATTCCCTAACTCTCCCATATTCCGCAACTCCTGAAACTGCTCAGGCTGCCCTCTTCACTGTTATTGATGCAAACCGCGATGGTAGCACTTTCCAGTATGATTACAATGAAAAGAAATTCCTTCATCAGTATGAAAACTATGAAGGTAGTAACGACTGGTTGATTCTTCCTGCGCTTTACTTCGATAATGCTGACAAGATGTATGAGTTCGCTTGCAGTTACCAGAGTTTTACTCCTTATTATGGAACAGAAAATATCAGCGTATATATCGGTGAACGTCCCGAAGCAAATGCAATGCGTAAACTCGTCGAGTTCCCCGCAATGCTTGTCAAGGAGAACACCAGTTTCCCGGTTGCTGCACGTTTCGCTGTTGAAAAACCCGGTAAATATTATCTCGCCTTCCACGCACGCACTCCATCGGCAGGTGCCGGTTCAAGAGTCTACAACTTCCGCGTAAATCAACTCTCTTCCACCACCGGTGTTCCCGCACTTCCGGCATCACTTACTGCTGAAGCTCAGCCTCTCGGTGGTCTCAACGGTATCTTGAGTGTTAAATTACCGACTGTTGATGCTGCAGGGAAAGCTCTTAATGCTTCCGAAACTCTCACTGCCAAGGCAAGCAACCTTGACCAAGACCCGACTCACACTGCTTCAGCTACCGGTCTTCCCGGCGAAACAGTAACCCTTACTTGTCCGGCCACTCAAGGATTCAACTCCTTCCAGGTTAGCGTAACTAATGCTCAGGGTGAAGGTGCCGCTTCTGTTGTGCGCCACTATATCGGTATCGACATACCTAAGATTGTCACCAACTTCAAGGGAAAGACCTCTGAAGATAATATGACAATGGAACTCTCCTGGGATCCGGTAACTGAAGGTGTCAACGGTGGATTTATTGACCCGGATAATTTGAAATATCAGGTTTGGTATAATCCCTCAGGTGTTACTTGGAATCGTGTAGGAGAGGCTGTTAAAGAAAACAGAGTAATATTCGATCCTGCACAGGAACCCCTTTATCGTTGGAGAGTATCCGTATTCGCAGAGAACTCTGCAGGATTTAAGAAAGCTCAGACTGTAGAATATATCGTTGAGGAGATTCTGGGTCGTCCCAACACTCTCCCGGTGGTAGAACCCTTCAGTGCAGCCGGTGCGGCATACGGTTGGAATTATAACCGTAACACCCCTCAGACTGAAAATAGCTCTATTCGCTCTATCCAGAATGATGAACTTGCTGTTCTCGGTATCGGCAACCCGCGCTGTGATGACGGTTCCGGTCGTATCGTTCAGAGTCTCTTCGCCGGTCAATCTACAGAGGCCGAACTCTATGTTCCCAAGTTCTCAACTGTAGGTATGAAGAATCCTACTTTTGAAATGCTTTATTGGAATTATGCCAACGCTCCTCGATTCAAAGTGTTCGCACGCAGTTATGAACATCAGGAGCCGGTGGAAATTGCCGATGTGTCTCCGGACCCCACCTCTTACAATTCATGGAGAGATTATATTCTCGAACTTCCTGAAGAATTCCAGAATAAAGAATGGGTTCAGCTTCGTCTGTACTTCTATGTAAAAGCTAACAACTCTTACGGAGTAATTGACGATATCAATATCTATTCAAATGTTGACAATGACCTTAAGGTTACTAACGTTTCCGGCGAATTCCTGACTAAGGTTGGTGACAATCTCGCTCTTACTGTCTCCACTGTCAACGGTGGTCGTGAAAGTGTTACCGCACCGGTAAATATCGATATCATTGGTGACGGCTTCTTGCTTGACCGTTATTCTTACAATGTATCTCGTTTGCGTTCCCTCCGTTCTTATGTGCGCAGAATTGCTATTCCGGCAAAAACTGAATATCTCAAATACAAGAAAGTTCAGATTCGCGTAACCTCTCTTCTTGACAACGATGAGCTTCCGCAGAACGACGTCAAGACTGTAGATTGGGAAATCCTGACTCCCTCTTTACCTCTTGTTTACGACCTCTCCTATTCAATTGCCGACAGCAAGCCGACTCTCACTTGGTCTGAGCCTAAATCAGAATATGGTTCATTTGATGAGTTCGAATACCTCACTCCCTTCATCTATGGTGAAAAGTTAGGTCAGTGGAAGAACTTCAATAATGATAACTTTGAGCCTTACGCTATCGCTGGGCTTACTGAAGTATGGCCTCACTGGGACACTCCCCGTGCATGGCAGGTGGTTAATGATACCAAACTTGGAGTTCACAACGATCCCCGTATCGGTGCACACTCCGGTCAGCAGTATCTCATGGCATTCTCCGGCTGGGACAAGAATAATCCGGATGCTTCCGTTCAGGTCAGCAAATGGCTTATTTCTCCCGAAGTCAAAGGTGGTCAAGAAGTGAAATTCTGGGTTAACACTCCTGAAGCTTCCTATCGTGAAACCATCCATGTCATGGTCTCTACTACTGATGATAATCCTGAATCTTTCTATAAACTTTGCAACCGCTCTAAAGAGGGTAGTGAAGGTTGGGAACAGACCTCTTTCATTCTCCCCGAAGATGCCAAATATTTCGCACTCGTTTACGTAGGTTGGGATTCACTCGGTATCCTTATTGACGATATCCAATTCACACCGTCCAACCCGAGATATTGGAACATTGACAATTACGAAATCTACCGTAAGTATTCTTCAGAACTGCAGTATACCATGATCGGTACTTCTTCCACTCCTTCATTCACCGATTCTGAATATGATGGCAGGGATGCTAATTACTATGTGGTTGCCAACGGTTCTATTGATAATGTTTCAATGCCCGGTCCTAACTCCAACATAATTTCTGTTGATCCCTCAGGTATAAATATCGTTGAATCTCTTAATGGTGTTTATGGTGCAAAGGGTGAAGTTAAATTACTCGGTTATGAAGGTAAATCTGTTATGCTTTACTCACCCGACGGGAAACTCGTAGCAAACAAAGTTCTCAGAAGCAATGACGAGAACGTAGTTATTGCTGCAGGTATCTACGTTGTGGTAATCGATGATAAATCAACTAAGGTTGTCGTGAAGTAATCACGACAACCCCCTGATAAATAGCGTCCCGATTCAATAGTAAGAATCGGGACGCTATTATTTTATGTTAACGATAAATCTTTTATCTATTACTAACAGTCATTTCTTATGAGTCTTTAACTGAAAGCTTAAAAGCTGATGACCGCTTTTTATTTACCAAATCTGCCACCCATTTTGGGAGCATTACGCATGATTTGCGACATCATCTTCTTCGAGGTGGCCATCTTCATCATTTTGCGAGTTTCCATGAACTGCTTTATGAGCTTATTTACCTCCTGTACAGAAGTCCCGGAACCCTTGGCAATACGCTGGACACGAGTTCCCTTGATAACCTCCGGATTCTGGCGTTCGTAAGGGGTCATAGAGCCGATAATGGCTTCAATCCCCTTAAAGGCATTATCATCAATATCTATATCCTTGATTGCCTTCCCTACTCCGGGTATCATGGAAGCCAGATCCTTTATGTTACCCATCTTCTTTATCTGCTGAATCTGCTTGATGAAGTCTTCAAAGTCAAATTTATTTCTGCGAATCTTCTCTTGCAGACGCTCCGCCTCTTTCTGGTCGTAGGCCTCCTGAGCTCTTTTCACAAGCTCTACAATATCACCCATACCAAGTATGCGGTCTGCCATACCCTCAGGATTGAATTCCTGAATATCCTCAAGTTTCTCTCCTGTGCCCACATATTTAATAGGTTTATCAACTATGTAGCGTATGGAGAGTGCGGCACCACCCTTTGTGTCTCCGTCAAGTTTGGTCAGTACTACACCATCGTAATCCAAACGGTCATTAAAAATCTTGGCAGTGTTTACCGCATCCTGACCTGTCATGGAATCCACCACGAAGAGAATCTCCTGGGGTTTTACAGCTCCCTTGATATTCTCAATCTCCTGCATCAATTCTTCATCGATTGCCAGACGACCGGCGGTGTCAACAATCACAAGGTCATGATTATTTCTACGTGCATACTCCACACCATGTTGAGCCACAGCTACAGCATCCTTGCTACCCTCTTCCATATACACCGGCACATTGATACTGTCAGCGAGCACTTTCAATTGCTCCATCGCCGCCGGTCGATGAACGTCGGCTGCCACAAGCAACGGATTCTTACCCTTTGCTGAACGAAGTTTCTTTGCCAGCTTACCGGAAAAAGTAGTTTTTCCCGCACCGTTAAGTCCGGCCATAAGAATCACGGTAGGATTCCCCGTTAAATTTATCGGTGCCTCTTTACCACCCATTAATTGTGCCAGTTCATCATGCACAATCTTTATGAGCAATTCCTTAGGCTTTACGGCATTAATCACATTCTGACCCAATGCCTTCTGCTTCACTGAATCTACAAAAGGTTTGGCTATCTTATAGTTTACGTCGGCGTCTATGAGGGCACGACGAACATCTTTGAGGGTTTCGGCTATATTTATTTCCGAAATCTTTCCCTCACCTTTTAGAATCTTAAATGAACGTTCAAGACGTTCGGAAAGGGTATTAAACATTCTTTTCTTTCGTTAATTTAAGGCGTCAAAGTCTGTTGGTCGCTGTGTCAGGGAAAATTACCGTAGGCTTAAAATTGTCTGCTTCTTCCGGTGTCATCAGCGCATACGTCATGATTATTATCACATCTCCGGGTTGTACTTTACGGGCTGCCGCTCCATTTAAACAGATTACTCCGCTGTTCTCCTCTCCGGATATGACGTATGTGTCAAATCTCTCGCCATTATTATTGTTGACTATCCAAACCCGTTGACCCTCCCTTATCCCGGAGGCCTTCAACAAAGCGCTGTCAATCGTGATGCTTCCTATATAGTTCAGATTCGCCTGAGTCACTGTGACGCGGTGAATCTTAGAACTCATCATTTCTATCAACATGTCTTTGACAATATTTGGTATTCTGATTTGATGCTTATTTGCGATAGAAGATATTATCTATGAGACGCACCTTACCATTATAGACGGTAATACATCCCACTACTTCCGGGGATTCCCCCCATTCCTCTACAGGCATTAAAGTGCGGGCATCGACTATCTCAAAATATTCAGTACGCATTCCCGGTACTGAATCTATCCGTTCCACAACCATATCATGGGTAGCTCTCACACTGTGAGAGCCGGAATATTCCACACTTTCTTTAAGGGTAGCGTATATCTCGGGGGCATTTCTGCGTTCCTCCTCACTTAGTAAGGAATTGCGTGATGATAATGCCAGACCGTCTGCCGACCGCTTTATGGGACAGCTCACGATATTTACTTCTATTCCCTCACTTTTCACCATGTTGCGTATCACTGCTATCTGCTGGAAATCCTTCTCTCCGAAATAAGCCCTCGTCGGTTTGCACAACCGGAACAAGCGACTTACAATCTGTGCCACTCCCTGAAAATGTCCGGGGCGATACTTCCCTTCCATTACCTCAGCTGCATTCCCGAGTTCAAAATGATGGGTGGCTACCTTTTCCAATCCCTCCGGATATATCTCTTCGGGGGTCGGGGCGAACACTGCATCTATTCCCCGGGTGGAAAGTAAGCGAAAATCTTCCTCCTCATTCCGGGGATATGTGGCCAGATCCTCAGGATTATTAAACTGTGTCGGATTCACAAACACACTTGCCATGGATATGTCATTCTCCTTTACACATCTATCCACCAATGACAGATGTCCTTCATGAAGGGCACCCATAGTGGGCACCAATCCTATAGAGTGTTTATTATTAAGATTCCGTCCTACGAAATCTTCCAGCTCTTTTACTGTTCTTATTATCAACATAATGAATTGCTGCTTTCTTCCCCCTTCATCCCTTAGGATTTTATAATTCCTCAGAGTTCTTCCGGAGGATTTGCTATAGCAATGCAAAATTACCAAAAAACTTATAAAAGACAAATTCCTGACGAATATTCCAATATTATTTACCTCTCCCATTATCCGGACTTTTCCATCCTACTTTTACAAATCATCCTTTTTCTTCCCGATGCTCACCATAATATTTGTTAAATCGAAGGTAATTTCAACTTTTTTTATTAATTTTGCGAAACATTATATATAGACCTATGGCAGACAAAAGAATACTTTACGTCAATCAGGAGATAGCTCCTTATCTTCCGTCAAACCCAAATTCCGAACTGGGAAAAGCTCTCCCTCAGGCTATCCATGGTAAAGAATATGAGGTGCGTACCTTTATGCCAAAATATGGAACTGTTAACGAACGGCGAAATCAATTGCATGAAGTGATTCGCCTGAGTGGCGTAAATATCATTATCAATGACAATGACCATCCGCTTATTATAAAAGTGGCTTCCATGCACCCCTCCCGAATCCAGGTCTATTTTATCGATAATGACGATTATTTCCAGAAATCCGCCGATGATATTGACCCTTACGGCTCTAATCGTCCCGATAACGATGAACGCATCATATTCTTCACTCGCGGCACTATTGAAACCGTAAGAAAATTGCGTTGGGAACCCGGAATCGTACATTGTTCGGGTCTCGTATCCTCCATCCTACCTCTTTATATCAAATCCTTATATAATAATGACCCGGCTTTCAAGGGTAGCAAAATCGTGTACTCTGTTCTCCCCTATCCCGAAATTGCTCCACTTGACCCATCATTCTTCAAAAAATTGGAAGATGATGAGATTCCAAATGAATCTCTTGAAAAATATAAAGATCTCCCTCTCGATAATTCTCTCCTTCTCCGGATGGCTACCGATTTTGCTGACGGTGTTATTTTCCATTCCGAAAATCCCGACCCCGAACTCCTCGCCATGGTTAAAGAAGCCGGAATCCCTTATTTAATCGCCCCACTTGACGTGGATTCCGCTACCTACAAAGATTTTTACAATTCTCTCTGAAGTTGACATCACCCCCATGAAGATTGCCAAAATCATAACTTTAATATCTCTTATCGCATCACTCTTTGTTGCCTGCGATGATGATATCAGCTCTATCGGTCAGGATATCGTGAACGGTCAGATGGTAATTCACATCGATTCCACATATTATAACCTTAACGGTAAATCCATCAAGGCTTATGATACGGATGCGCGGACCGATACCACTCTTCTCGGATCTATTTCTACCCCGCATTTCGGCAATCTCAACTGCTCTTTCGTAACCCAACTCCTCCCGGCTACTTCCATATCTATCCCCGATTCCATACCTCTCTCAGATGTCGTAGCCACCAAAATGCTCCTCAGAATCCCCCGTAATAAAATTACCGGCGACTCTCTCGCACCCCAGCAACTCACGGTCTACCCTCTTACCTCCTCCCTCCCCGGGAATATTCAGGCTAACTGGAATCCTCAAGGGAAATATGACACCAATTTTATTGCCAAAACCAACTATTCCCTATCTGCAATTTCTATGGGAGATTCAGCTTTCAAGAAACTTGCAACAATTACAATCCCCCTTGACTTGAATCCGGAATATGGACGCCAAGCCGTAGCTCAGTACCGTAAAAACGCTGAAATTTTTCAATGGCCTGCTACTTTTGCAGAAAAATATCCCGGCATATTTGTAAAATCCACCTTCGGTAAAGGGTGTATTGCCAATGTTTCCAATCTGAGTATTTACGCATACTATAATCACAAAAGACTCCAGCTCGTGACGGAAAACAATAATAGCGAATATAAGTATGTTACCGTCACAGACTCAGTATGTCTCTTCTCCACAGCCCCAGAAGTCCTATCGTCATCACTTATCTCCTATCATCCCTCGTCAAACATCGATTCGATGGTGGGAAAAGGAGATGTCTTAATCACCACACCCGGCGGTTACATTGCTTCCTTCGACTTCCCGGCTCAAAAAGTTCTTGAAGATTTCTGGAAAAAGAGTATTGATCTTACAGTAATTAATAATCTACTATTCTCTATACCCTCTTCAACAATCAGCAATGACCTTAATATCGGAGTTCCTCCCGGATTGCTGATGGTGAAAAAAAGCGAAGCGGAAAACTTCTTCATTGAAGGCAAGATGCCCGATAATAAAACATCCTTCATCGCTTCCTACAATAAAGAGAAAGGAGGATATATCTTCCCGTCGATGCGTAGTTTTATCGTTGAATTGAGTAAAAAGAAAGATCAGATCACCGAGGAAGATACAGCTTTTGTCTTAATCCCAGTGTCATCTACTACAGAGACATTCACCAGTCCTGTCGATGGGTCCACAATAAGTGAAGTGACCTCATGTCTTCCTTACATCACTAAACCGACCACAGTCAAGCTTCACACTGACAAGGCACTTATAATCTTCACTTACTCAAACCAAGTTATCAATTGAAGAAAAAATCATTTTCATATTCATGACTTTAAATGAATGGTTAATTTGACTAATTGTATTTTTTCTTTTGTTTTTTTGTTTTTTTAAGGAATAAGGTTATTGGTTTTTATTCCTTTTTTATGGTATTTCGATGTTTCGAAATACCATTTTTTCTATGACCCTAACATCTTACTCACCGATTTATTTTTAATGATATAAAATTTCAATTCAAAGCCGCAATTCTTAAAGATTCTTATCAAAAAAAAGAGTCAGGCATTTCATTTTAATTAAAAATTATTATCTTTGCCCTATTAATCAGGAAATAATCTTAAAAATAAGAATATGAATAAATTTTTACTTAACTCACTCTTTGTAGCAACTGCTCTCTCTGTACCCATGAGCAGTTATGCACAGGATGAAAATCCGGATCCGGACCTTACAATAGGTTTTTCCATCCTTTCCCCATCCTCTGTAGCATTTGATCAAGCTCCAACTGAATTTACTCTCAACTTCAATGGAGCCGGAGTCAATGTACTTTCTATCACAGACAACACAGATTTCCAGACACAGAGCAACGTAGGTGGAGATCCAACATTTACCGGAAAGTATGCATACGTGGAATACGTTCTCAATGATGTCACGATGCAAAGCGCTCCACTCACCTCCTATATCGAGGATGGTGTAGTCATCCTTAGTGTTGACTATTCCAAGACCCCTCAAATGGAAGCACTCCTTAACTCTGAGGGTTTCTACAATCTTAATCTGGTGGTTCCTGAAGGACTTTTCACTGTTCGCGCTGTCAACATCGTTAACAGCACCAACGACTATTCTTCATTAGGAATTACCAACACCTACGTACACGCCGGAAAAGCTGAGCTGGTTAATATTTCTTCCAATCCGGTATCCGGAAGCCGTATTGAGAAAGTTTCATCTTTCGATCTCTCTTTCTCAATTCCTCAGGATATTATAGATAATTGCACCTGGGTGAATATGGTGAACGGCGATCCGGTAGTTTTCACCCGTTTTGAGGGTGACTCAAGCTGGACTGAAAACGGTATGGGCACACTTTCAATAGATGAAAATGACATTAAATCAGCACAACTTAAGGTGCGTCCGTCAATGAGCACAAAGGGGCAATATCGTATTGATATTCCCACAGGGGCATTCGCAATGACCGGTAAAGCTGCTGACGGCACTGAATACTCATACATCACTTCTGCCGCTTCTTTCAGATTTGCCATCGGAGAAGATGTTGAAATCGGCGGTCTCCCGAAAGAAGATATTTTCGCCATGGTTACTCCTCCCGAGGGTGATGTAAATCTTACCAACTACCCATCCGGTGTTGAGTACCTGCAGCTCATCTTCAAAGAGATTCCGGCTCTTAACCGTAACATAGGAAAGAATATCAAACTTTACTATAACGATGGTGAAACTCCTCTTCGCGAAGTGAATCCCCTTAACGAAACTATCTTCCGTCTCCAGACTCAAGGTGTCTCTAACGAGTATGGTCATATCGTAAATCTTTGGTTTGACTACGGTGAATCCAATTTTGATGCACCCGGCAACTATACTGTAGTCTTCCCTGCAGGTCTCTTCCTGTTCGGTGAGACCCAGGAACCGAGTGCTGAGTTTACACTCAACTTCAACATCGCAAAGACTCTCACATACGCTATTTATCCAAAGAATCAGACAACAGTTGATGATATCGAAACAATCACCATCAACTTCAACACTGCTTCCTCAGTGACAGCATCAGAGAATGCAGAGAAACTTATCTATATCTCTTCACTCTCCACAAGTCCGGTTTATCCAAAAATTGATATTGACGGTAAAGTAGTTCGGCTTAACTTTGAAAAGATTACCGAAAACCACGTATATACGCTCAATATTCCGGCAGGAGTTTTCAATGCAGTAATCGACAATGAAATTCTCCCCAACCAGCCGATGGAATTCATATACACCGTATCTCTTCTTCCGATTCCCGAGATTATTCCTGCACAGGGTATTCTCCCTTCAAACACTGTATATGACTTTACCCTCGACCTTGGTGAGGATGCAGAAATCACCGGTATTATCGACAATGGCTACAACCGTCTTCTCCGTCTCGATGATAATGGAGAAATTATTTATGTACCCGTTGTAAGCTATTACAAATATGAGGAACCCGAGAATGCACTCGGATCCAGCCTTGTTACTCTCATACCTAAGAATGAGACTCCTCTTACTCTCTCTCCCGGTAACTATGTATTGATTACAACACGTTACCTCTATACTCTTAAAGGTGGTGACACAGCAGGTGAATTCTTCTATTATTTCACTGTTCTTCCTGACCTTCCCGTTCTTCCCCAACCCCAAATCACTCCATGGGATAACGTGAATTCTGCTTCTCACTTCTCATTGGCACTTGAAGATTCAGAGATTATCTCTTCAATTTCCGATAATTTCTCTTACATCTATCCCAAGCACGAAGATGGTACCCTCGGTGAAGCAGCAGGTAAATATTTCGCTTCAAAAGGTGAAAAATCCAACATGGTCGACCTTATAGGTCTGGATGTTGCCAACCTCACCCCGGGAATATATACCATTGTAACACCTAAGGCTCTATTCCGTACTTCCTCAGCTGTAGCAGATTCATATAACTTCGATATCTATTTCGGTGTAAGCAGTGTAATATCCACTGCAACTGAAAATGAAACCTTCAGTGTCTTCACCCTTGATGGTATCCGGATTATGAACAATGCACCGGCTGCAGAACTTGAAAATCTTTCTGCCGGATTCTATATCATCAACGGTAAGAAAGTAATCATCAAGTAAACGAATAAATTTCTCATAATTCAATTTTCAGGATGTATCTTAAAGAAGATACATCCTGATTTTTTATTCAGTCGTTGTATATATCTCAGGATTTTTCCTTATATTTGTCTGCAAAAGAAAAAAACATTAATATGACTATTATAGATGGTAAGGAAACCTCCCGGAAACTTAAGGAGGAAATAGCAGCCGAAGTGGAAAGCCTTGTGGCTGCCGGGCACCGTCGCCCTCACCTGTCAGCAATTCTGGTGGGTCATGACGGAGGAAGCGAATCTTATATGGCTAACAAAACCAAGGCTTGCGAAGCCTGCGGTTTCAAAAGTTCTTTATTGAGATTTGAAGATACAATTACTGAAGAGGAACTGCTGAAGGAGATAGATAAATTAAATAATGATCCGGAAGTAGACGGCTACATCGTACAGGTACCCCTACCGAAACATATTGATGCCCAAAAAGTGACAGAGGCGATAGACTGGCGTAAAGATGTCGATGGCTTTCACCCTCACAACGTTGGCAGAATGGTAATAGGTCTTGATGCTTTCAAGCCTGCTACCCCTTCAGGGATTATAGAGCTTCTGAGACGGTATGATATCCCGACTAAAGGGAAACACGCCGTTGTGTTGGGACGCAGCAATATCGTGGGTAAACCTATAGCCAACCTCCTGCTGCAGAAGGCACTCCCCGGAGATTGTACCGTAACCGTATGCCACTCTTCCACCCCTGACATTAAAGAAAAATGCCGTGAAGCCGACATAATAATCGCAGCGTTAGGGCATCCCGGATTCGTAACAGCAGATATGGTGAAAGAAGGTGCTGTAGTTATCGACGTTGGCACAACCCGAGTACCCGACCAAACACGTAAATCAGGCTGGAGACTTTGCGGAGATGTTGATTTCGAGCAAGTTGCATCTAAATGCAGTTTCATCACACCTGTTCCCGGCGGCGTGGGTCCGATGACTATATGTTCACTTCTTACCAATACTCTCCAGGCATATAAGAGCAAACTTTAAAAAATATGAATGTGAGATATCATATCTTATTCTGAAATGATAAAGATTCTTCTTTTCTCTCTCCTTTCTTTCCTCACAGGGGCCACTGCGCCCGGTGCCCCTTCAGGAGCTGACCTGTTGTTTGTAGGTGATGCCATGCAGCACCAGGGACAACTTGATCAGGCAAAACTTGAAGGAAATGGTAAGAATTACGACTATTCCAAATGCTTCACATATATTGCCCCTACCATAGCGGAAGCTGATTATGCGGTGTGCAATCTGGAAGTGCCCTTGGGAGGGGGTCCTGATTACTCAGGATTTCCCTGTTTCTCGGCTCCCGACTCTTATGCAATAGCCTTGAAAAATGCAGGTTTCGATATGATGCTCACCGCCAACAACCATTGTCTGGACAGGCGTGACAAGGGGGCACGCAGAACCATTGCCGCTCTCGATTCCCTTAAAATTGACCATATCGGTACATATTCCGACGCTTCCCAACGCAAAGAAAGAACTCCGTTCATACGTGATATCAATGGAATAAAAGTTGGATTCCTTAACTATACCTACGGCACCAATGGCATCGAGCCTAAAGATAATGTTGAAGTGAATCTTATCAACAAAAAAGATATGGCCCGCGAAATCAAACAAACCCGTGAAGCCGGTGCTGAAATCATTGTCGTGGCAATGCACTGGGGAATTGAATATGTGCTGCGCGAAAATGCCGAACAACGAGACCTTGCTGATTTCCTCGTTGACCAAGGTGTCGACCTTATCATAGGAGGGCATCCGCATGTGATACAACCCATGCAAATCGTGCATAATGACAAAGAGGGTAAAGACGTTTTGATAGTTTATTCCCTCGGCAATTTCATTTCCAATATGAAGACCGGAGATACTCGCGGGGGAGCCCTGGTAAGAGCCCGGCTTGAACGTGATAAAGATGGGAAAGCCCGTTTCGTTAAAGCTGACTATGACACGTTTTTTTCAGCTAAACCGACCGGGAAAGGTACAAATTATCAAGTAATTCCCTCTTGGATGCCCGAAAAAATACCCTCTGGTCAATTCGACCATTGGCTGATGTTTGACCGTTCAGCCTCTCATATTTTTAACACTTATAACATAAATGTTCCCCGCCGCCATAAATAACAACGTTTAAGAAAAGAACAGTAAAAACTGTGAGGAAGGTGAACGGGAAAACAACAAAAACTATAACTAACTTAACTTCTTATGAAAAAGATTTTTATCTTGCTGACGCTCATTTTGGGTCTACAGACTGTTTCGGCCCGCGATTGGAAATCCGAAAGCGGATATCGCGGTAATGTAGAGACCGGCTTCGTAATCGGCTGTGGTGACTGGGGCAAAACTCAATGGATTCTCCAGACCACACATGGCTACCAGGTAATCCCTACTTATCTCTTTGTCGGCGGTGGTGTCGGCGGAGGTGTCTTCACCGGAAACGATCATGGATTAAAATATTCAGCTCAGCTTTTCGGGGATGTCCGTGCCCATCTTCCATTAAAATCCAAATTCTCCCCTTTTGTTGATGTCAAGGCAGGATTTGAATGGAACAGAAATTCAGATGACCATCTCAACTGGATTGATATTCAGGATGGTTTCTATTTTTCACCTTCGGTAGGTGTCAACTACGAACTCACCAAAATCCTCAGTCTCGACCTCAGCATCGGTTATACCCTGAACACAGCACCGGTCACAACGCGTGTCGCCGGTATCCCGGAAAACAGAGAATTCCACGATATAGGAGGATTCACCGTAAGGATCGGACTCAACTTCTAAAGCATGATAAGGTAAGGGGGGTGTTTCATTTTGAATCACCCCCTTTTTTTTGTAATTTTGCAAAAAAATTTGAGGATCATACTCCCTATCACAGAATTAAATGATACAAGTAAATAATTTAGGAATGCAATTCGGGAAACGCGTCCTTTTCCAGGATGTGAATCTCACTTTTACCCACGGCAATTGCTATGGAATTATCGGAGCAAACGGAGCCGGAAAATCCACGCTGATGAAGATTCTTTCCGGTCAGCTCTCCCCCACTCATGGCACTGTCACCTTCGGTCCCGGAGAGCGTCTCTCCGTCCTTTCTCAGGACCACTTTGAGTTCGATGAATGTACAGTGATAGAAACTGTGCTTCGCGGTCACACAGTCTTATGGGACATTATGCAGGAGAAGGATGCCATATATGCAAAACCTGATTTCAGTGATGAAGATGGTATCAAGGCCGCCGAACTTGAAGAAAAATTTGCAGAACTTGAAGGATGGAACGCCGAGAGTGATGCCGCAGCACTTCTTTCCGGTCTTGGCATTAAGGAAGACCGTCACTATATGCTGATGAAGGATATGAGTGCAAATGAAAAAGTTCGCGTCCTACTTGCCAAAGCCCTCTTCGGTAACCCCGATAATCTTCTCCTCGATGAGCCTACCAACGATCTTGACCTCGAAACTGTGGCATGGCTGGAGAATTACCTCGCCAATTTCGAGAACACGGTGCTTGTAGTAAGTCACGACCGACACTTCCTTAATGCTGTAAGCACCCATACTCTGGATATTGACTTCAATAAAATATCACTCTTCGCCGGAAACTATGATTTCTGGTATCAATCATCCCAGCTTGCCTTACGCCAACAACAGGCTGCTAATAAGAAGGCTGAAGAGAAGCGAAAAGAGCTCCTGGAATTTATACAGCGTTTTAGCGCTAACGTTGCAAAAAGCAAACAGACTACAAGTCGTAAGAAGATGCTTGAAAAGCTTAACATTGAGGAGATTCAACCCTCTTCACGCCGTTATCCGGGAATCATCTTCACTCCCAACCGGGAAGTGGGTAACAAAATACTGGAAGTTAAGGGACTCAAAGCTTCTGTTGATGGAGAAGTGCTTTTTGATGATGTAAACTTCCAGATTGAAAAAGGTGACAAAGTTGCGTTCCTGAGCCGGGACCCTCGTGCCATGACAGCTCTTTTCGAGATTATAAACGGTAAGCGCGAACCGGATGCCGGGAGCTATGAGTGGGGACAGACCATTACTGAAGCTTATCTTCCCCTCGACAATAGCGAATTTTTCAATACCGATCTTAATCTCGTTGATTGGCTGTGCCAGTATAGTAAAGACTCTTCTGAAATCTATCTCAAGGGATTCCTCGGAAAAATGCTTTTCTCCGGTGAAGAAGTGCTCAAGAAAGCCAGTGTTCTTTCCGGTGGGGAAAAAATTCGGTGCATGATTGCAAAAATGATGCTTACCGATGCTAATACATTAGTTCTGGATTCTCCCACCAACCACCTTGATCTGGAGTCTATTCAGGCTTTCAACAATACGCTTCAGAATTTCAAGGGTATTATTCTGATGTCGAGCCACGACCATGAATTCATTCAGACAGTCTGCAACCGCATTATCGAACTCACTCCTAACGGAATAATCGATAAAATGATGGATTATGACGACTATATCGTAGACGAGAAGGTAGCGGCGGCTCGTGAACGCCTTTACGCTAAATGATTAAATTTTCAATCTAACAAGATATAAAGAAATGGTAAAACATATCGTAATGTTCCGCCTTAAGGGGACCCCTGAAGAACGTCTTGAAGCATCACGTAAATTTGCTGAAGCCCTCAATCGCCTTCCCCAGGCAATCCCCTGTCTCTTAGCAATGGAAACAGGTATTAATGAGAATCCGGCAGAAAGTTGGGACGTTGTCCTGACAGCCACCATCGATAAGATGGAAAATGTTGAAGTTTACGCCAGACACCCCGAACATGTGGCTGCAGCTGCAATTATCGCTCCCCTCAAAGAGGAACGGGCTTGCGTAGATTACATTCTCTGATAACACCTCATCTGTATGTTACCATACAAAGATATGAAGCTGTGTCATAATTCAGCATGCTGAATTTATGATACAGCTTCCCTTATTTATTACGCATACGATACAGAAAATCACAGATACTCCTTTGAAAGGGGGTAAGATTACGTCGATTGTAAATTTCACGTGACTTGGCATACATGCTCAATCTCCGTTTTCTTGAAGACTCATCCGGAAAACTTGTTCCTTCCAGATGCTGTATCCTCGCTTCCGGGACTGACACTATTTCCCACCCCTCATCCTTTATACGTTTACAAAGATCCGTTTCTTCGAAATACATAAAAAATTCCGGACTGAATCCCCCTGTCTGCTCCACTACCTCCCTTCTAAGCATCAGGTCCGCCCCGGTTATATAACCGACTTTCAGTGGCTTCCCGCTCCTGTTAAATCTCGTGCTTCTTCCATACAGCAATCTCTCGGGATGCAATCTCATCGACTCACTTATCTCCCAGAATATCCCCGGAAGTATCCTTCGAAATGATAAAGCACGGTGCATATCCCCTCGAAACAGATTTCCCCCACATGCCCCGGCTTTTGGATTATCATCAAGATAATCCGATAATATCTTTATCGCATTGTTCAACAGTTTGGTATCCGGATTCAAACAAAATAATTTATCACCTTTGGAAATTGCAAAACCGGCATTATTAGCCCGTCCGAACCCAACATTTTCCTCCATCGGCAACGCAATGACATCTTCCCCGCAACGGGCTCTTACCAATTCCGGAAAATTTTCCTCGGATGCATTATCCACCACTATTATCTCATAATTTACTCCCCGGGTATGTTCACGTACCGAGCGGATACATACCTCTATATCATCCATTGTATGATAGTTAACAATTATGATACTTACCATCTCTATCCCTCCTTCTCCATCAGCTCCAGCAGCCGGAATTCAGATTCGTCTGTAAGTTCTATTATCTCCTGAATTCGTGAAGCGGCTACAGTTATATCCTCCATACTCATATCTCCGGATGACAATCTTGCCTCTAATTCCCCCTTCTCCTTTTCCAGCTCCGCTAATTTACGCTCAAGCTCCTCCTTCTCCTTACTCTCCTTATAAGACAACTTTTGTTTCCTCTCTTTCACCTGCGGCCGCTGTGATTTATTCTCAGGAGAGATAATCCCTTTTTTTGTTGTAGTCTCACGTTTCTCTTTCTCCTCCTGAGCCACACAATGACGATAGGTTGAGTAGTCTCCCGGAAAATCCTTTATCACTCCGTCTCCCTTAAATACAAAAAGATGATCTGTTATTCTGTCTAAGAAGAATCTGTCGTGACTCACGACTATTACACATCCCTTGAAGTTGGCAAGATATTCTTCAAGGATACTTAATGTCACGATATCCAGATCATTGGTCGGTTCATCCAGTATCAGGAAGTTCGGATTACGCATGAGCACCGTAGCCAGATACAAACGTCTTCTTTCCCCTCCACTCAATTTGTAGATATATTTTTGCTGAGTCTCAGGAGTAAAAAGGAAATGATTAAGGAATTGAGATGCACTCATACGGTTCTTTTCATCAATCCTTATTTCCTCCGCTATCTCGGTGACTGCATCTATCACCTTTTTCTTCTCGTCAAAGCCGGTGATACCTTCCTGAGAATAATACCCCCATCTTACAGTCTGACCAATGTCAAAATATCCCGAATCAGGTTGCAATTCTCCCAATAATAATTTTATAAATGTAGATTTCCCTACACCGTTATCTCCTACAATTCCTACCTTCTCGTATCTTGCAAAGATATAATTGAAATTGTCAAGTATCTTTTTATCACCGAATGATTTTGACACTCCTACAGCTTCAAATATCTTCGACCCTATATATTCTGCCTTTACATTTAATTCTACATTTTTGACAGTGAGATTTACCTTGCTCCTCTTTTCAAGTTCGTAAAAATTATCGATTCTGTACTTAGCCTTTGAACCCCGCGCCTGAGGCTGTCTGCGCATCCATTCCAACTCTGTTCTCAACAAATTTTTTACCTTCGAGAGTTCTGCAGTAAGATTATCCATCCTCTCCTCCCGTTTCTGGAGATAATAATCATAATTACCTTCGTAAGTATAGAATGTTTCCCTGTCTATCTCCAGTATCTTGTTACATACCTTTTCAAGGAAATACCTGTCATGAGTCACCATCAAAAGGGTAACCCTTTTTCGAGTGAGGTAATTTTCAAGCCATTCAATCATCTCAATATCCAGATGATTTGTTGGCTCATCCAACATAAGGAAATCAGGTTCCTTGAGCAATTCCTTAGCAAGGGCGACCCTTTTGAACTGACCTCCCGAAAGTGTCCCGATTTTTGCTTGGGGATTTCCGATTTTAAATAGTTGCAACATGCTCCGGGCCCGGTCCTCTCCGTTCCAGTCATCCGAATTCAGAGCCGGAGGAGTGGCATATTCCAAGACTGTCATTTCAGGGTCAGCCGGAGGGGTCTGGGATAAATATCCCACCCGCAATCCATTAGTAAACACTATATTCCCTCTATCATAATCCTCAGTTCCGGCTAAAATATTCAGGAACGTAGACTTACCTGTACCATTACGGGCAATTATTCCGATTTTATCACCCTCATATATTCCGAGGGTGATATCCGAAAAAAGAACTCTATCTCCTATAGATTTAGTGAGATTCTCAATCTGAAGATAACTTTTCATAACTTTGGTTAAAAGGGATAAGCCAGCAAATAACGTAATACTCCCTGATTTAGAAGAAAATACAATGTGTCATAATAGGTCATATACGGCGCTGTTATCGGAATTCAGTAGCGGTTACATTTTATTAAGAGGGTATGCCAAAATTTTCATTTTGACACACCCTCCGACTATTACAAAAAATATGAGATTTCTTTTAAACTGCTGCAATAACTTCAATCTCTACAAGAGCTTTCTTAGGAAGTTCTTTCACTGCAAAAGCACAACGTGCGGGGAAAACAGCTTTGAATTCCTCGGCATAAACTTCATTCATGGGAGCGAAGAATTCCATATCTGCAAGGAATACTGTAGTTTTAACCACGTTATCGAGAGTAGCGCCGGCTTCTGCAAGAATTGCCTTGATATTCTTGATACTCTCACGAGTCTGAGCTTTAATATCTGAAGGCATTTCACCTGTCTCGGCATTTATGGGAAGCTGACCGCTTACAAAAATTAAATTACCGGTCTGCACTGCCTGACTGTAAGGACCGATTGCTCCGGGAGCTTTTGTTGTCTTAATTTCTTTTTTCATCATATATGAGTAAATTGACGTTTTCAGAGCCGCGAGTGGGACTCGAACCCACGACCTTTTCGTTACGAATGAAATGCTCTACCGACTGAGCTATTGCGGCGTTATGATTCCCTTTTGAAGCTGTTATGCTCTGCTATGGATTCAGCAATGCAAAATTACAAATTTTTTTATAATAACACAACTTCCTGTAACATCAATATCTTTTTCTTCCTATACGAAAAAGAGTGTGCCGAAACCCGACACACTCTCTGTATATTGAAAAATATAATTCAATTATCAGATGATTCCCTGACCCATCATAGCGTCAGCAACCTTCATGAAGCCGGCGATGTTAGCACCCTTCATATAGTTGATATAACCATCGG
>CAZDWB010000003.1:0-105190 GCA_964509225.1 uncultured Sangeribacter sp.
ATTGAAACCTCAGCGGCGTAAAAAAGAGGATGTGCCTATTTTGACACACCCTCTTGGTTTATTTCCTTTCCTTCACTATTCCTTGTCGGTATGCATGAAGAAGTTGCTTAAGCTCATCAATCTGTCCCTGCAGCTCCTCTCCTTTATCGGTATCACGCACTCTAAGTCCACTGTTATTCACCTCAACAATATATGTAGTCGAAGCAATATCCGTACCATTCAGCACCGCCTCTTCGGCAGAAGTGAAAGGTTCGTGCTGAACGAGCTGGAACCCACGTGAATGATAAACCAAAGTATAACCGGCAATACCGGTTGTGTCATGATAGGCCTTTGAGAAACCACCATCTATCACCATCAACTTGCCATTAGCTTTAATCGGGCTCTCACCCTTTCCTGCCTTAACCGGCACATGACCGTTGATTATATGACGGTGAGTTCCGGTTACTCCGAAGTTATCAAGGATTCTGTCACAAACTTCCTCGTTTACCCTCAGATGATAATAATATCCCTTCTCTTCATGACGGGGCTCCTTTTCTGTTAAAAAATATCTCTCGAATGTTGCCATTTTACTCTTGTCGAAAAGAGGAGAATCCGGTCCGCACCACCAGTAGAAATATAAATCGGAAGCCCTTTGACGCTCTTCGTCCGGTGTCTCCGGATTAAAGGCTGCACGCATAAGGCTATCGACATGATTGAGAAGCTCCCTTCCCTTCAATCTTTCCCCTTCAATTGTCACTTCCTTGAGAGTACCATCCTCATTCAAAGGAACAGCGGCATGGAAAAGGAGATTGGAATTGCAGATGGTGTACATACTGCCATGAGACAGGAAGAGTCCTATATGTTTCTTAAGTTTGTCACTCACACTAAAAGAATGGACCAGTTTCTCCATCAGCTCAGTCTCCTCCTCTGTGAGACGCGTAGGATCTTTCGGATCTATTGTTGGGAAATACTTATCCAGTAGTTCATATTCACCCTCATCCACCTTAACGGTGCCATTTTCATAATCAATTTTTTCCAACAGTATACGGTCGTCCATTTTCCACTCCGGGTGTCGGCGAATCAATGCAGCCTCCAGTTTAAACTGAATCACCGCCATCGCCTTCTGCATTTTGGCTGTGAGTCTGCGGCTCTTTATCGATAGAGGAGTTTCGGCGCTCCCGGCTTTAGGCTCAAAGAGAGTGCAAGGGTCATCAGCGTATGCTTCCATGGCGAAAGTGACCAACGGAACCAGATTTATTCCATAACCATCCTCCAGAGTTGCCATATTATCATAGCGCAGACATATACGGATAACACTTGCTATGCACGCTTCATTTCCTGCAGCCGCTCCCATCCACAGGGCATCGTGATTTCCCCACTGAATATCGAAATCCTTATAATGGTCCAGCGCATCAAGAATCAGATGGGCACCCGGTCCTCTATCATATATATCGCCAAGGATATGGAGTTGATCGATACTCAGTCGTTGTATCACCCTGCAGATTGCCTTTATGAAATGGTCTGCTTGCCCGGTAGAAATAATAGTCTCAACGATTCGATTATAATAATGTAATTTATTAGCATCTGATGGCTTCTCATGCAACAGCTCCTCAATGATATATGCAAATTCGGGAGGGAGTGATTTCCTTACCTTCGAACGCGTATACTTGGAAGAGACATCCTGAAGCACCTTCACCAGACGATGCAGGGTGATATGATAGAAATTATCCCTGTCTTCCTGTTCCTGACGGATAAGAGCCAGTTTTCGTGCCGGGTAATAGATTAATGTGCAAAGTTGCTTTATATCCTCTTCGCTTAGAGACTGAGCAAAAATTTCTGATACCTTACGTTTGATATTTCCCGAAGCATTCCGGAGAATATGAGAAAACGCCTCAAATTCCCCATGAATATCCGCCACGAAATGCTCTGTACCCTTAGGGAGGTTAAGAATAGCTTCAAGATTGATGATTTCTGTTGCGGCAGCCGAAAGATCTCTGAAGTTCTGGCTAAGCAGTTCGAGCATACGCCGATCCTGTTCAGAAATCTTTTCTGAAGATCCGATAGTGTTATCCAAGGTTTTCATGGTATATAGAATAGTTCGATATGGCAAAGATAACGATTCGATATAAAACTCCCAAACTTACGAGCCGATAGAATTTTTTTTTTGAAATAAAAGTGGGAGATATCGATTTTTTTACTAACTTTGCAACGCAAATCGGGGCGTGGCGCAGTTGGTAGCGCACCTGCTTTGGGAGCAGGGGGTCGCAAGTTCGAGTCTTGTCACCCCGACCGATATTTAAACAAACGCTTGTAAGCTTATTACTTACAAGCGTTTATCTATTTTAACGGGATAAAGCCGCACTCATCTTTTGCAATATAATCAAGAACCTGAAATTTTATATTGATTAAGAAAGGTATTCAATAGCCTGATTTTGTGGGATTGATATCCTCCACCTTCATCCGTATATTATTGTTAATGTCAGAAAGAAAAATTCAGAGAAGCTTGCAAGCGCGTAGATGCTCCCTTTTCACCATTGCAATCCACGCGTCGACCCCAAATATATTCCAAACCTCCCGTTAAATTAGAAGTAATATTATAGAATAGTGAGCCCGCTGCGTATTGTGCATAGCGATATTGAATGTCATATACCTCACTTCCGCCGGAGTAAGACCCGGGATATCCTCTCACCTGAGAATAAGTCCCTACTACCGAAAATTTATCATTGAAAGCATATTGCAACGCACCATATGCTCCCCAACATTTCACGGTTGTAAGACTTCTTCCCTCAACGGTAGGCACCATATCCAGACCCAAACCGGACAAATCCTGAATATAGCTCGCTATTCCTTTACCATAGACCAGCTGGGTATAACCGGTAAGACCGGGTAAAATCTCTGCGGATGCCGACAATTGTACACCCCATCCTAACCTGTCGATATTCTTATGCAATAAAAGATTTCTCGAATAAAGATTCCTTAAAACTCCCGAGAGACGTACATGTCCCCCGTCTCCCCAACTATACTTTAGGGCAACCGGTATATCGGGAACCCGTTGCGTCACACTCTCTGTAATATCTATCCCCTTAAGCATAGCTTCAGTTGCAGAGACTACCGGCAATTCCGCACCCGCCTGCAATTCCCAGTCTTTATTTTTACCAAAACCGAAAGAATATCTAACTCCTGCTGTCCCCTGGGCCGTTATAGCATTTGCTCCTTCATAATCTACTGAGGGTGGGATTGCCTCGGAATCCGAAAAGAGATTATAATCATATCCCGCCTGCAACCCACGCCAACGGATATAGGCATATTCCAATATAGGAAGATAGTTATTACCCAGGAAATTAATCCCCACAAATCCACCAACCCGGTCAGGCGATTCGGGGAGAGCCACCATATTAATATACAACTGAGATTGCTGCGCGGAAAATCCGAAAGAACCTCCGTTACCATTCATCTTACCCATCGGGATATCAGCCGTTATAAATTCATTCGGATTATCAATAGGGTGTCCCATGTCAAAATTGGCAGTTACTATGACTGAACCCCCAACACCAAAATAGAATTTATCCTCCTTACCGAAAATAAGGAAATCCGGTGCCGCATTTATGGCAACGGGTGAATTCTGCTTTAACACACTTTTGGCATCCTCTGAATTATTCAAAAAAGGAGAAGAAGCAATGCCGGCAGTCGGAGTCATTACAACACCGGCTGTCAGCATCTTTAATAAGATATTTTTCATCTGCAGTCTTTTAATATAAAGGCTTGGTCAACTATGTCTTAGCTTTGAAAGCTATTTAAGCTTCCTCCTTTCAGATAGAAGTGAGAACCACAAATTCCCAAGGACCGAGGAATTCGGGAATAGCTCCAGGAGCCCCTGTGAAATAATTTACCATTGAATCAGCCGAGGGTGCCAGATCCGGGAAAGTTATTTGTGTTTCCTTATCCGAAAGATTCACAATAACAGTCACCTTATCATTCGGAGCCGTGCGGGTGAAAGCCACAACATCAGGATTGATAGTCTCCCACTGAATCATTTCTCCGGCAGGATTTGTGGCGTTTAGTGCCGCATGCGAATGTTTCAGTGAGTTAAGCATCTCATAGAATGTAGTAAACGCATTGCGTGAATAATCAGGAGTGACATTATCATGTTCAAAGAATTCAAAAGGATGATTGAATCCAACCTCCTGACCTGTATAAAGCATCGGCATACCGGGAAGTGTGTAGCTCAGTACTGCAAAAGCTCCGACTCCCTTGCTGTATCGGTCAAACTCAGTTCCCTCCCATGAGTTCAGATCATGATTGGTAATCATATTCATGTGGATGGCACCCGCCGGATATTCCTTTCTCTGCTGTTCAATAAGCCGGAAAATATCAGCCGCCGATTTCTCAGGAAGATTCTGACCCTTTTCCACGGCATAATTATTCACTCCATTCGAAGCGGCAATTGCATTAAACAGATCCTTCATCGGCCATGCATAGTCAGCATTGAACGCACTTACAAGCAAATCCGGCTGAGATGCCTCTGCAAGCATAAAAATTGGCTTAATGGCTCTCAACTGTGGAATGGCCTCATTCCAATAAGAGGTAGGAACCTCTCCTGCCACGTCACATCTGTAACCGTCAATATCTGCTTCCTCAATCCAGAATTTCAGAGCATCGGTCATCGCTGCTCGCGTGGCAGGGTTTGAATAATCTAACTTATAGACATCTGTCCAATCAAAGGGTGAGATAAAATTTCCCTTCTTGTCTCGTGCATAATACTCAGGGTGTTCCTTTACCCACGGGTTGTCAGCACCGGTATGGTTACACACTTCATCTAAAATCACCTTCATCCCTAAAGAGTGAGCGGTTCTGACAAACTCCTTAAGATCTTCAAGAGTTCCGAATTCAGGATTTACTTTCTTATAATCCTGTACTGCGTAATATGACCCGAGACTGCCTTTTCGGTTCTCAACACTTATAGGATGAACAGGCATAAGCCAAAGAATATCCACACCCAGATCCTTAAGTCGCGGAAGTTCCTTTTGCATACCTCTTAAATTACGTTCCGGAGTACCCTGACGCAAATTAACTTCATAAATTACAGCATTATCCATCCAGTCCGGCGCCGGTGCAGATGCCGGTGGCAGTGGCTGAGGACTTTTCTTTTTGGATTTTGCATCTGCTCCCATTGGAAGGGCCAGTAATGCCGCCCCTGTAAGCAGCATCAATGTTCTCTTTAGTATTGTATTCATAATTTATATTTTTTCTGTTTTATTATTTATCTGTATATGGAAAATCGGGAGAATATAGTCTTTCTATCTCCTCGTTATAACGCTTTGCGACAACATTTCGACGAACCTTCATCGTATTTGTAACCTCGCCGTTCATTATTGAGAAATGGTGTGGCAAGAGTGCGATTCGCTTAATCTTTTCGTATGATGCCACATCCTTTTGCACATCCTCAATCTGCGCCATCATAAAGCGATAAACCTTCTCATTCCCAATCAACTCCCTGGAATCCGCTGCTGGTATGCCATGCTCCTGCGCCCAACGTCGCAACTGTGAGAAATTCGGAACCACCAACGCTGTAACAAATTTCCTCCGGTCTCCTATTACTGCCGCTTCATCGATATATTTATTCTCGGCAAGGCGACTTTCCAGCATCTGCGGAGCTATATACTTCCCGTTAGAAGTCTTGAAGAGATCCTTCACTCTCTCCTTGAGCACCAAGGCTCCCGATTCGTTGAAATATCCGGCATCACCGGTTCTGAACCATCCGTCAGAGGTGAAGCTCTCCTCATTGGCCTTCGGATTACGATAATAGCCCGGCGTAACTGTCGCTCCCTTCACAAGAATCTCTCCGTTCTCATCTATCTTAACCTTAACTTCCGGAAGAGGTACACCTACAGTCCCTATCTCATACCCTACCGACGGGAAACACGTAACGGTGGCTGTTGTCTCACTCAGTCCATACCCGATTACTACTTCAATACCTACAGAACGTAAGAACTCACATATACGGTCGCTCAGAGGAGCGCCGGCTGTCGGAAACATGTTCGGATTCGGTATGCCGATAGCATGCTTCAACTTGGAAAATATCCTCTTATCCCAGAACCGGTACTCCTTTTCCAATAATCCGGGCACTTTCCTCCCCTCTCGTTTATACACCAGATTTCGTTTATATCCACAACGTATGGCCCGCGAAATCAGAATCTGCTGGAATTTTGACATACCCGCTATCTTCTCCCGGACTCCGGCATAAACCTTCTCCCAAAATCGCGGCACACAACACATAAGATTCGGATGCACCGTATGAATGGTATCCGATATCACACGCGGATCATAATTATAAGCTATCGTAACCCCCTTGGTGACACAATAAAAACACCATGCCTTTTCCAGAATATGACTCATAGGAAGAAATGTCATGGAGAGTTCTCCCGGCTTAACACTCTTCAGCAATCGCAGATGGGCCTCAATAGCAGCATCATAATTGGAATGGGTGATTGACACTCCTTTAGGTTCACCGGTTGTGCCGGAAGTATAAATCAGAGTCGCCATATCTTCAGGCAATCCCCGGTCCATACGCGCTGTAACTTCCCGGCGTATCTCATCGGGAGCGTTCATCCCCAAGCGGACAAAATCATCCCAGAAGATTGATACTGTATCATCTTCGTGAAGAGTAAGTTCATCATTCTTAAATATCACAATGCGTGTCACATTGGAATGATTCTTCCAATAATTGTAAGCCAGATCATACTGATGTCTGTCTCCTATGAAGAGGATTTTAGCATCGGCATTCTCCACTATGAAGTCGAATTGTGACTGAGAACTGTTGGCATATAATGGTACTGCTGCCACGCGGTTTCTGAACGCACCCAGTTCAGTAATGATAATCTGAGGTGTGTTAGGTGAACAAATGGCAATATTATCCTTCTCCAAAAGTCCGAGCATTGCCAAGGAATAACCTGCAATCTGAACCTGAACATCAAATTCGTTCCAGCTTGTGGAAAGCCATTCCCCATCCTTGCGCCAGCAAAACCGATAGGCCTCTCTATCGCCATACTTCTCCGCCTGACGGCTTACTATAGTTGCTAACTTATTCATAGTATTATAAAATTAAGATTATGCAGGCTTTTATTGCTCTTTTAGAAATGAAAAATAATAATCGAGCACATCCTTGGCAGCTGTGAAAGATGACTGCTCATTATTTAGCACCCTCATCTCCTTTTGTTCCAACAAAGCCCTGACCTCTGGTGTATTATAGAAGTTATTACGGAGATTCTCGTTTATTGTCTCAAACATCCAATATTTTGCCTGCTCATTGCGCTTCTTCTCAAAATAACCTGTCTTTTTGACATACTCGAAATATCTGTCTATCATATCCCACACTTTGTCGATACCAAGTTCATAATAACCGCTGTATGTCAACACTTCCGGACGCCATTTGCTGGGTGTGGGGGGGAAAAGATGGAGGGCGTTTCGGAATTGGGCTGCCGCCAGATTAGCTCTGTCTACATTATCCCCATCCGCCTTATTTATCACTATGCCGTCTGCCATCTCCATAATGCCGCGCTTGATACCCTGCAATTCATCTCCCGTTCCGGCAAGCTGAATCAACAGGAAGAAGTCTACCATCGAATGTACTGCAGTCTCACTCTGACCTACTCCCACCGTCTCGACAAAAATTGTATCATAACCGGCAGCTTCACACAGCACTATCGTCTCGCGCGTCTTGCGTGCCACTCCACCAAGAGAACCGGCGGAGGGTGAAGGACGTATAAATGCATCCTTCTCCAAAGCAAGTTTCTCCATTCGGGTCTTGTCTCCGAGAATACTGCCGCGACTTCTCTCTGAACTGGGATCAATGGCAAGAACCGCCAGTTTATGACCCTGCCGTATCACATGCAGCCCGAAAACATCAATTGATGTCGACTTCCCGGCTCCGGGAACACCCGTAATCCCTATTCGGCGTGAATTACCGGAATAGGGAAGACACTTCTCTATCACCTCCTGAGCCAATGCCTGATGATGGTCAGCAAGACTCTCTACCAAAGTTACTGCCTGGCCTAATATACTTACATTACCTTTCAAAATGCCCTCGACATATTCCGAAGCTGTGAGTTGCGGTCGACGTGTGGCTCTCGGACGACGATAAGGATTTACCGTCGGTTGGGATGTAACTCCGGAATTTACCGTCAACCCTTTATATGCTTTATCGTTTTCAGGATGCTCCATCTTTCTCTTTTTGATTATTCGTTAGTCGTTCTTTTTTTCTCTATGGAATCTCTGGCAGGAAGTATCCTGGCCATTACCTCCAGATTATATTTATTCTCCGGATTAAGACTATCCGGAATAAGTTCTACAATATATTTCTTATCTCCGGGTCTGTCAATCTCCTGTGCCCTGAGGTAAAAGCTCAAGGTCGCAACCTCCCCCGGAGGGATTGCCGAGGGAACAACCTCTGTTTCCAATTCCTTATTACCCGACAAAAGACACGGATAGATTGTATCCGGACTCTGATTATATCCTCTCACAAAATAGTGACGTGAAGTTCCCATTCTCAGCTCTCCGAAAAGCACTGCCGGCTCTGTAAGACGCAACTTGCCGAAAACCGCCGGATAATGTCGGTCAAGGGATTCATCTGTGCCCAGCACAGTCCCCTTTATCACTATCACCTCCTTATCTCCGTCAGGGTTCAATATTACCCTTACAGTTTTCCTGAATGCTCCCGGACGACCCGATGGATTATACGTAAAACTCACCCACGCCGTGTCTCCGGGCGCTATCTCTCCGTCATAAAAATCTGAATCAGTACACCCGCATGAGGGTCGAACCTGACGGATAGATATCGTTTCATTCCCTTTATTGACCAACAGTGTCTTCCCTGTGCGCGTTCCCTCCTCCTCACGCATCAGACCGAAATCATACTCCCCGGGAATCAGCTCAATCTCTGCCATGGATGACAGAGCACACACCGACACAAAAATTGCAAGCATGAATAAGACACGACTACTGATATTTCCCCGACCCCTCATCTCCTCTTTTTATTCCTTTACATTACCTTTAATCTTGACAGTCACCTTCTTCGGGTCTCCGTTCGTACGAACTGTAACATCCTTATTGAACGACCCCGGACGTCCCTTGGGATTATAAGTGACTTTTATTTTCCCTTTCTTCCCCGGAGCTATGGGATTAGTGGTGAAAGATGGACGGGTGCATCCACATTGTGCAGTTGCATCAATTATTATAAGATTCTCATTACCGATATTTATAAACTCAAATTCATGAGACACCATCCCTCCATCCTCGGAGATTTTACCGAAATCATAAACGTTCTCAGTAAATTTCAAACGGGCTTTACCCTCCTGCTTATTCTTTTTTGCATCAACATTCAGCGCACCGGCTCCTATAAGGAGGGTGAAAATTAACATTATCGTAACCTTAACAGATAATTTCATATAACAAGATTTTTAGCAAATTTAGTAATTTTAAAAAAATTATACACAATAACACTACTTTAAAATTATAACATATCCGAGTTAAAATCGTTGAGTGGAATAACATTTTGGGAGTAAGATTTTTTTAGTTAATTTTGCACTTTAAAAGAGAAATAGCGGACCTTTCTGTTCCATTCCTCTTTGAAACGATAATCTTTCATTCGATGAACACAAAATATATCTTCGTTACCGGAGGCGTTGTTTCCTCGTTAGGGAAAGGGATTATTGCCTCTTCCCTGGCACGCTTGCTTCTTTCACGCGGCTATCGGGTGACTATTCAGAAATTCGATCCATATATCAATATTGACCCCGGGACTCTTAACCCCTACGAACACGGGGAATGTTATGTCACTGTTGACGGTCATGAAGCTGACCTGGATCTGGGTCACTATGAGCGCTTCACCAATATTGAGACCACACGTGCCAATAATGTCACCACCGGCAGGATTTACCAGAGTGTCATCGATAAAGAGCGTAAAGGGGACTATCTTGGCAAGACGGTTCAGATCATACCCCACATCACAGACGAGATTAAGAGAAATGTCAAAATTCTCGGGAACACCGGAAAGTTTGATTTCGTCATAACTGAAATTGGTGGAACGGTAGGAGATATAGAATCCACACCCTTTCTGGAAGCTGTGCGTCAGCTCCGTTGGGAATTAGGGAAAGACTCGTTGGTGGTGCATCTCACATACGTTCCTTATCTTAAAGCAGCAAAGGAACTTAAGACCAAGCCAACACAACATTCTGTAAAGCAATTGCAGCAAATCGGAATTCAACCCGATATCCTCGTGCTACGCACAGAGAAAGACATTCCCGCTGCCATGCGCCGCAAGGTTGCCAATTTCTGCAACGTCTCCCCGGAAGCTGTGATTCAAAGTCTCGACGCACCGACAATCTATGAAGTGCCTCTGATGATGCATGCCCAGAATCTTGACGGGATTGTCCTCAAGAAGATGGATGTGGTGGCTGAAGAGGGTGATACTCCCGACCTTGAACAATGGAACACCTTCCTCCATAAACTGAAAAATGCCGAAAAAACGGTAAGAATCGGCTTAGTAGGGAAATATGCCGAACTTCAGGATGCTTACAAATCAATCAACGAATCCCTCATACAGGCAGCCACCTATTGCGACCGTAAACTGGAATATGTCACCATCCATTCCGAAAAAGTGAATGAAGGGAACGTGGAGGAACTGCTGAAAGATATGGATGGCGTGGTAATAGCTCCGGGGTTCGGACAGCGTGGCATCGAGGGGAAATTTGTGGCGCTGAAGTGGTGTCGCGAGCATGACATCCCTACATTCGGAATATGTCTCGGCATGCAATGTATGGTGATTGAATTTGCCCGCAATGTCCTCGGACTGGCAGATGCCAACTCTACTGAAATGGATCATAAGACACCTCACAATGTAATCGACCTGATGGAGGAGCAGAAGAGCGTCTCCAACATGGGCGGGACAATGCGTCTGGGGGCTTACGACTGTATTTTGGCTCCCGATTCAAAAGCTGCCGAAGCATACGGGGCAACTACGGTCAGAGAGCGCCATCGTCATAGATTTGAATTCAACAGTGATTACCGCGACCTCTTTGAGCGTAACGGCATGAGGTGTGTAGGTGAAAATCCCGACACTCATCTGGTGGAAGTAGTGGAAATTCCCGAAAAACGTTGGTTCATAGGAACACAATATCATCCCGAATATCGCTCAACAGTGTTGAGTCCAAACCCAATATTCATCTCCTTTATAAAGGCTGCCATAAAATATGGCGAAGAAAAAAACAATAAGCAAACTAAGTAAAAATGGATAAAAATACCATTTACGGGCTTATCCTGATGGCGCTCGTGTTTTTCGGATTTATGTGGCTCTCCCCAAAAGAGGAGCGCAAGGCTGACAACAATAACGACAATCCGGACACTACTGAAAGTGTTGTCCCCTTAGGAACAGATTCTTTATCTGCACAAGAGATGGATTGGCTCCGGAATAACATTTTGGAGAATGGCCGGAATGTAGCCCTCGCCGATGGGGAACCTGCCATGGCTATCCGGGATTCTATCGTAAACCTCACTCTTTGTGGCGATTCTATATCAGGAACTGTCAAGGTTAACGGTAAAAATTTAGATTGGAAAGATATCTCCACCGCAAATCTGCAGAAAATGTCTGCAGCCGAACAACGTGAAGCTATCGACGCCATAAGGTCATTCTCAACAAATATGGGAAAATATGGGAAGTTCGCAGCTTTCCTCACAGGCTCCAATAAGGTGTTACACCTTGAAAATGATGTCCTTTCCCTTAACCTGAGTTCCAAATCGGGTTCCATCTCACGTGCGGAGCTGAAGAAATATGACACTGAATATAATCCCGACGAATCCAAAAAGACTCGTAAAAAGGTAGTAATCTTCGAAGGTAAATCCAACCTCTTTAATTTTGAAATACCTCTTCCCCAGTCAGTAGAGACCGCTGACCTTTACTTCAAGCCTATACAGGTCAACGACACTACAGTACGAATGATATTGGAGATGGCACCCGACACTTATTGGGGATTTGAATACACCCTTCCCAAAGGGGAGTCCTACCTGATAGGGGTAAAGGTGATTCAGAAGAATATGCCGCAGGTAGTGAAGAGTAATAACCGTATTCTCGGTCTTAACTGGACTCAAGACCTGCAACGCCAGGAAAAGGGCAGGATGTTTGAAGAGCGCCAATCAGGGCTGTTCTACAAATTTGCCGGTGGCTCCGTGGAGAACCTTTCAGAAAGTAAGACTGACTCTGAAGAACGACAGGCTAAAATCCGTTGGATAGCTTTTAAAAACCAGTTCTTTTCAACTGTCATGATTGCTGACAGACCCTTCACCAATGCCGACTTTGAATCCCAGGTGCTAAAAGGGTCAAATTTCCTTAAGCGTTTCACAACTCATGCCACAATCAATGATTATGACTGGAACAACCCTAACCCGGTAAGCTTCTCCCTCTTTATAGGTCCAAACTCCTATCCCTTGCTATCTTCGTTAGACCGTCATGTTCCGGACGTGGATGAGAATCTTAACCTCACCCGACTTATTCCGTTGGGCTGGAGCCTTTTCCGATGGATAAACACCCTTATCATCATCCCGGTGTTCGACTTCCTGGGCTCATTCATCTCCAACTATGGCATTATTATTCTTTTGCTGACTATATTTATTAAACTCATTCTCTTCCCCCTCACATATAAGAGTTATAAGAGTCAGGCAAAAATGCGAATCCTGGCTCCGGATATCAAGGAGATTAATGAGAAATATCCCGGCAATGACAATGCCATGATTCGTCAACAGAAAACAATGGCACTTTACTCAAAGGCAGGTGCAAGTCCCATGTCAGGATGTCTGCCGATGTTGCTGCAGATGCCGATACTTTTCGCCATGTTCAGTTTCTTCCCCTCCTGCATCGAACTACGCGGTCAGAGCTTCCTTTGGGCACACGATCTCTCGGCGCCGGATGCGATAATCTCCTGGAGCGGTAATATTCCCTTGGTAACTGAATATTTCGGAAATCATATATCACTGTTCTGTCTTTTGATGACAGCCACCAATATCATCTATACCTACATCAACACCCAAAACACTCCAGGTCAGATGCCGGGGATGAAATGGATGATGTATCTCATGCCGGTATTCTTCCTTGTATTCTTCAACAACTACGCTGCCGGTCTGAGCTATTACTACTTCCTGTCGCTCTTAATCACCATCATTCAGACTTACGCAGTCCGCCATTTCATTAAAGAGGAGGATGTTCGTAAAGCTATGGCTGAAAACGCCAAAAAGCCGAAGAAAAAAAGCGGCTTCATGGCCCGGCTTGAAGAGATGCAGCGTCAACAGCAGCAGATGCTCAAGGAACAACAGAAGCAAAACAAACGCCGCTAAATTTTATTTACCGACCCTCCCGACCCTCCCGACCTTAAAGACCTTAAAGTCCCTAAAGTCCCTAAAGTCCCTAAAGTCCTTAAAGTCCCTAAAGACCTTAAAGTCCCTAAAGTCCCTAAAGTCCCTAAAGTCCTTAAAGTCCTTAAAGTCCCTAAAGTCCTTAAAGACCTTAAAGTCCCTAAAGACCCTCCCAACCCTATTTAATCAGCGAATTGAAATTCGCTGATTTTTATTATCTTTGTAGCCATGAGAAATCTGCGCACTATAAGAATTTTTCTGGCCACCATCTTTTTTGTGGCTACCCTCGCCTATCTATTTATAGGCGAGGGTGTGCATCCCCTCGCGCCTATCTCAAAATATTCGCAGATTATCCCCTCCGCACTGGCTGCAACTATCGGAGCATCTATCTTCTGGTTGATTGCTACCTTTCTCCTCGGAAGAGTCTACTGCTCCACGGTTTGCCCCGTAGGCACTCTCACTGACTGTGGAATTTGGCTTCGCAGAAAGACCTCGCCACAAAAAAAATTCCGTTACCGTCATCCCCGGAAAGTACGATACAATATTCTTTTCTGCTACATTGCCTGCTCAGTCCTTCTCCCCGGAGCAGCCGTGGTAGGCTTTCTAATTGAGCCTTGGCATATAATGGAGAATATTGCATCAGTTGTAAACAGGAATGCGGTTGCCGGGACTTGGGCAACCCTCGCCTTCGGTGTGGCAGGAGGAATCACCACAGGTGTTATAACCCTGATTATTCTCATAGCTCTAAGCTATTTCAAAGGGAGATTCTTCTGCACCACAATATGCCCCATCGGCACTGCCATGGGGAGCCTTGATGGGAAAACCCTGATGCATATCGATATTAATCCCGATAAGTGTACAAACTGCTTTAAATGCGAAGAGGTATGTCCCTCACAGTGCATAAAGGTCGTAAGCCGATATGTGGATAATTCCAGATGTATTCGCTGTTTCGATTGTCTGCATGTCTGTGACGATGATGCCATACACTATCAGATTAACCCAAATATCCGTTTCAATACTCCACTCTTGCGCAAACGGACCAAGATATGACCCGGGTATAACTCAAACCATTTCAAACTCCTCTATTAACCATTTTCACCACACCAGATATGAAACAATACATCGACCTTTTAAATCACGTACTAACACATGGTCATAGGAAAGAAGACCGCACCGGTACGGGCACCATCTCCACCTTTGGCTATCAGATGCGCTTCGACCTGTCGGAGGGATTCCCCCTGCTTACTACAAAAAAAGTGCATCTCAAAAGTATAATATATGAACTGTTATGGTTTCTTGACGGAAATACCAACGTTCACTATCTTCAGGAGCATGGGGTGAGGATATGGAATGAATGGGCGGATCCCGATGGCTCATTAGGTAATATCTACGGTTATCAATGGCGTTCATGGCGCGATTATGAAGGTGGATTCATCGACCAGATTTCACGCGCGGTTGAGGATATACGCAATAATCCTGACTCTCGCAGGATTATTGTCAGCGCCTGGAATGTCGCTGACCTCGACAACATGAATCTTCCCCCCTGTCATCTCCTGTTCCAATTCTATGTAGCTGATGGGAAACTCTCACTCCAGCTATATCAGCGGAGTGCAGACAGTTTCCTTGGAGTGCCATTCAATATAGCAAGCTATTCGCTGCTCACTATGATGATGGCACAGGTGTGCGGACTTGAACCGGGAGAATTTATCCACACTTTCGGAGATCTTCACATATATACCAATCATCTGGAGCAGGTTAAAGAGCAATTGAGACGCGAACCGCGCACTCTTCCAAAGATGTATTTAAATCCGGAAGTTAAGGATATTTTTGATTTCAGATATGAGGATTTCCGACTCGAAGATTATAATCCTCATCCGGCGATTAAAGGAGAAGTGTCTGTATGAAAAAAAAACTTGAAATCATAGCTGTCGTAGGGAACGATAATTCCATCGGTCGCAAAGGAGATCTCATTAAACATCTTCCGGAAGATTTGCGCCGGTTCAAAACCGTCACCATGGGTGGAACAGTAATTATGGGTAGGAAAACCTGGGATTCCCTTCCCCGGAAGCCCCTGCCCGGACGCGTAAACATCATTATCAGCCGCAATCCCGATTTCAATCCTCAGAGTGCGTTCAGGGCTTCCTCCCTGGCGGAGGCTCTGGAAATTGCGGAAAAGAAGGCTCCCGATGCCAGGATTTTCATCATCGGAGGTGGAGAGATTTATCGTCAGGCATTTCCTTACGCTGATATTTTACATCTTACTCTCCTTAAAGAAGGTTGTAAGGATGCCGACACTTTCTTCCCTGTCATTGATGAAACGGAATGGAGATTGACCCGGAGCGAACCGGGTCAAGAGGGGGATTATACATTTGACACGTTTGAGAGAGTGAATAGTGAGTAATTGGAAATGAGAGTTGTCATAATTAATAAGTCCGACTCCACAGGAGGAGCGGCTGTGGTCAGCTATAGGTTGATGGAGGCATTGCGCGGCGCAGGGGTTGACGCCCGTATGCTCGTTGCTGAAAAACTGAAAGATTCGGAATATGTAGAATATATCGCACCCTCCTGGCGTTTGAAAGAAACATTTATCGCCGAGAGGTTGAGAATCTTCCTTAACAACGGATTTGACAGGAAAAATCTCTTTAAAGTTGATATAGCTTCCGATGGCATCGACATTGCTTCCCACCCTCTTGTGAAAAGTTCTGATGCAATACTTCTAAACTGGGTAAATCAGGGGATATTATCCTTTAAAGGGTTACACCAACTGGTAGAAACAGGGAAACCTGTTATATGGACCATGCACGATATGTGGTGTTTCACGGGTATCTGCCATCATTCAGGAGATTGTCATGCTTACGAAAGACATTGCCATAACTGCAGATTTTTAGGTAAAGGGTCGCGGAGCCATGATCTATCATGGAAAGTTTTCAATAAGAAATCAGAATTATTTCCCTCATCGGGGATACGGTTTGTGGCTGTAAGCAACTGGCTCAAAGAAAAAGCGGCAACCTCTCCCCTTTTCCGTAATTCAAAAGTTAACGTTATCCCCAATCCGTTCCCTCTCCCCATAAATCCCGTATCCAGGGGTGAGAAATCGAGTGAGTTATCCGGGAAAAGAATCATACTCTTCGGAGCGGCAAGAATAGATGACCCGATTAAGGATTTCCATACATTTATAAAATCCTTGCAATTCCTTAAGGAGGATTACCCCGAATTGGGAAACTCCGTTGAGATTGTGACTTTCGGAAGTATAAAAAATCCGGAATTATTTCAGGAGATAGTATATCCGCACCGTCATTGCGGGATAATCACGAATTCGGAAGAGATTCGTAAAATCTATGAACAGAGTGATGTTGTGGTAAGCACTTCATTATATGAGACCCTTCCGGGAACATTGGTAGAGGGACAGGCTTTCGGTGCCATTCCGGTAAGTTTTGACCGTGGTGGACAGCGTGACATAATTGAACATAAATCCACAGGATATATTGCTGCATGGGAATCCGATTCAGATTTACGTGCGAAGAATATAGCCGACGGGATATTCTGGGGACTGACTCAATCCGGAGACATTCACAAAAAAATGTATGAATCTGTAAACAAAAATTTCTCCTATCAGTCAGTAGCCGGACAGTATATCAGGCTTATTGAAGAGATAAAATCCCTAAAATAGATCAGATTATTTAATGTTTATATAATGTTTTTAAGTGTTTATCAATATTTTTTACTATTTTTTTAATTTTCTTTGGTAAATAAAAATAAATATTTAACTTTGGGGCAATCTTCTCCATTCTCATCGAGAAAAATCAGCAATGTGAATCAGAATCAGAAAAATACAACTATTTATTAACATAAATTCTAACAGACATGAAGAAAACATTACTTTTCTTATTTGCCGCAGCTGCAACAATGGGGCTTCAGGCAAAAGATGTTACTCTTGACTTCACAGGTACAGGTAACATTGGGGACTTAACACGTCAGACTGTTCCGTCAGTATCAAGTTCTACAGTAACATTTTCCACGGATTTGGATTTTACAGTTAACAATGTAAATATCAATTGTCATGCAACAGATGATGTAGCTAATTACAAAGGTGGTTTTGCATTGGTACACTGTACTGGTACTTCCGGAGCTAACCCCAGTTACAATGGCTTGACATGGCTTGGGGGATACGGAGCTACAACACAAACACATCCTGAAATTACATTCTCCGTTCCTAATGGTAAAATCGACAAGATTGTTGTTTATGTAGCAGGTTCTACACTCAGTACAACTTCAACAACGGCTTCATACAGCTTTAACGGAACAACTCTTGAATGTACCAAAGTAGATAATATCGGTACAGCAGCTCAACTTGTAACTTTTACATATACTCCTTCAGAGCCTGCTGCATCAATTATGATGGCTGCTGCTGAAGATAACTTATTCTATTCCCGTACTATCCAGAAAGTAGAATTGAGCTATACAAGTGAAGGGTCTTCTCAGGTTGCCAATGATCTTCTTTTCAAGGAAAGAACATGCGAAGGCGTTGCCGGTCAAGCATTTACCGCCCCCGAACTCACCAACCCTCACAATCTTCCTGTCTCTTGGTCAAGTTCTGATGAGAATGTAGCTACTGTTGATGAGAATGGTGCAGTAACTCTCATAGCAAAGGGCTCTGCAAACATCATTGCTACTTTCGCCGGAAGTATGCAGTATGAAGATGGCGCTGTTTTCTACACTGTAAAGGTATGGGGTTCTGCCAAGAACATCACTGAGTTGAATACACTCGCCCCCGCTCTTAACGATAAAGTGTATATCGACTTCCCGTTGACAGTTACTTATCCTAAAGGTGCTACAAACTACGTGATGGACAACGAAGGTAATGCTACACGTATCTACAACACCAAGAACGATGGAGAAACCTCTGCTCAAGGTAACATTTATAAGGTTGGTGATGTGATTCCCGCCGGTTGGTTAGCTACTAACAGCAACATCATGGAAGCAGAATGGAAAGGTCTTCCCGAATCAACAAATCTTGAATCTGTAGACGTAGTTTATCCTATCGTTGAGTCTGTAAATTATAAGGAAGATGCCTTTAAGGTTGTCGTAATGAAGGACGTTACTTTCACAAGTGAAACTCCTGATGGTAATATCATTGTAGAGGGTACTTTCAATGGTAACACTTATAAATTTGACAACAGATTCGGCATTGGCATACAACCTGCCGGTACTTATACTGTTACAGGTGTAGTATTCTATAACACCAAAACTTCCAGCGGTTCTTGCATCGCTCCTATCGAATTCAAATCAGATGCTCTTGAATTGCCCACAGCATTTGAAGTAAGCCTTAATGTTGAAGGTCTCACAATTGCCCAGACTAACAGTGAAGAAGAGGGTTACACTATCGCAATCAGCGGTAAGACAAGTGAGAATACAATCACCGTTACATTAGGAGTTCCTGAAGGTTTCGATGGCTTCATCGGCATGAATATGGCTGACTACATGGGTGGTGACCACCAAATGTTCAAGGTTGCTATTGACGATGAATACTGGATCACAAAAGAGGAAATGTTAGAAGCAGGTCTCAAAGAGGGTAATTCTATGACATTCACCACCGGTGAAGAGGGTAGCGGACAATTCTACCTCTACAAAGGTGACCAGGTTTACAACTTACCTATCAGCGTAGAAGTTGATGTAGCAAAGGATAATAACGTAGCTGTTGAGGGTATCGAAATCGAAGAAGGAAATGCTCGTTACTTCAATCTCCAGGGTGTAGAAATCGCTAAACCCGTAAACGGAATCTACGTTAAAGTTGCCAATGGTAAAGCAATCAAAATCGTAAAATAAGACAACTTGGTTATAAATTTATAACTGCATGCCGATGGCATGCTACCCGATAGAGAGGGGGTGTCGATTTGTTCGACACCCCCTCTTCTCACATGCAATCACATGGTTAAGGATTAAATTTGTGATTTTAATAAAAATTTACGAACTTTACATCGATTTTTATGCTACCTGGATTTTATGGGATATATGGATGACTGATGTTGTTTTGAGAACAATACTTTACATCCTTAGTTTAACTATTTTAACTAATAAATTCTTACACAATTCAAATTATGAATCTCTTTAAAAGAGTTATTTCGGGGTCTCTGTTGGCATTGACGGCTTTCACGTCGCTGAATGCCGCAACATTTGTAGGAGACCGTACGGATTTTCGCGATGAAACAATTTATTTCGCGATTACGACCCGTTTCTATGACGGTGACCCAAAGAATAATGTCCTGTGCTGGGACGGTCAGCAGAATCAGATTCAGAACAATGACCCCTGTTGGCGCGGAGACTTCGCGGGACTAATCGAAAAGCTTGATTATATCAAGGCACTTGGCTTTACTGCCATCTGGATAACTCCGGTGGTTCAGAATGGCTCCGGTTTCGACTATCACGGATATCACGCTATGGACTTCAGCAATGTCGACCTACGCTATGAGAGCCGGAAGGAATGGGGGAGTGAGAAAGATGTAAAGTTTGAAGATCTTATTAAGGCTGCACATGACAAGGATATAAAGATTATCCTCGACATAGTGCTTCAGCATACCGGCAACTTCGGGGAAAACTATTTCTGCCACCTCTTCGACCGTTCGGATGAAATCCGCAATCAGGCCGACATTGAAGCAGCACTGATTCCTGACCAGGAAAAATTAGGAGGAGCTTCATATTGGGAACTCCCCAACAGCGGAGGGAAAACTCAATACTCTGAGCGTTTCAAATATCTGAAAAACACCGGAGGTCAGAACCTCGATACGAAAAATTACTGGCACCATGTCGCCACTGAGTGGAACTGGGATGAACCCTCCAGATGGTGGGGTCAGATTGCCGGAGATTGTGTAGACCTCAACACTGAAAATCCCGCAGTGGTTGAATATCTCGTAGAATGTTACGGCAAATTTATAGAGATGGGAGTTGACGGTTTCCGAATCGACACTACAGGTCATATTGCACCCCTCACTTTCAACGCAGCCTTTATTCCCCGCTTTGTTGAACTCGGGGAGAAATACAAGCACAAACGCAAGGGAGAGGCTCCATTTTATATGTTTGGAGAATGTTGTGCCCGCTTCGGCAGCGTAGTATATCGCGACCAACACGTCCTTTCAAGCCATTATTACACATGGAAATCCCCTCAGTCTCTCATCAATGAGTGGAAACAATATGACGCTGACTGGTGGGCAAATCAGGTAGTTCCCGAAGGCGCTTCTCCCCTCGGAAACATGCTTACTTGTCTCAAAGACCCTGCTACGGTCCATAATTCACAAAACGTATTTATGCAGAACGGTGCTTGGCACGAACCCGATTACTCGGAAGCTTCCGGATTAAATGTCATCGACTTCCCCATGCACTATAACTTCAACAATGCGGGTCAAGCGGTACAAATCGCAAAGCAGGGTGATAAATATTACAACGATGCTTCCTGGAATGTGGTCTATGTTGACTCTCACGATTATTGTCCCGGTCCAAATGACGGTGTGCGCTTCAACGGAGGCACAGCACAATGGGCTGAGAATCTTTCGCTGATGTTCTCTTTCCGAGGAATCCCCTGTATATATTATGGGTCTGAGGTAGAATTCCAAAAGGGTAAGACTATTGACGAGGGCCCACAATTGGCTCTTATAAATTCTGGTCGAGCTTACTTTGGCGAATACCTTAAAGGTAATGTGACGGCGTCAGACTTCGGGGAATTTACCGCCTCGGGGAATGTAGCCAAAACACTCAACGCTGATCTGGCACAACACATAATTCGACTTAATCAGATTCGGGCCGCAGTCCCGGCTCTCCGCAAGGGTCAATACACCTTCGATGGCTGCACAGCTAAAAATGGCTATGCATTCCGACGTGCTTACAAGGATTCATACGCTTTGGTGGCTATTAACGGTGGTGCCACTTTCTCCAATGTCCCTGCCGGCACCTACACTGACCTTGTGACCGGCAAGACTTATCAAGGTGGAGGGTCAATCACTGTCGATGCCCCTTCCGGAAAAGGTCAGCTTCGTGTTCTCGTTAAGGATTGGAAAGGTGGAAAGGTCGGAGTCGACGGAAAGTTCATCTATGCCACAACACCTGTTTCTCATGGTGGCTCTGTGACATTCACCGATCCCGGCACTACAGAGTATTACACTCCGGCTGATGTTATCAAAAACCCCAATGTATCTCTTACTCCCAACGGTGGTTCTTTCAAGAGTGAAACCATTGATGTCGATATTACTCTGAGCGACAACGCCGCTTCCGGTTATTTCACTATCGACAATGGCGCTCCCCAGACTTTATCAGTGGGTCAGACCAAAAAGGTAACTATCGGTGAGAATATGAATTATGGCGACAGATCCACAATAGCATGGGTGGCTAAGAATGAGGCCGGAAAAGAGTTTAAAGGTAGTGCTACTTACAAGAAAGTGGATCCTAACGCCACAATCACCATCTATGTCACTGCTCCTTCTGCACCTCACCTCTATGCGTGGGGGGACAATAACGGTCAGACTGTTAAACTCAATGGTGAATGGCCCGGCAAAATTCTCACTGAATCAACTGTTGTCGATGGTAAGACTTTCTATTATTTCATTGTAGACAGTCTCGACAGCGTAAACGTTATCTTCAACAACGGTTCATCTCAGACCGGGGATATTACCGGTATCACTGAAGATACATTCTTTGAATATGACGGTGGCACTAACGCCAAAAAGCTCGAAAACATCAATATTACTCCGGTGCCTAACGTTCGCTTCTCGCCTAATGGCGGTGAGTTCAGCGATGTTATAAATGTCACAGCCAATGCATATAATGCCACTTCCGCGTGGTATAAGATTGGAAACGGGGCTCAGAATAACTTCACCTCTTCCGCATCTTTCACTCTTGGAGCCGATATGACCGAGGGGGAAAGTGTGACCATCTCCTGGGGAGCCTCAAACGACTCGGAGACCAAATCCGGCACTGTCACCTTCACTAAAGTTGCCAAGCCATCCGGGTATATCGCTTACTTCGACAATTCTCTCTCTAACTGGGATATGGTGTATGTTTATTCATGGACCGGGAACACTCAACATTGTGGTAACTGGCCCGGAACTAAGGTTACTGAAATCAAGGAACTAAACGGAAAGAGGTATCATGTAGCATATCTCCCGGTTGCAGAAGCCTCAACTATGATTATCTTCAATAATGGCACCGGGACACAGACCGCCGACCTCTTATTCCAACCCAATGGCGTCTACACTAAGAGTGGTTTCAGCCATACCGTTTCGGGTATTGACGGCATCTTCGACAACACTGATGAAGCAGTGGAATATTATAATCTTCAGGGTATACGTGTAGAAATCCCGACTCCGGGTGTCTATATTATGCGAAAGGGTGACCGGAGAACCAAAGTCATTATCCGGTAATCACCATCTTCCCCATACAAATCAGGCGCTATATCGGCATAGCGCCTGATTATTTTTACCCATTTGAATTCACACTTTTAATTATAAATATTTTATTATTTTTGTAATCTGAAAAGTCGATATGATATGAATTCCGGGAAACGTGATAAACCGGTGGTAGATAACCGGGGAACTTCAGCCTTAGATGCCCATTGTATAGTCTCATCTGCAACTGTCAGAGAGGCTCTGCAACAACTCAACTCTTTGTCGGGAGGGAACATGACTCTTTTTGTAGTCACCAATCATAAAGAATTGCAGGGGTCACTCACCGACGGGGATATCCGGCGGGCTCTGACAGCCGGCAAGCAACTCGACACTCCGGTTGCTGAACTTTGTAATCGCAGTTGCCTGAAAATCTCGGAAGATTCCGACAGGTTCAAAATCTTTCGGACTGCCAGACAACGTGGCATCACGCTTCTTCCTGTAGTGAAAGATGGTCAGCTCACTGCACTTGAAGATTTACGTACCCGCAACTCCCTCCTGCCCCTTGACGCAGTATTGATGGCAGGGGGTCGCGGTGAAAGATTACGTCCCCTCACTCTCTCCACCCCCAAACCGTTGCTGAATATCGGAGGGAAACCGATTATCGACTATAATATCGACCTGCTCCACAGTTATGGAATCGATAATATTTTTGTAACTGTCAACTATCTGAAAGAGCAACTTATAGAACATTTTTCATGCCGTACCTCGGGGGAGACACCGAGGGTGGAATGTGTCACGGAACCCACACGCCTTGGCACAATGGGAAGTCTTTCTCTGATTGATAATTTTAATCACGATGATATTATCGTGATGAATTCCGACTTGCTCACAACAATTGATTTTGAAAAAATGTTTCTATATCATAAAGAGAGTAATTCGGCGTTGACTATGGGAGCTGTCCCCTACAATGTCTCGGTGCCCTACGCAATAGTGGAACACAGGGATGGTGTGGTAAAAGGATTGACAGAGAAGCCTACATACACCTATCTTGCAAATGCCGGCATCTATATGATGCGGCGCAGTGTTGCGGAAGGGATACGGAAAGGGGTCGCCATGGATGCTCCGGATTTTATCCAGCAGCTCATCGACAATGGGGAACGTGTCACTGCTTTCCCTATTGACGGGACCTGGATAGATATAGGAAATCCGGATGATTATGCCACAGCCGACCGACTTATGTCAACGGCCAATAAAAAATAGATTTATTATGGCAGATTCAAACTTTATAGATTACGTAAAAATCTTATGCCGTTCAGGTAAAGGTGGAGCCGGGAGCCGGCATTTCCATCGTGCCAAATATGTTCCCAAGGGGGGACCGGATGGTGGCGATGGTGGTCGGGGAGGACACATTATCCTTCGCGCCAACCGGAATATGTGGACACTCCTTCCTTTGCGCTATACACGCCATATCTTCGCTACTGACGGACAAAGCGGCAGTGAAGGTCGCTCTACCGGCAAGCAGGGTGAGGACAAAATTATCGATGTGCCGGTAGGGACAGCCGTCTTCGATGCTGAAACCGGTGATTTTATTTGTGAAGTCACAGAGGATGGGGAGACTGTCAACCTTCTCCGTGGAGGTAAAGGTGGTCGCGGAAACTGGCATTTCGCGACATCCACCAATCGGGCTCCGCGGTATGCCCAACCCGGTCAGCCGGCAATTGAAAAAGCTGTGGTCCTGGAATTGAAGCTCCTCGGAGATGTCGGGCTCGTGGGGTTCCCCAATGCCGGAAAATCTACATTATTATCCTCCATTTCAGCCGCAAAACCGAAAATTGCCGATTATCCCTTCACAACTATGGAACCCTCTCTCGGTATCGTCAACTATAGGGGTGATAAATCATTTGTAATGGCTGATATCCCGGGAATCATCGAGGGAGCAAGCGAAGGAAAGGGTCTCGGATTGAGGTTCCTGCGTCATATCGAACGTAATGCAGTGCTTCTATTTATGATTCCGGCGGATTCTGATGACATCCGCAAGGATTATGAAATTCTCCTCAATGAACTGAGAGAATTTAATCCTGAACTGATGGATAAAAGTCGGGTCCTTGCCATTACTAAATCCGATATGCTCGATGATGAGCTTCGTATGGCTATCGCGGAAGATTTACCCGATGACTTACCGGCTTTATTCATCTCGGCTGTCACCGGACAAGGGATTACAGAACTGAAAGATATCCTATGGAGAGAAATAAATTCTGAGGAAAATAAGATTGCCGGTCCTATCACTCACCGTAAACTCAACATCCGCAATCAAGGTGAACCGGAAGATGACTTCATATTCTCTCAGGATAATGATGATGAATATGATGATGAATATGCCGGATTGGTAACCGACAGCGATTGGGAAGATGAATTCTGGGATGAAGAAAGCTCTATAAATGACTGATGTAAAAGCTGCGGATAAAAATAATGCTTCGGAGATTGGAATTGCTGAAAGGGGTGAGGTCGAAAATAATTCCACACATCCTCTTATTCAATTGAATCTTCATGATATCCTGCGTTCAAGAATCAGAGGTTGGAAAGGGCGTCTCATACCCGGCTTCCTCATCTCCCGCCTTGAGAAAATCATTTGTCAGGAGGAGCTTAATGAACTGCTCCGAAAAGCCTACCCGGAGCGTGGGTGCAGGTTTTCTGCAAAAATTCTTGAATGTCTGAATATCAAAGTGAAGACTATAGGGATAGAAAATATCCCGAAGGATGAACCGGTGATTTTTGCCTCTAACCATCCCCTGGGTGGTTTAGACGGCATCGCCTTGGTTTCAGTGCTTGGCAAACTGTTTGGAGACGATAATTTAGGAGTTCTTGTCAATGACATGCTCTTGAATGTGGAGCCTCTCAAGGACCTATTCCTGCCGGTAAACAAGTATGGGGCTCAAGGGAGACACGCGGCCCGAATTTTAAACGAAGCGCTTGCTTCAGGGAAGCAACTGGTGATGTTCCCGGCAGGTCTTGTGTCACGGCTTAACGATGACGGTGAGATAGAGGATTTGGAATGGCATAAAAGTTTTGTCACCAAAAGCATAGAAAATAAACGTTGCATCATCCCTGTGAGGTTTGAGGCCCTTAACTCTCCTCGGTTTTATAAATTTGCTCGCCGCAGGCTTAAATCAGGATTGAAAATTAATATTGAACAAGCTCTTCTACCTTCTGAAATTTTCCGCTCTGAAGGTAAGGAATTCAAGATTATCTTCGGGAAACCTGTCGATGCCATAAAGTTGAAAGAATCCGGGGTGTCAGTTGCAGAAATCACAAAAATCTGTCGTAAAACATCAGACGAACTCGGAACCCTGCTGCGTAATTGACCAAATCACAGAATTGAACCGTTCAGAAAAGGGGTTGATACTTATAAAATTGATATTTAGTTGATTTATTTCTAAGCTATATCTATTAAAGTTTGATTTTTTTATAAACTATGCTTACATTTGCATGGTATTCATATCTTTAATAACTAAACCTTATGAAGAAAATATTATTGACCTGTACGTCAATTCTGTTTGCAATCTTCTATATGAATGGAGCAGACGAAACATTTGATTATCTGCGTATACGCCAGTCGGACGGAGCAGAAACCGTTGTCCCGTCTGAAAATCTCTCCATCACTTTCTCCGACGGGAAGATGAATGTTGAATCAAAAGAGGGTCTTCTCTCTTTTGAGCTGAATAATCTTACCTCACTGAATTTTTCTGACTCCACAACATCATATCCTTTGCTTGAAACTGCCGGAAAATGCACCGTGTGGAATCTTAAGGGTATCTCTATGGGGAGATACGAATCTCTTGAAGCGGCCCGTGCAGCTCTTTCATCAGATGTCTATATCGTGGGTTTATCCAACGGAGAGATTGTAAGAATTATTTTTTAACCGGTTATAAGACTACCCCATGAAAAGAAAACATATACTTCTTTCCGGCATAGCTCTTGCCACAATTGCCATCATTCCTATTGCAGCCAGGACTCTTAATATTTCTTCAGAAAATGTAAACTTTTCCTACCCACTCTCTTCTGTAGGAGAAATATCATTTTCTCCCGGCAATACCCTTTCTTTAGGAGAAAAAGAGTTCCCCATTAACGAAGATTTACGTCTTTACACGGATGAATCGGATGTGGCTGACAATACCGTCACCATTCTCTATGCAGGGGAAACCGCCAATGTGACTGTCGCCGGGAATATTGCAAATTATGTCACTGCTTCTGTTGACGGAGCTCATGTGACAATCACGCAAAGTCCTGAAGTTGGCGATAAGACTACCGGAGAAATCACCTATTCCCTCTCGGGAGAATCTGAGAATGGGGGCTTCTCCCTTACCGGAAATTATAAGGCAACTATTGAACTCAGGGGTTTAACCCTTACCAATCCTTCAGGAGCAGCCCTCGATATTCAGGATGGTAAAAGAATTGAAATAAGTGCCAAAAATGGTACGGTCAATACTCTTGTTGACGGAGCTGCCGGCTCTCAAAAGGGTTGTATTGAATGTAAGGGACATCTCGAACTTAAAGGGAAAGGTGAGCTTAACGTTACCGGCAAAAAGAGCCATGGCGTTTATGCCAAGGAATATATCGAAATGAAGAATCTTACTCTCAATATACTTGAAAGCAAAAAAGATGGAGTGAACTGCAACCAATATTTCCTTATGGAAAGCGGAATCTTGAATATCGAAAAGCCGGGTGACGACGGTGTGCAGGTTTCCTTTAAGGATGATATCGATCGCGAACCGGAAGATACCGGCTCAGTCTCTATAAAGGGTGGAACAGCTGCAATTTATGTCACGGCTACTTCTGCCAAAGGGATAAAGGCTGACGGAAATATGTCTATAAGCGGTGGAGACGTAAAGATTTCTGTGAGCGGTAACGGCTCATGGGATGCTACTGATGCCAAAACCAAAGCATCATCCTGTCTGAGCACTGACGGAAACATTGAAATCTCCGGAGGTATACTCGACCTTACAGCATCCGGTTCGGGTGGTAAAGGTATCAATTGCGATGGAAATTTCTCAATGGTTGGCGGCGAGCTTACAATTTCTACCACCGGTGGTATGTATGTATATCAGAATGGTAATGAGAATCACAACTTTACGGGCAATTTTGATCGTATCGACTCATCGCTGCGCTCATCTCCCAAGGGTGCTAAGGTTGACGGAACAGTAGTAATCACAGGTGGAATAATCAACGTGACCACCAAGGGGACCGGGAGTGAAGGAATCGAAAGTAAGAAAACCCTCACAATCACCGGAGGTCAGATATATGCTTATTGTTATGATGATGCAATCAACTGCTCCTCGCACATGTATATAGAAGGTGGTGAAATCACAGCTATCTCTACCAATAATGACGGATTGGACGCCAACGGCGATATCTATATCCGCGGTGGTCATACCATGGCTTTCGGAGCACGTTCCCCTGAATGTGGCATAGACTGCAATGAAGAGGAGGGATACTCCGTATACTTCACCGGAGGATATCTTTTGGGATGTGGAGGTAACAATTCCACACCGAAAGGCTCTGCTTCAACCCAGCCCTATATTTCCGGCACCAACAGTGCTAAAGGGAGGAGTGTCGTAACACTTTCAAACGCAGAGGGAATAATTGTCAGCTTTGCCATTCCGGAGCAATATAACTCAAGCAACACTTCCACCCGTCCCGGAAGCTGGGGAGGGAATGCTCGCGGTGGCGGCTTGATTCTTACTGCTCCCGAATTGGTAAAAGGTCAGAGCTATACCCTGACCCAGGGGACCACTACATCTACCGTTACAGCAAAATAATAGACTCCTCAATTAAATTCTTACATTCGCCTCCTCTTTTGAGTTTATTCATAATTGCGAGAGACTGTCTTTCCTGGTTAGGGCAGTCTCTCTTTTTGATTCCTTTTGATTCCTGTCTTTAGTTTGCAGAGATTATGGATTTTCATTAAATTTGCAATTATTCCTCTCCCTAAAATCCTCTATCGACGTATAGCAGCGAGCTTGACTATGGATGCGACACCTATTATCGACCCCATTGACAGGGAATTAATCATAAAAGAACTGACGCCGGAGCGTTTCCTGCGCCATACCAATAAGGCGGATAACGAAATATATATTGTTGACGCTTTCAATTCCCCCTATACCATGCGAGAAATAGGACGTCTTCGCGAACATTCCTTCCGCGACGCCGGAGGTGGGACAGGTAAAGAGTGTGATATAGATGAGTTTGACACTATGTCACCCCCTTGCCGACAGCTAATTGTGTGGGACCCTATGGCACAGGAGATTCTCGGAGGATATCGGTTTATCCTCGGCGAGGATATCAGGGTTGAAAACGATGTCCCGAGAATCGCTACCTCACACATGTTCCGTTTCTCGAAAAAATTTCTCACCGATTACCTACCCTCCACCATTGAGTTGGGACGCTCTTTCGTGGCTCCCCGTTATCAATCTTCCAAAACCGGAACAAAATCCCTTTACGCACTCGACAATCTTTGGGATGGTCTGGGAGCGCTGACCGTAATCTATCCCCAGATCAAGTATCTCTTCGGTAAGGTGACGATGTATCCGAGTTTTAATAAAGAATGTCGCGACCTTATCCTGGGATTCCTCACTAAATATTTCAAGGATGAGGAAAATATGGTGACCCCCCTATCTCCACTTATTACAGGTGCGGAGTCGGATGAGATTCAGTCTACCTTTACCGGGGATAATTTTCGCGAGGATTACAAAATTCTCAATCATAAGATAAGGGAATATAATTGCAATATACCTCCCTTGGTAAATGCGTATATGAGTCTGAGTCCAACGATGAAATTGTTTGGAACAGCCATCAATGACACATTCGGCAATGTGGAGGAATCAGGAATATTCTTCAAAATCTCGGAAATCTTCGAGGAGAAGAAAAAACGACATATCGGCACTTTCACCCTCCCTGACAATGAGGGTAGGGAGCCTGGAAAAACAAGCTTGTCCTAATGAAAAAAGTATTAGTCACCGGTGCCGACGGTTTTATCGGCTCCCATCTTACGGAGGCGCTTCTAAAGCGCGGTTGCTATGTGCGCGCACTTGCTCAATACAATTCCTTCAACAACTGGGGATGGCTTGAAGAGATATCTCATCCTAATCTGGAAATTGTTACGGGGGATGTGCGCGACGCTAATCTTTGTCGAGAGATTGTCAAGGACTGCGACACTGTGTTTCATCTGGCTGCACTGATAGCCATACCCTTCTCATACGTTGCTCCGGATTCATACGTAGACACAAACATCAAAGGGACTCTTAACATCTGTCAGGCTTGCCGTGACGCCAAGACTCAACGTCTTTTGGTAACCTCTACCTCAGAAGTATATGGAACCGCCCAATATGTCCCCATAGATGAACATCATCCCAAACAACCTCAGTCACCATACTCAGCCACCAAAATCGGAGCTGATGCTATCGCACTGAGCTTTTACAATGCCTTCGGGCTCCCGGTGACTGTGGTGCGCCCCTTTAATACATACGGTCCCAGACAATCAGCCCGCGCAATTATCCCTACCATCATCACTCAGATTGCTTCCGGAAAACGCCGCATAAAGGTCGGTGATCTCTCTCCGACCCGCGACTTTAATTTTGTTGACGATACCTGTCGCGGCTTCATCGAGATTGCACTCTCCCCGGACACTATCGGGAAGGAGATCAACATTGCAACGGGAAAGGAGATATCCATGCAGGATACCCTCAGCACCATTGCCCGTCTGATGGGGGCAGAAGTGGAATGGATTACTGATCCGGAACGTCTGCGACCTGCAGGAAGCGAAGTTTTCCGTCTCCTCGGCGACAATACCCTGATTACAACCCTGACAGACTGGAAACCGGAAATTGATGTGGAAGAGGGATTACGCCGCACAATTGAATGGTTTTCCGATAAGGAAAATTTAAAAAAATATAAATCAGACATTTATAACCGATGAAAAAGAATCAGCTTGTAGTGATGTTGCTTGGAGGAGGGCGCCGTGTATCTCTTGCCAGGCTCCTTAAACGTAGCGGTTCCCACTTTGGTCTTGAAATCAAAATAGTCGCATACGAACTTGTAAAAGAGACTCCTATAGCAATTGAGGGGGATGTGATAAAGGGGCTTCAATGGGATTCCCCGGATGTGGTAGACGATGTGGTGCGTGTGGCTATTCAACATGAGGTGGGTATGATTCTCCCATTGGCTGATGGTGCGGTGAGTGTCGCTGCAAGATGTAAACTGAAACTCGGTCATGTATTCGTGCCTATGACAGACCCTTCGACGGCTGAAACACTTTATGACCGTTCTCTGTCGGCAAAAGCTTATAAGGATGCCGGAATCCCTATCCCTCAGACATACACCGTGGTTAACGCTCAGGTGCCGGCAATTGCCAAACCACGACGTGGCTCAACTGCCCGGACCATAAAGGTATTCTATGATATAAACCGCCTGATGAACCTGGAAAATCTGTCGGAGTATTTCCTACAGGAATATATTGAAGATTTCACTGAATATTGTGTGGAAGGGTATGTGTCCAAATCGCGCCACCTGCTTACGGCTGTGCCCGTACGGGTTCTCGAAGTAATGGGCAGTGAGATTACACGTGCTGAAACATGTGCCATCCCGGAAATAACGGAAATCGCGGAGAAGGTGATTAACGCCTTCCCTATCGTTGGTCCTTTCACAATCGAAATCCTTCATGACAAGCGAAAAAATAAATATGTGGTGAGCCATGTCAACCCCCGTATGGGAGAGACGGTGACTTGCGCCATTTATGCCGGTGCCCCTATCACTGACTATCTTATACGGGAATATCTCGACTCAGGGCTCGAACCGTGCGATGACTGGGCTCCGGGAACCTTGATGGCTGCATATACCTGTGAAGCTATTTTCTTCAACAGCTGATAAGTCTTTAATTATGAAACGTCACACCATCATTATTGCAGAAGCCGGTGTAAACCATAACGGAAATCTCGGAATGGCACGCGAGATGATTCTCACGGCCCGTGACGCCGGTGCCGACTATGTGAAGTTTCAGACAGCTATACCTGAATTATTGGTAAGTGCGGATGCCCGTAAAGCGGAATATCAGGCTGCCGCAACCGGGAACTCCGAATCTCAACTGGAAATGCTCAACCGGCTGATGCTCCCCTTCTGTGATTTCGATGTGCTGAAAGAGGAATGTAATAAGGTAGGTATCGGGTTCTTAAGCACCCCTTTTGATCTCCCGTCGATTGAGTATCTTAAAAATCTGGGGATGAATTTCGCAAAGGTCCCCTCCGGTGAAATCACAAATCTCCCTTTCCTACGCGCAATAGCTCAATGGGGTAAACCTGTGATTCTCTCTACAGGGATGTCGACCCTCAGGGAGATTGAGGAGGCTTTAATGATTCTTACCGGAACTCATCCGCTTCTTCATTCCCACTCCTCATTGACACGCGATGATATTTATCTCCTCCATTGCAACACACAGTATCCTACCCCCCTGGCGGATGTTAACCTTTTAGCAATGCCAGCCTTAGGGGAGAAATTCGGTGTAAAATACGGGTATAGCGACCATACACCGGGTATCGAAGTGGATATTGCAGCCGTAGCTCTCGGCGCTTCGGTAATTGAAAAACACTTTACCCTTGATAAAAATCTTCCGGGACCTGATCATGCTGCTTCTCTGGAACCTGATGAACTGCGTTCCATGATTTCGGGTATCCGGAATATCGAAATCGCTTTAGGGGATAGAACCAAGAATGTAACCCCGTCCGAACTGCCTAACCGGGATGTAGCCAGGAAGAGCATAGTCGCTTCCCGTCCCATTCTCTCCGGTGAGGTTCTGACAGAGGGAAATATTACAGTAAAACGTCCCGGCACGGGGCTCTCCCCGATGCTTTGGGATAAGGTGATTGGCACACGTGCCACACGTGATTTTAAAGCAGATGAGCAGATTGAACTCTAATCACCCCATAGCTATCGCCACCGGCACACGTGCCGACTGGGGATTGCTTTTACCCCTCGCCAACGAACTGAGAGTGAGGGGGGAGGAACCTCTCATCCTTGCCACTCATGCCCATTTCTTCGAAGAACTCGGCATGACTGTCAATGAAATCATCAATGATGGGTTTACCCCGGCTTTTCATATCCCGACTTCCCGGATTCCGGCAGAAGCTCTGGCTGACGCCACTAAGGGTTTTTCAAAAGCTCTGGAATCTCTTGAACCGGGTGTCCTGGTGATTCTCGGGGACCGTTTTGAAATGTTAGGAGCTGCCTCGGCTGCGCTCCTGGCTGGCGTACCCGTAGTGCATATCGCCGGGGGTAATGTCACTCTCGGAGCTTATGATAATTCCATAAGAAATGCTATTTCACAAATTGCAACAGCTCATCTCCCGGAAACACTGAATTGTAGTAAGCATCTTATAGAGATGGGTATATCTTCCGAAGCCATATCCGTGGCAGGTTCTCCGGGAGTTTTCAACGCTATTAATACTCCTCTCCTGTCTCTTGACGACTTGGAGAAATCCTTAGATTTCAACATTGGTGAGGATTTTCTCCTCGCTACTCTCCACACTGCCACTCTCGACCCTCTCCCTCCCTTAAGGCAGATGGAAAGTTTCCTGGAGGGAATGAGACGACATCTTAAGGATTTCCCCCAACGTAAACTACTGCTTACTTATCCCAATTCGGACTCAGATCCCACGCCATTGATTGAATGTATCGAGGGATTCAGAGCGGAATTGCCGGACAGGGTCTTTACTATCCCGTCGCTTGGGAGGATACGTTATCTCTCGGCTGCGGCGCTATGTCGTGCGGTTGTAGGGAACTCTTCGAGTGGTATTGAGGAAACGCCATCTTTAGGTGTGCCGACACTGGATATAGGTAACAGGCAAAGGGGACGGGAACGTGGACCCGGGGTGCTGCATTGCGGGTCTGATGCTCAATCCATAGCTGATGGGTTAGCTGAAGTTTCCTCGGCGGAATGGCAACAGAAAGCCGCTTTGAAAATCAATCCATACTTCCGCGAAAACACCCCTTCCATTCAAGCCGATATATGTATATCGGTGAGGAATAAGAATCTAAATACCGCTGACCTATGAAGACACTGTTTATAATCCCGGCACGTGGGGGAAGTAAAGGTATTCCCCATAAGAACGTGAGGGAGTTTTGCGGAACTCCCCTTATAGCTCTTTCTGTGAAACAGGCGCTCCAGCTATCGCCACCGGAGGATATATGTATTTCAACCGATGACCCGGATATAGCACGTGCTGCAGAAGATGCGGGAGCTATAATTCCGTTCATGCGCCCGGCAGAACTGGCTCAGGATAATACTCCTTCACGCGATGTTCTCCTCCATGCTTTGGATTTCTATGCATCCAAGGGGATTTTTTATGACCGGATTGTGCTTTTGCAACCCACATCTCCCCTCCGCTCTGTGGAAGATATAAAATCATGTATCGATACATTCAATAAAGGGAAGGATGCAGGTTTGGACCCTGATATGGCTGTAAGCGTTACAGAGGCCGAGACCAATCCTTACTACAATGGTTTTGAAGCGGATGAAAGAGGGATGCTTCATCTCAGCAAGGGGGATGGGAAGATTACACGCAGACAGGATGCACCTAAAGTGTGGCAATACACGGGTGCGGTATATGTAATAAAGAGTGAATCGCTTCGAAAGATGCCTATCTCTTCCTTTCCCCGTATCCTTCCGTCAGAGATGCCCGGAATCCGGGCCGTTGACCTCGACACTGAAGCAGACTGGCTATTGGCGGAATATATAGCCAGAAACATTCAACCTTGACAATCAATGCTCTCCTCTTTAGATATTTAGGTTTCTCGATATATTATGAATACACCCTCAAAGGAAAGGATAAAGGAACTCTCAGTCGAACCTGTAGGGAAGCTTCTTTGGAAATATAGTTTGCCGGCGGTGGTGGGCACCGTGGTGATGGCTTTATACCACATCATTGACTCGATGGTGATTGGTCATGCCGTGCCCGACCCGAACGTGGTAGCGGGAATTGCTGTGTCTTTCCCGGTGATGAATATCGCTACTGCTTTCGGTATGCTGATTGGGGCAGGTGCATCAACGCGTGTCAGCATTGTATTAGGACAGAATGACCATAAAGGGGCTGCTCTTATCTTGGGGAATTCCGTGCAACTGACTATTCTGGTAGGTATCTTCTATGCCAGCTGTCTTGCTATTTTTATCAATCCGATACTGGACCTATTCGGCGCTTCTGACGCCACACGCCCCTACGCACGTGAATTTCTTTTATATCTCCTTCCCGGCATGGTGCTCATTAACCTTACTTTCTCCTATAATAATGTAATGCGCGCCTCGGGCTATCCCGGAAAAGCGATGTTTACCAGTATTATCGGTGCGGTGCTGAATGTGATACTCGCTCCACTTTTCCTGTTCGGCTTCGGGTGGGGAGTAAAAGGTGCGGCGTTTGCCACTGATATCTCTATGGCGATAACCGCCGTTTTCGTGATGTGGCATTTCTTTGATAAAAGGAGTACACTTCACTTCGAAAGAGGAACTTTCAGTTTTAACTGGCCGATAATCCGTTCCGTTCTCTACATCGGTATGGCTCCGTTTCTCATCAATGTGACAAGTGCCGGTATAAATGCTATAATTAATAATTCGTTAGTCAAATATGGTGGAGATGACGCAATTGCGGCGGTAGTGGTTTTCAACCGCTTTGTCACGATTTTCGTATTTATCGTAATGGGTATATGTCAGGGTATGCAACCGATTCTGGGATATAATTACGGTGCAAGGAAATATGACCGTCTGTTCAAGACTCTTAAACTTGCAGTCACATTCGCTGTATCTTTCACCACCATGGGTAGTATAATCGGTGCCCTTTTCCCGGACAGCATCGCCTCTATGTTTATGACTGACAAGAATCAGATAGCATCGGCTGTAATCTGTCTCCGAATCACCACCCTTACTTTCTGGGTTGTCGGTTTCCAGATAGTAGCCACCAACTTCTTCCAATCCCTGGGAAAGGCAGGGAAAGCGGTGTTCCTGTCATTGACACGTCAGGTAATCTTCATGCTTCCGATGTTGTTGATACTCCCACCGCTCATAGGACTTAAAGGTGTATGGGCATGCTTCCCGATATGCGACATGATATCCGCTATCGTAGCAGGATTCATGCTGACATGGCAAATACGACATATCAAAAAGGAGAGCGCGGCGGCACAAAACGGATAATTTCCTATTTAAGGATTACCGCTTTTCAGCATAAGCATGGAGTCAATGATGTGACGGTCATTGCTCAGTCGGGGTATCTTTCTCTGACCACCGAGCTTACCGCTGCCCACATGATGCAGCCATCTGTCGAATATCCCCTCTTCAGCTGTGGTAATCAAAGGAGGGTCAAGAAAAATTGTGTGGCTTCGTTTCGCGGCATAATCTGAATTTGACCCGCAAAGCGCTTCATCCAGCGACATTGTGAATTTCTCCATATTATCCGGCTCTTTGTCCCATTCAATCAGCCACTGATGCCGTCCTCTCTTACCATCCTTGCTATAGACCGGCGCTACTGTATAATTCCTTACCTTGGCACCGGTGGCTGCCGAAGCAACAGCTATGGCTTCCTCTGTATTTGTCTCCATCACCTCCTCCCCAAAAGCGTTGATAAAGCTCTTGGTCCGACCTGCGATGGTGATAAGCAACGGACTGACGCTCTCAATCCTTACCGTATCCCCCAACCGATAACGCCACAATCCATTGCATGAAGAAATAATGAGTTCATATACCTTTCCTTCCTCTACCTCATCAAGCCCTGCTATCCTCTCTTCTCCCAACGGGATAAACTCATAATAAATACCGACATCGAGCAATAACCGCATAGGACGTTTCCCCTCTCCGAGATCAGCCTGGACTGCAAAAAATCCCTCGGAAGCATTATAGGTCTCGAAAAAGTGCATCTTTTCCCCGGCATCCCCGCATATCTGTTCATATTCCGCACGGTAAGGTTCGAATGAGATACCACCATGAAAGAAGACCTCCAGATCCGGCCATACCTCATGGATATTCCTTTTACCGGTGAGTTCAAGTACCCTCTGAAGTACCCTTAAAAACCATGACGGAACTCCCGACAGGTTCGTTATGTTGGCGCATGCCGACTGCTCGGCGAGCTGTTCGAGTTTCACTTCCCAGTCGGAAAGAAGTGCTGTCTTTTTATCGGGGATTCTGAAGAGATTCACCAGGGGTGAGATTGAATCTATCAGCGTGGCACTTAAATCTCCCACCTTCGCCTTTGGATTGCGGGGTCTTAACTCCGTTTCGAAAGACCCTCCCAGAATAAACCCTTTACCACTGAAAATTCTTGAGACAGGATTAAAATAAAGATAAGATGCCACTACATCAGCTGCTCCGGCATAATGATTCATTTTCAGCGAATCGCGTGTCACCGGAACATACTTCGACCTCCCTCCCGATGTCCCCGAGGATTGTGCAAAATTCAGACATACTCCGCGCCATAAAATATCCGGCTCGCCATCGGTCATCCTCATCACATACTCTCTGAACATCTCATAGTCTGCCGCAGGTACATTCCGGGAATATGCTTGACGTAAATCCTTCTCTCTTAAGATTTCGGAAAAACCATGCTCTCTCCCGAAGTGTGTGGATTGAGCCATCTCCAACAGTTTCTTAAGCTGTTTACTCTGCACATCAACCTCGCGACCCGTCCAGCTGTCATACCGACGGGCTCGTCTCTCAAGTATCTTTCGTGCTATAGGTGTAAAATCCATCAGTGTCTCTGCCAGGTAAAGTTTTTATATCTCCCGGAATGGTGATTTATCCGGAAAAAGAAATTTCCCAAAGGATGCCACAAAAAGAATAAAGGTAACGACCACCATAATCTGACCGCTTCCAGACGCGACGCACCCTTGCGGTATACCATTATTTTTCCGGTTTCAACAAGTATCCAGACCAGAACTGCTCCGGTGACCAGAAGAATAGTCAGCAGTAAGTCGATGCCACCTTCAGCACATCCCCGTTGCAAGAATCCGAAGATTCCAGGAATAACAGACAAGATAGCCGACACCAGGGAGACAAGGGTGAGCCAACTACTGAATGAAATCCAACCCAGGCGGAAATAGGGAGCTTTCGGGAGCCAGCGTGAAGTAAAATCATAACGCTCCTTCGAATCTGTCATTACCCTGTTTGCAGACCCTCCCCAGAAGGTTGTGAGGATGGTCCGGGGATTTATGATAACTGACGTGTTATGTTCATTCACGATTTCCGACACAAAAATATCATCCTCTCCGGAATGAAGATTAATATTTGAAGCATACCCCTTATTAGAGAAGAATAATTCACGTCTGAATGCCAGATTATTACCATCTCCCCTGAAGGGAGAATCATTAAGAGCGCTCCCTATCCATGCCGAGGAGGTCAGCACCCTGTCAAACTGGCGGTACCATCTCCCCCAGCCGCGAAGTTCGCGGAAGGAAGGATGTGAGTAACCCAGCACGACCTCCTTTCCCTCATGGAAAGGGTGCATCATTTCACTGAGCCAGGTTGTGGATGGGATAAGGGAATTGGCTACCGTTGTGAGCACAATATCACCTTTTGCAGCCTTCATCCCCAAAGTAAGTGCAAGTTTCCTGCGACTCAGATTATGGCTGCCCGGGGGGATAAAGGTAATGCGGATACGCTCATTCGATGCTAAATTTTCAGAAAGCGTGGTTGCCGCCGCGTATGATGCATCATACACCACGATTATCTCAAATTCTGAATAATCCTGAGAAAGCAATCCCGATAAATATTCCGACAATACCTCCTCTGTCACCGAAGCATACACTATCACCGAAACCTTCAGCCGGGTCATATCATCTTCCGTCAATGCAGTAATCAACGATGTTTCATTGCCGGGCAACTTCTTACCTAACGTAAGCAGACCCTTCATACCTACAAAAATACCGGTCACTCCGAAACATAGAGCTGACACTAACATCAATATGTAGAAAGTTATCGCATCCATTTATACAAAAAAGAGCTCTTCGCTGCACCTTATCCGTATTCCATCCGGATAACGGTTAAAACCTCATTCAGGGTTTGTCACACATCCACATTCTTAAAACTCTGAGAAGAATTTTGGTTTAAACACCAATCCTACACGTAAACGGGAATGAAACTGATTATAGTCAAGCAGAGATTCCCCGAAACCGTTATAATACTGAGCAAACAGATTAAGATTGGTTTTTTCGTGTACGCGCCATGCAAATTCCGCAATCGTGTTGAAATTGAGATTCCATCCACGACGTTTTATCAGTGTTATACCGCCGCTGAATTTCTTATCTCTCGAATTCAGCACAAATCCGGTCTGAAACAAACCGGTATAATCGAGAATATCCCGGTTGTTTTCCCCATCGACAATAGGAATCCAGAACTTGGAATGTACCATAAGCCACTCTGTCACCATAGTGGAGCCGGAAAGGGAAATCCTGTTCCAACTCCGGGATTCCTCTCCATCCCTTCCATTACTCTCATGCTCTAAAAGTAATGTCATCTTACCCAAATATCTCCCTTTATTAAAAAAGGGCTTGGACAGTCCGATTCCGGGATTGAAATTTAGGTCGCGCATCGGCATGGAACGCTCGAAAACATTCCAGAATGTCTTTTGTGTATACATCAGAAACAGGAATGTATTCCACGGAAGTGTGGCATTGGTGAGCCGAATGGCGAGAGATATCTGGAATTTGACATCGGAATTCTTCTGGTTAGGCACTTTACCGATAGTGGTCCCGACGGTAAAGTAATTATCCTTGTACAATCCGAAGTAGGGTCCGAATTCCAACTCCTGTTTCAGGGAATCCGTAAACTCCACTTGATTAGGGACTCCCAGAATCTGGGCTCCGGCACTGAGTGAGATTACCGAAATCAAGAACGCAAGCAAGAGGGAACGCATAAACGAATCTGATTATGAAAGAGAAAACATCATGAATGGGTTTGTACTTTCTCAGTAGGGGGCAATTCCCGGTTACGCCGTTCACATGCTTCAACCACCTTATCAGCCAGTTCGGCAAATGCACGTGCTTCGGTATTCTCACTCGCGGGAGTTCCGGTGTCACCGACTGCCACGAGTGCGGTGGTGGTGGGGGCTCCCGAATCGCTCTTTTCACAAATCTCTGCCACTAAAGGAATCTTCGCAAGAAGATCCACATCAAGTTCCTTGGCAAGCCTCTCAGCTCCTCCCTGTCCGAAGATATAATATTTCTCCTCCGGGTGAGGTGCCGGAGTAAACCATGCCATATTCTCAACAATCCCTAAAATAGGCACATTAATCTTATCACTCCGGAACATGGCAATCCCCTTGCGTGCATCTGCCAGCGCAACCTCCTGAGGAGTGGAGACCACCACAACTCCGGTGATGGGGAGGGTCTGAACCAAAGTCAAATGGATATCACTCGTCCCCGGGGGCATGTCAATAAGAAAATAATCCAATTCATCCCACCAGGCATCGGTGATAAGCTGCCGCAAGGCATTGCTCGCCATTGAACCGCGCCACAATACCGGACTATTCTTATCAACCACAAATCCTATCGAGAGCATCTTGACCCCATATTTCACCACAGGCTCTATCCAATCCTTACCCTCCTGATTCACCATATAAAGTGTTTCATCCTCCACTCCGAACATCTTGGGCATGGAGGGTCCGAAGATATCAGCATCCAGCAAACCTACTTTATAACCTTTCGCTGAAAGAGCGATTGCCAGATTGGCTGCTACCGTAGATTTACCTACTCCCCCCTTTCCGGATGAGATACCGATAATATTTTTCACCTTCGGAAGAGGATTAGCTGGTGTCTCAGGGAGTGGTTTACGGAATTTTACCGATATGTTATCCTTTATTTCCAGTTCCGGTCCCAGAACATTCTGAAGGGTAGCCTCCGCTGATCTAACCACACTCTTTACAAACGGGTCTGTCGGCTTGTCAAAGATGAGTGAGAATTCTACCTTGTTCCCGTCGATTCGGATATCATCCTCTACCATATTATTCTCAATCAAACTCTTTCCGTTTCCCGGATAGCGCACGGTTGAGAGGGTATCAAGTATTAGTTTTGGATATAATTTCAACATCTTATCTCTATTTATTATTTATTCGCATAAATTTCTTCATGACCTCTCTTCTATAAGTATGAGGTGCTGATGATTCAAGAGAATCAGGCCATTCCGAAATTCACCTTATCTTCTGAATTAAATCTGGGCAAAGCCCGATAATCATCCGGCTCAAGGTCTGAAACATCAGGTTCGGTCAATTCTCCCGAATGCATTCTGAATCTTAGAAGCTTGATTTTCTTACCCCTTGAAAGCCACTGTGTTTCATAATGGGTTTTGATAGCCGTGGCCTCATCTGCTCCACCCGTCCCGTATAAATCCGCAGTATCCTCCAAAACCTCAAAACCATTCTCCTGAGCCAGGCGACTGGTATATTCATATAGGAAGGGTGAGTCTGTCTTGAGATTTACTATCCCATCGGGCCGCATAATAGTCCGGTACATATTTAGAAACCGGGTAGAAGTAAGTCTCTTGTTCACTTTCTTCATCTGCGGGTCGGGGAACGTAATCCATATTTCCGACACTTCGTCAGGGGCAAAAAAACGGTTAATCATCTCAATCTGGGTCCGCAGGAACCCTGCATTCCTTATCCCCTCATTTTCTACTCTGGAAGCTCCCGTCCACATTCTTGCTCCCTTTATATCGATTCCGATAAAGAGCCTGTCAGGATTGGCAAGTGCCAGACCCACTGTATATTCCCCTTTACCGCAACCTAATTCCAAAGTTAAAGGGGACTCGGAGTCAAAAAACTTTCGACCCCAATTCCCCTTATATTCAAACTCTCCCTCTTCAAGAGTATGCCTCGGACATTCTACAACACATTTATATGTAGCAATGTCAGCAAATTTCTTTAATTTGTTTTTCCCCATAAAATGATATGGTATGTGAAGAGAGATATGTCTTAATCCCGTCAGACGCCGGATTATTGTCTGACTTTAATGTATCATAAATTTTAACGTGCGGCTGTGATCTGTTGTCGTGACCTTAACCACTACCACATTATCCTGAATCTCCTCAAGATTAAGGGTCATCTCGTTACCTCCGTTGCCACTCGCAAGTTTATGCCCCGACAGGCTATATACTGCAACCTCAGCAATGGGTTCTACGGATACCACACTAAGCAACTTGCCGTGCAGATTCATCTCTATGCCGTTTTCTGCCGAAACACCTTGAATATCCTCCGTGCCACTAACCATCTTCTCCGACTGCACATTGAAAAGTCCCCATTGAGGATGATTCTTCCAGGCATCGTATGAATTATCGGTTACAAACAGATTTATATCGGAAGGATTGATTCCCTCAAATGAATCCTCGTCCACAGCCGGAATAGCATCGTTGAGCGGCTTGGCATCTATTGAAGTGAGGGTTCCCATATTCTTAAATACCCCTTTACCGAGAGAGGAGACATCACTCCCGAGCACTAATGCGCTCCCGGCTGAATTGGCAAAAGCATAGTCTCCCACTTCAGAAGCTCCAGAGAGGGAACTCGTAGGATCAAGACTTTCGCAATTGGCTGCATAATATGCCGGTAAGACTTTCGGATTACCGGAGACGGTCAATAACCGTACATTATCCATCAATGCACCCTCTCCGATAGTGACATCCGGTGCAAGGGTAACACTTTCCAATCTCTGCATTCCTGATAATGCGTATGGTGCCAGTTCCTTTACTTGAGCCAGCTCAAGGGTCTTAATGGCGGTGCCACGAAAAGCCTCCTTACCTATCGTAGCAACACTGCCCGGAATGGATAGCTCTTCCAATGACGTGTCACCGGCAAAACATTCCTCAGGAATTAGCGGAAGGTTCTGCGACTTAAGAGATACATACTTAAGCTTGGGACATCCTGCAAATGCACCCTTACCAATAGAAGTGACCGACATTGGCACAACTATTTCCACTAACTCGGGACAATCATAGAATGCAAAGTCTCCGATACTTTCTACCCCCTCCGGGATGAAAATTGATTTAAGGGATGAACCGGCAAAGGCTCCGGCTCCTATCGACTTCGTACCTACCGGCAATTCGATATCAGAAACCGAACTGCGGAAGAAACAATAATCAGGTATGGAATTGGCGTCGAGCATCGTACGGTTAAACAGAGTTCCTCCTCTCACCGTATATTTCTCAATATCCGTTCCGGAAAGATTCAGAACTTTTATGTCGGACGGAAGTGAATTGAGAGCTTCAAGATCCCGGGCATCCAGATTCCCCCTGATGGTTAACTCGGCAACCCCGCTGAGGGATGTACCCTTTAACGTATCGGATAACGATCCGGGTGTCACTGTAATATCCAGGGCAAATGCGTTATATGTTATTATCCCCCCTAATGCAAGAAGGCTTAACAGTCTTTTCATATTCTTTGCTTAATTTTCTTTATTTTCTCTTAGTTCATCACCAGTATCTTTCCAACGGAGCCGAAGGATGATTCACTCGATGAGCCGGATACCATGATATAATAAACTCCGGTCTTTACTCTCCGATGATCCATTCCGGTGACATCCCATTGAACGGAACCACTGTCCACAATACCCAAATCACACACAATTCCTCCTTGAGCATCCACAATTTTCACCAGGGCATTGTCGGGCAGATTATCAATCGTTACAAATCCATAATAATCGGGAGCTACCGGATTGGGATAAGCCCTTACACTATCCTCTTCTCCTGAAGATGCTCCCCCTGAGGGGAAGAACTCCGCAAGTCCCTTATCCGTTGAGATAAGTACGCTCCTGGTTGCAGGATTGTATGCTGAGGAATATACCATATTGTCGGGAAGATAGGAATTCTCACGTGTGAATTCTCCGAGCACCTTACGCCCGTCGGATGTGGTCACTACCAGACCGGCTCCATTCGTCGAGAACCATTTACGCCCCTGACCGTCGTCCATAATTCCATACACATATACTTCATTTAGCAAGTAGTCGGCAAGAGAAGTCCCGTCATTTCGCGACACCTTAATCTGGTTTATAACCTTATTGTTATAAATCGTATTCGGATTGAAGGTGAACAGTCCGCGGGAACTTCCCACCCATACAAGACCGGTCTGGGGATCCTCCATAAGACAGGAAACGTCGGAAAGGGTAAAGGTGGTTCCATCCTGGTTTACGGTAGAACCGAAACTTGTAATCTTATCATCAGCGATAGTATCGAAAGTGCCGTTATGGTCAATCACATAAATTTCCTGATTATTCCATGCCCATATCACTAATTTATTGACATTGCTCTTGTGTTTGAGCACAAGTAAACGGTCTCCATTACTTCCGGCAATAGGCAGTTCCTTTATATTGAAGGGACGGAAAGAGGCAGCATCTTTGGAAGCCCTGCGATCTTCGGGGCTCCATTGATAAAGCTCAATCTTCTTTGTATCTACATTATTATAGATGGTAAATAAATTCCCGTCATTGTCAAATTGGGGATTATACAATCTGCAGAGGGCATCCCAGTTTTTCAAAGACCCTCGGTGAGAAACGAATCCCGGTGAGCCAAAATTGGGATCTTTGGCGTGACTCACATGAAGGATATCGGAAGGATTCTCCAGATTATAGCGTATGAAGCCATTATAGAAACTACCGCGATATACATAACGATCATCATCCGGGTCAATGGCCAGACCGAAAAAGTTTGTTCCCTGACCGGAATTTTCCGGAGCTCGCCATAAGGGTGAATAATCTTTCCAGAAACCATCCTTTTGCACAGCAATCGTAGCCGGGATTGCGGCATAGAACTCCGACATGAATCGTCCGTCCAACCCACGTGAGGGCACAATCATTCCATACTTCGGATGATATGTGATATTAAAGCTATGGAATGTAGAGGGAGAATTAGGCTCTATGAAGTCACTCTTTACTGTCCATTTACCGTCATCATAACTCTTTGACATAAGCCCCTTGCGGGGAACAGCTTTCCAAAATGTCCTGAAATCGTATGAATCAACTTTCTTTCCGCTGTCCTCTGCCTGCATTCCGATAATCTTACGGTTCCCTTCATTGTCAACCTTCATTATCTCCTGCTGAAGCTGAAGCAGACATCCGTCAGACTGATATGTGACACCATTGGTGAGAGCTGTTCCGAGATGAGTCACGTTGTCACCAATAACGTAAAGAATATCCGGGTGAACAGAGTAAATGGCGATGTAACTGTATTCTCCGGGTCCATTTCCCATAGCAGCTATAAATTTGCTGTCGTTTAGAGGGATTAAGAACTTTACACCTCCCAAGGCTCCCACACGGGTATAATCCGAAAGGGAGAAACGTGGTTCCGCTACCCAGCCGGCGTAAACCTCCTGTTCCATTGATATAATGATATGTTTGCCGACACGCACCACATTCCAAATCGGGGTACCATAGTTACGAGCTTCGGAAATCTCATGCTTCTTGTCATCAAGCCTTACATACCCGAACTCGGTGCCGATATACACACCATCCCTGTCCTTATCAAAGGTGATGTTATAAATCTCCTTTCTACCGGGGATATTGCTGTTCATGAGTCCCGCTACATTCTCTATCTTTCCGTTGTCATAGACAAAGTCAATATTGAGATTGTCGTAAATCACAAGAAGATATTTCTTATACGGGTTATAGGCGATTTTCCTTACAAGAGGTTCACTGAGTTCATCGCGAAGACTCAAGCCGCGCAATTCACCACTCTCCTTATCGTAGGCAAAGAGTGAACAGAGCGGTTCAGAAATAATTGCCACAGAAGAGTTGTAAGGTTGCGGCAATGCAGTGAAATAGACCCTGTCCGGAGTGTCTATGATCTGCTGCACATTGTTATCAAAAGTTGGATAGACCTTCCAGTCACCCGTTAAGGCGGCTCTGGCAGCTACAGGTGCAACCAGAATGGAAAGTAACAGGAATAATATTTTAATCGTTTTCATCTTCATCATTGTTTGACAACCTCAAATTTCCGACACCCACGATTTGATTTATGAAAAAAACTCCATAAACTTTCTCATAGCGCGTCCTCTATGGGAGATCGCGTTCTTGGCATCCGCACTCATCTCGGCAAATGAGAGTCCCGTTTCCTCAGCTATAAACACCGGGTCATAGCCAAATCCGCCTTCACCGCGAGGGTTGGTGGAGATTTCACCATCAATCTCGCCCCGGAAGATAAACTCCTCCGTGCCTGTTATAAGTGCGATTACTGTTGCAAAATGTGCTTTTCTATTATTCTCACCCTCAAGCTGAGAGAGTAAGAGCTTCATGTTGTCGGCAGGTGAGCAATGCTCCCCGGCATAACGGGCACTGTAAACCCCGGGAGCGCCATTGAGAGCATCCACCATCAAGCCGGTGTCATCAGCGAAACAGTCGTAGCCGTAATGCTCTTTAACCCAACGCGCTTTCTGCAGGGCATTCCCTTCAAGAGTATCTGCTGTCTCAGGTATATCATCGTGACAATTAATGTCTGCGAGCGACAAGATACGCAGTTTGCCCGAGCATAGCGCACGCGCCTCCTCGAGCTTATGGAGATTGTTCGTTGCAAATACTATTGTCGTAAGGTCAGTTTTCATCAATCATTTAACGCATTAAATCACCGGTTTATTGTAATTTTTCAACTTTTTAAGAAAAGATAACCTCTTCCCTTACACTACAACATTGACAATCCTGCCCGGAACCACTATTACCTTTTTGGGTGTCTTACCATCCAACCATTTTGCGGCATCCGGAGAACCAAGTGCTAATTTCTCCACTTCCTCCTTGGGTGCATCCGCCGGAGCTTCTATCGTAAATCGCACTTTGCCATTAAAACTTACCGGATACTTCTTCACCGCTTCCACGAGTGCCGATTCATCCCATGAAGGCCATTCGGCATCGGCCACACTCCCTTCATGACCCAGACCATGCCAGAATTCTTCTGATATGTGAGGGGCAAACGGGGCAAGCAGTCTGGTGAACAGCTCAAACACTTCGGTAGAATCCGACTTCATGGCAGTCAGTTCGTTAAGAGCTATCATAAAGGCCGCTACCGATGTATTGAAAGAGAAATTCTCTATATCGTTAGTTACCTTCTTTATCAGTTTATGAATACTCTTCTTCTCCTCCGGACTCATCGCACGGCGATTCTTCGGGTCGATCTTACCGTAAAATCCCCACAATTTCTTCAAGAATCGGTTTACTCCGTCAATCCCGTTGGTATCCCAGGGTTTGGACTGTTCCACCGGACCGAGGAACATCTCGTAAAGACGAAGAGTGTCAGCTCCATATCGGTCCACTATATCGTCAGGATTGACAACATTAAACATCGATTTCGACATCTTTTCTACCGCACTGCCACATTCATACTTCCCGTTGTCGAGAATAAATTCGGCTGTAGCAAATTCCGGACGCCATTGACGGAATTTATCCAGGTCAAGGATATCGTTGTGCACCATATTGATGTCCACACGTATCGGGGTCACATCATAATCCTTCTTCAGACCGTGACTTACAAACGTATTGCTGTCCTTGATGCGATAAACGAATGAACTCCTCCCCTGAATCATTCCCTGGTTCACGAGTTTCTTAAACGGCTCAGGCTCTGCCACCAGTCCCAAATCATAAAGAAATTTATTCCAGAAACGGGAATATATCAGGTGACCGGTGGCATGCTCGGCACCACCCACATATAAATCAACATTTCTCCAATATTCATCAGCCTCTCTACCTACAAGAGCCTCTGTATTTCTCGGATCCATATATCGGAGATAGTAAGCGGAAGAGCCGGCAAAACCGGGCATCGTGCACAACTCGATAGGATACCCTTCGGGTGTGGTCCAATCCTTAGCTCTCCCTAACGGGGGTTCCCCCTCTGCCGTCGGTAGATAACTGTCTATCTCCGGCAAAAGGAGCGGCAGGGATGATTCATCCATCATGTGAGGAATTCCATCCTTATAATACACCGGGAACGGTTCACCCCAATATCTCTGACGGGAGAAAATGGCATCGCGTAGACGGTAATTTGTCTTTACCTTACCCAATCCTTTCTCCTCAATAAATTTCTTGGTCCTGGCTATCGCTTCCTTTACTTCGAGGCCGTTCAGGTCGAGCTCCGGTCCACATGAATTTATCATCTTGCCCTCCTTGGCATCGAAACTCTCCTCACTCACATCCGCACCCTCAATCAGCGGCACAACCGGAAGATTGAAATGACGGGCAAAAGCATAGTCGCGCGAATCGTGAGCCGGAACTGCCATGATCGCTCCCGTACCATAACCTGCCAGCACATAATCACTGACCCAAACAGGAATCTCTTTCCCCGTGAGGGGGTTGATGGCATAGCTGCCGGTAAACACACCGCTTACCTTCTTGTCTATCTGACGTTCTCGTTCGGTCTTATGCTTTACCTGCTCCAGATATTCCTCCACAGCCGCTTTCTGCTCCGGAGTGGTGAGTTGGGCTACATACTCTGATTCCGGTGCCAATACCATAAAGGTGACACCGAAAATTGTATCCGCGCGCGTTGTAAAGATTTCAAGCTGCACATCGGAGTCTTTAACTCCGAATCGCATCTCAGCTCCCTCGCTGCGACCTATCCAATTACGTTGAGTCTCTTTAAGACTGTCGCTCCACTGAAGAGTATCAAGGTCTTCAAGCAGACGGGGTGCATAAGCCGATACCCTCAGACACCATTGTTTCATCAACTTCTGCTCCACCGGATAGCCACCACGCACAGACACCCCTTCACTCACTTCATCATTGGCAAGGACAGTGCCTAACTCCGCACACCAGTTCACCATTGTCTCCCCGAGATAGGCAATGCGATAATTCATCAGCACATCGCTCTTCTCCTTTTCAGTCATGGCATTCCATTGTCGGGCGGTCAGCTCTATCTCACGACTGCAGGCCACATTCAGCCCTTCGGTTCCCTCTTTGGACAAGTGTTTCTCCAATTCAGAAATAGGACGTGCCTTACCCTCAGTCAGGTCATAGTAATGATTAAACATCTGAATGAAAGTCCACTGTGTCCAACGATAATATTCCGGATCACATGTACGCACCTCACGGTTCCAATCGAAAGAAAAACCTATTTTATCAAGCTGAGAGCGATAGCGGGCAATATTTTCACGTGTAGTCTTCTCGGGATGCTGACCCGTCTGGATTGCATACTGCTCAGCAGGGAGTCCATAGGCGTCATAACCCATCGGGTGAAGCACATTGAACCCCTGCTGTCTCTTATAGCGTGAATAAATATCACTGGCGATATATCCCAAGGGATGACCAACATGTAATCCGGCCCCTGATGGGTACGGGAACATGTCAAGCACATAAAATTTAGGTTTGCTCTTATCTATCTCTGTCTTGTAAATATTATTATTTCGCCAGTAATTCTGCCAGCGTTCCTCAATCTCTCTGTGATTATATTCCATAACTTTATCATAAATTCCCGGGAGTGATTTCCTCATTATCCCCGGCTTGATTTTTCTTAATAAGACTCCGAATCCGTTGGGAATGAGGAACTCTTCACATCCTCAATATATCTCCCCACCGCGTCATGCATCACACTTGCCAGATCTGCATATCTCCGTAGAAAGCGTGGTGAAAACCCTTGATTTATTCCCAGCATATCGTGCATCACCAGCACCTGTCCATCCACTCCTCCCCCGGCGCCTATGCCGATAATCGGAATTGAAACCTCCTTGGCCACGCGTGCCGCGAGTTCAGCCGGAATCTTCTCCAATACAATAGCGAAGCATCCGATTTCATCAAGCATCCTTGCATCGGCAAGAAGTTTCTCCGCCTCCTCCTCATCGCGCGCACGCACTGAGTATGTGCCGAATTTATTGATGCTCTGAGGGGTGAGCCCGAGGTGACCCATCACCGGAATCCCGGCACACAGTATCCTCTCTATCGACTCGCGAATCTCCGAACCTCCCTCAATCTTCACTGCTTCGGCATGACTCTCCTTCATGATACGTATTGCCGACGCTAAGGCCTCTTTTGAGTTCCCCTGATAAGAGCCGAACGGTAAGTCCACCACCACCAGTGCCCTGCGCGTGCCTTTCATTACTGACTTGGCATGATATATCATCTGGTCGAGGGTTATAGGGAGTGTGGTGACATTCCCGGCCATTACATTAGAGGCTGAATCTCCGACAAGCAACACATCAATCCCGGCTGCATCCAATATCTGCGCACTCGAATAATCGTATGCCGTAAGCATCGCTATCTTTTCTCCACGCCGCTTCATCTCTATCAGCCGGCGTGTCGTGACTTTCCTCGTGTTGTCAGTTGTGTTTGTTGACATCTATTATTCTATTCCGAAACGATACCCGTCCCTGATTTATAATTTACAAAGTTAATTATTACATATCACTTCGCAAAATCACACACCTCTATATTGTCGGATAAATTTTTAACGAGCACAATACCCGATATAATCCATACACCGAGCTCTTAGGTATTTTTATCGGCGGATAACGCTCATTGCGACTCCTGGCGATAATATTCTCCGAATCTTCCTCATCGGGATATACATCCTTTATCAAAACCCCATTCTCCGTGTCTATCACCATCGCGCTCCCCCATGGGATAAACGCCCTTTCGTTTATCCGCTTTATCAACACGGTACTCCCGTTCTGAAAATCAGGCTCCATGCTGTCACCACAAATGGGGATAGCGAAGTCAGCACCCTTCACCGGGCTCACTACTCGTGTGCAGTCCGCCTCTGTCACTCCCTGCGACCACATCTGGAGATTCCCGGCAAAGGCGGAGACGGGTAACATCGGGACCTCCCATTCCTCCTCCCTCTTTCTGCGGGCGGAAGCCGTGGATTCTTCCAGCATCTCTCCCTCGCCGTAGAGAAGCCAATCCCGATTCAATTCCGGAAATAACTCCTTTATTCGCATTATCTTATCTTTGGGAATGGACTGACGCATCGTGGCAACGTATGACGAGGATACTCCCAAACGCTTTGTAAATTCATACTGCGTCATCCCCCGGCTGTGGATAAATTTTACCAACCTCTCTTTTACTGTCGACATTTTTTATTCGTGTGTGATTACTTTTTTAAATTAATTTTGACAGTGCTAAATTAATTATTTAAAATTATATATGCAAACTTTAAAACCATTTCCCCTTGCAAAGGTGCGCATACCTCTCCCGGATATAATGGAAAAATTCTCCCAAATATCTAATTATCACGCTGAAACACGTGCCGGTAATCCCAATCAATTCAACACCCTTGCAATAAACAATCTTGATAAAAGCTGGATGGAGCAAAGCATAAGGAATGCCTTGAGCTCTTTATGCACGGAAGTGGGAAGCATCTTAACCCGATTCTCCCTTACCAACCTCTCTGTCTCCATTACATTTCGAATCCGTGGAATCACTCCCTCTGCGGAAATGATTCTTTCTGTCTTGACTGAAACTTATCTTCTCGCCTACATGGAGTATGAATGGCTCAGACTCAGAGGGGTCACGACTGAAGCAGACACTGAAGACGCCACCTCTCCGGCTACAGTAAGAATAATGAAATGCACCGAAGGAATTAAAAACATTTGTTCCGTCCGGATTGCATCTCCGCGACGTGTACCCCCTCTTTGATTCCAATCTATTTAAAAGGGATGGATGCCGGTGAAGATGTCTGATAACGATTCAGTGCTTCCTGGAGCGCTGTGGTCACCATCACCTTCAGCTCCGGGGGTTCCATTACTGTTACTGACCCTCCTAAACTCATCAATTCGTGCACAAGTTCATAATTAAGCTTAAGGCGGAAAGTAAATATGGAAAAATCGTCAGCTATCATTTCCTCCTTCTGGGTGGCATGAAACGGCAATGCCCGGAAATACTTCGCCTGCATCGGGGTGACCATAAGCTTTACGGTTCTCACATCAGCCTTAGAGGTTGTCACACCTACAATGTTTCCAAACAGTTCCTCCATATCCCATCCGGGATTGCGTTCAAAACTCTCATTGGTGATATTCAATTCCCGGATTCTGTCAAGTGCATAGGTGCGAATCTCGCGCGCCTTCTCTTTCTCCCCAATCATATACCAGCGTTGCTTGTAACGCTTCAGATAATAGGGATGAAAAAGTATATCATGCTCAGCCCGACTCCGGTTAAACCCGGCGTATGTGAAACGAATCTTCCGGTTTGTGCGGATTGCTTCAAGAACTGAGGGGAGAAAACCGCGCGCGCTCGGCACATCCTCCACCTCTACAAAATCATTCACATCCTCAGTGTCTTTAAAGGCACTGTTCAAAGCAAAGGAATCCAATAGCCAGTTGGTCAGCGACTTTGATGCCCGGGAGGTGTTGCGGCTTATGTAATAATACCCATTCCTGTCACACGAAATCTCGATATGAAATATCTCCTCTATGGAACGCCGGTAGTGAAAAAAGGTGCGTTCGGGCATCGGGTCGCCTCCACTCAGGGATGACCGTCTCCAGAGATCAGACAATTCCTCTCTTGTGAGTCGCTCATACCGATTGAGCGTATCAACTATCCACACATACCGGGCTATCAAATCCTTCCCCATTCTCAGGACTCCTTAATCTTTTTATCCAGCACTTCGTATATTGAATGTTGGGAATGGAATTCAGGCACTATCTCTTTCATTATGGCCACGATGGTCATCGGGTCAGCAAAGCCGTGAGCCACAAGATTCCGGATCATATCCTCCACTTCATGATAATCATATTCGCGCACTGTAGCTATCTTTATCTTTGGATGGAACGTAGGCTTTGTCTGCTCGGCATCATTGAGCACCTCCTCATATAGTTTCTCACCCGGACGAAGTCCTGTGAATTTTATCTCTACATTCTTCGCGCCGCTCAGGCGTATCATACGTTTGGCAAGATCCGCTATCCTCACCGGTTCTCCCATATCAAACACGAATATCTCTCCACCGTTACCCATCGTGCCGGCCTCAAGCACAAGCTTGCAGGCTTCGGGAATCAACATGAAGAAGCGTATGATGTCAGGGTGGGTCACCGTCACAGGTCCACCCTTCCGTATTTGCTCCTTAAACAGGGGGATGACTGACCCGTTGGAACCCAACACATTCCCGAAACGGGTAGTGACAAACTGTGTTCTTCCCTCTATCTTCTTATCCTTGATGGCCTTGTCGAGCGATTGCACATAAATCTCGCATATACGTTTCGAACATCCCATGACATTGGTGGGGTTGACAGCCTTGTCAGTAGACACCATCACAAATTTATGTGAATCATACTTCACCGACAAGTCAGCCACGATTCTGGTTCCGAGCACATTATTAATTACGCTCTCCCCGGGATTATCCTCCATCATCGGTACATGCTTGTAGGCAGCGGCGTGGAAGACGTATTCCGGACGGAACTTGGCGAATATCTCCTCCATACGGTCAGCATTAGAGATATCTGCGACAATCGTGTGAGCATCCACATCGGGATACTTGCTCCGCATCATCAGGCGAATATCATGCAGAGGTGTTTCCGCCTGGTCAATCAGTATTAATTCCTCGGGATTAAATACGGCTATCTGACGCACCATCTCCGAGCCTATGGAGCCGGCTGCACCCGTGATGAGTATCCTCTTTCCGTCAAGGAGTTTCCCCACACTCTCCATGTCTATCTCTATCTGTTGACGTGGCAGCAGGTCTTCGGCATTCACCTCTCTCATCCCCTCCATCTCCAAAGCGAATTTGCCATCCCATTCACGGGCCTTGGGGAGAAACAGTATTTTGACTCCGGCATCTATGAGATTATTCACCATCTTCTCATTTCTGCGCAATTCATCGAGCTTCAAGGGGGAAACTATAAGAACCGTGGCATGCGACTTGCTCATCTGTGCCACAAGCTTATCATCGTTAGGAAAGACTCTTACACCCATCACTCGCTTTGCCACCATCTCGGGGTTGTCGCTGATGAAGCCTGCCACAAGATAGGGATTGTTGACCTGAGAATTGAGATTCTTGGCTATTGCGATTCCTCCCTCGCGTGTGCCATAGATAAATGCACGCTGCGTGCGGCTGCGGCGCGTGTAACTCTCATATATCATCTTGCCCCATATCCGCGCACACCACATCAGTATTATACTGACGATCGCCGACAGCAACATTACTATCGGGGGAAGAGGTATAAACCATTCTACAACTCCGTCCAATCCCCAATCAAGCAACAAGGCCAGACACTGACCTACTATGACGGCCATCGCGACACGCTGAAGATCCACAAACGAGGAAAATCGGAGTATCCCGGAATAGGTATGGAATATTCTAAAACCTATTAGATAGCAAGCCAAGGTGAGTAGCTGGGTATAAAGCAAGTGATGAAAATTCAGAAACATCATCTTACTTCCATCCATCACCGCATAACTCACAAATCCTGCAAACAATACTATCAGGCAATCCATAAACAGCACTGTCCAATAGGGCATCGCATTCCTTGTGGCATACCATGAGGTTATTTTATCTACCAATCGCATATTTCCTATATTAGTATTCTAATATCCGCTGTCTCCAGAAATTGTATTCTTTATGTTTTGTGGTGATTATTCAGATTTTTCTTTCACAATCGAGACAGAATCCGATAATTCATGCAAAGTTAATATTTTTTTTTGAATTATAATATTTTAGCTTTCTTTAGATATGTCCCTCTCCATGAACCATACCTGCCTGATGCAAAAAAAAGACCGGATTCCACAATCCGGTCTATACGTTTCTATATTCACCAATAGTCAATACTCTTTAACTATTAAAGCGACTTTCAATGATTTCCCAGTCAACAATATCCCATAATTTCTTGAGATATTCGGCTCTGAGATTTTGATAATCGAGATAATATGCATGTTCCCAGACATCGAATGTCAAAATTGGTCTCAACCCGTTACGCATGGGATTTTCCGCGTTACCACCCTGTATAATGAACAGGGTGTCGCTTTCGTCCGCTGCAAGCCATACCCATCCCGAACCGAACAGTGTGGCTCCCGCCTCTTCAAATTTGCGTTTAAAATCATCGAAGCTTCCGAACTGTTCTTCTATTTTTTCCCTAAGTTTACCTTCCGGTTCCCTTCTCCCCTCACTTCTGAACTGGAAGAAATAGAAGATGTGATTCCAGGCCTGAGAGGCATTGTTGAAGATTTTACCCTCACCGTTCATTATAATCTCTTCGAGGGGTAAGTTCTCATACTCGGTCCCCTCAATTAATTTATTAAGGGTGTCAATATAGTTCTTCTCATGTTTACCATAATGATAACCGATTGTAGTGGCGGAGATCACCGGCTCCAAAGCATCAGGGGAATATGGTAAAGGTGGCAATGTGAATTTCATAAGTACTTAATTTTGATAGTGATACATTAAATAAACCATTCTCTGCATTTCTAACAAAGAAATTCACCCGATTGTTCGGATAGCCACCTTGATATTAAAGATATTAAAGATTCGGTTCAGTCGAAAACGGAATCCCAATCTTTCCATACTGTCTGATAACCCTCTTTTTCTATAGCATGACTTACTTCCATCGGAGTTCTTGAGTCGCAGACTTCGAATTGCTCCAGAGCCTCAGGCTCTGACACATATCCCCCCGGCTCGGTTCGCGAGCCGGCACTCATCGAGGTTACGCCAAGTGTTACGAGATGATTGCGGAACTCCGGGTCTTCCCGTGTTGAATAGGAGATGTCAACATCATGGTCAAAAATCCGGAATGCGAAAGTCAGTTGCGCCAGCTGGCGGTCATTAATAATGCTTTTGGGTTTAAACCCGCTTTCCGAAGGACGCATCCGCGGAAAATTTACTGAAAATCTGGAGCGCCAGTATTTTTTCTGAAGATAACGCAGATGCCGGGCAAGCATCACAGCATCCCCTCTCCAGTCTTCCAGACCCAGAAGAGCACCCATGCCGATTTTATGAACTCCCGCCTCTCCCATGCGGTCAAAACCATTAAGTCTCCAGTCAAAATGGCTTTTCATTCCACGTGGATGGTATTTCTTATAAGATTCCCGATGGTAAGTCTCCTGAAAGCATACCACACCGTTAAGTCCGGAGTGTGTGAGCCGTTCATAGTCACGGGCCCGCATCGGCTGCACCTCAATAGTGAGATTATGAAAATAAGGTCGGCAGATCTCAAGAACCTTTTCAAGATAATCCACACCGCATTTAGTGGGGTATTCACCGGCAACTATAAGCAGATTTTCAAATGGACCAAGCTTTTTAATAGCCTTACATTCAGCTTCCACCTGTTCCGGCGTCAGAGTGGTACGTGTGCAGGGATTATCATGGTTAAAGCCACAATAGACACATTTATTTGTACATTCATTGCTGACATACATGGGAATATACATCGAGATAACTTTCCCGAACCGCTCCTGAGTGAAATGGCGTGAGAGACGCGCCATCTCCTCAAGATGGCTGGCGGCTGCCGGAGAAATAAGCACTGCGAATTCCTCCGGGGTCAGGGGTTTGTGATTGGTGCGCGCCTTAGCAAGCACTCGCTTCACATCCTCTTCCGTCGCCTTCTCAACGTATCTTATAGTTTCTTCCCAATCATATCTGTCGATGATATCGGCAAACCCATAACCAAAAACCGAGTTTTTATCAGGGTCGGATTTCATACGTTTTGGCTCAGACATTTTCTTCACATTTATCTACGATATTCTGTGAAATCCTCATAGCGCAGAAATTAGGTCCGCACATGGTGCAGAATCTGTCATCCGCATCCGGGGCATCCCTTCTTGATTCCAGATAGAATCGCTTAGCTTTCTCAGGATCCAACGATAGATTGAACTGATCTTTCCATCTGAACTCATAGCGGGCCTTGCTCAAGGCGTTATCCCTGACCTGGGCTCCGGGATACCCTTTTGCCAGGTCAGCGGCATGCGCCGCTATCTTATAGGCGATAACTCCCTCCCTTACATCCTCAAGATTCGGAAGTGATAAATGCTCCTTAGGAGTCACATAGCAGATCATGGCGGTGCCAAGCGTGCCGATAATACCTGCTCCTATGGCTGATGTGATATGATCGTATGCCGGAGCAATGTCTGTGGTGATGGGTCCCAGTGTGTAGAACGGCGCTTCGTGACACACTTTCAGCTCCTTTTCCATGTTTGCCTTTATTTTGTTGATAGGTACATGACCCGGACCCTCGATAAGGACCTGCACATCATGACTCCATGCCTTGAGAGTCAGCTCTCCAAGGATATCGAGTTCAAGGAACTGTGCCTCATCATTAGCATCATGAATCGAGCCGGGACGCATGCCGTCTCCAAGAGAGATGGCTACGTCATATTTATTAAGGATTTCGCATATTTCATCAAAATGTTCGTACAGAAAACTTTGTCTCTTATGCGTCACACACCATTCTGTCATAATGCTTCCACCGCGTGACACACATCCTGTCAGGCGTTTCTTGACAAGCTCGGCATGTTCCCTGAGCACTCCGGCATGAATAGTGAAATAGTCCACTCCCTGCTCACATTGTTCGATTAGGGTGTCGCGGTATATTTCCCAGGTGAGACGGGACACATCGCCGTTCACTTTTTCCAGGGCCTGATAAATTGGAACCGTTCCTACCGGCACCGGGCAATTGCGTATTATCCATTCCCTTGTCTCATGAATATTATCCCCCGTTGAGAGATCCATCAATGTGTCGCCACCCCAATAGCAGCTCCACACAGCTTTTGCTATCTCCTCTTCTATCCCTGACGAGAGTGCGGAATTACCGATATTGGTATTAAGCTTCACGCTGAACGCTCTGCCGATAATCATCGGCTCGGCCTCCGGATGATTGATATTGGCAGCGATGATGGCACGCCCGGCGGCTACTTCATCCCTGACAAATTCCGGAGTTATATAGGTCTTTATGCCGCGTTGCTCATTGTCAAGATTTTCGCGAATAGCCACATATTCCATTTCCGGGGTGATTATACCCTTGCGCGCATAATGCATCTGGGTGACACGCTTCCCCTCTTTGGCGCAACGCGGTTTGTGAGAAACCGGGAATCGGAGATGATCAAGTGACTTGTCATCTCTCCTCATCCTTCCATATTCGCTGGTGATATCATCCAGAAGAACAGTGTCATCCCTTTCCTCGACCCATTTTTCCCGAAGTCTCGGAAGACCCTTGTTTATATCTAATTTTATATTGCTGTCGGTGTAAGGACCACTCGTGTCATAAAGTGTAATATCCTCGTTTGGATACTCTACGCGCTTCCCGTCTTCAATTTTAACAGTGGGATATTGGCGCACTTTTCGCATTGCAACCTTGATGGGGAACAGTTTCCCGTCAACGTAGATTTTTTCTGAATTGGGATAGGAAGAGAGGTCTATATTCTGAATATTCATGAAAGTTAAATAAGAAGAGAGATTAAAATGTTAAGAATTACATTGGCTGCTGAGATTACTCAGAGCCGGATTATCCTAAGAAAGAAGTTAAGGGACTGGAAGCATCAGCGTCAGCACCTATCTCGCCAAGACCGGCAAGATAACCCATTCTCCCGGCTTTGACAGCCAAGTCGAAGGCACGCGCCATTTCCACCGGATTGCCGGCCACTGCAATCGCGGTATTTACCAGCACTGCATCGGCACCCATTTCCATAGCCTGTGCCGCATGGGAGGGGGCTCCCAGTCCGGCATCCACAATGACGGGGACATTACTTTGCTCGATGATGATTTCCAAAAGGTCCTTCGTCACAAGCCCTTTATTGGTCCCTATGGGTGCTCCTAAAGGCATCACTGCCGATGTTCCGGCTTCTTCAAGCAGTTTGCACAACACCGGATCTGCCTGAATATAAGGCAGCACGATAAAGCCCTCGGATGCAAGCCTTTCTGTTGCCTTCAGGGTTTCTATTGGGTCCGGCATAAGATACCGTGGATCGGGGTGTATCTCCAGTTTTATAAAATCGGTCTTAAAAATTTCCCGGCTCATCTGGGCTGCCAGAACCGCTTCATCGGCATTTCGCACTCCCGACGTATTTGGAAGCAGCTGCACATGGTCGCGGTTGATGTGGGTCAGCATCTCATCCGTTGCCTCGTTGAGCATATTAATGCGTTTCATCGCTACGGTAATCATCTCCGACCCCGAAGCAAGTATTGACTCCAGCATAATCTCCGGCGATGAAAATTTGCCGGTCCCCACAAAGAGTCGGGAGGTGAATTCCCGTCCTCCTATTATAAGTGCATCTTCTGTTTTGTTATTCATATCACAATTTTTACGTGCGGAAGATTCGGTTTACTCCTTCATTGGAAGCAAGTCGATGAATTTACGCGTTTCCGCTTCCATATCCTCGGCAAATGCTATGGCGCCGCTCACTGCTATTCCATTACATCCCGCCTCAAGCAGGCTCTTCACATCCTCCGTCTTTATACCTCCCACTGCCACGCGAGGGAAAGTGATTTCCGCTTCCTCCATACGGGAGCATATTTCCTTGATTCCTTCAATCCCTAATATAGGTGAGAGATTATCTTTTGTCAATGTGTGTCGGAAAGGGCCTATTCCAACATAGTCTACATCTAAAGAGCGCACAGCCGTGACGTCTTCAAATGTATTCGCAGTGACACCGATTACAGCTAATGGTCCCAGCTCAACACGAGCCCGGGAGGGTAACATATCATGCTTCCCGAGATGAACTCCCGTGAGCTCAAGTTCCTTACATAGTTCTACCCTATCGTCAAGCACAAGAAACGCTCCCTTTTCCGCAGCCAAAGGCTTTACCTCCTCCACCACTTTTTTTATCTCCTCGTCAGAGGCTTCCTTCATACGGATCTGAATCCAACGGCATCCACCATTGAGAACTGCTTTAATCTGTTCTGCTACAGGTCGATTGCAATTAGTATTTGTGATAAACTGTAACATTTTTATTTTCTGATTTTATTCAACGCATCCCTTAAATCCCGGTTTACAGATTCTATGGGGCGTTTCAAATTCCAAATATAACCTAAAATTGCGGCTCCACCAAATCCTGACTCCCTAATTTTTGTGAAATCCCGGGGTCTTACCCCTCCTAAGGCTATCATCCGGCAGTATCTTTCATTTATTTCCCTCACCTTTCTAACAAAGGTTAGGTCTTCAAGATCAAAAGAACTTTCATATCCCTCTTTGGAGATTGACGTGAAAACGGGGGATAAGGTAACATACGAAAATCCCCTCCCCTTATTATTCATTGAATATTCGCTATTCTTTATTTCTTCCGCCTCCTCTATTGAATGGATACTTCTGGAGATTCTCACACCCTCCGGCAATCCCGGAGGAATCTCTGACCTCCTTTTATTCAGATGGATTCCCCCGATATTATATGATTCACACAGTTCAAAGTGGGAATGAAGCGTAAGTCTCGGGTAAAACTCCGTAGGTATCTCCCTTATAAGCACTTCCATTTCATCACGGGAGATTTCCGGATGTCGGATATGAAAATAATCGATATTGCCGCTCCGAAGCAATAAGATAATGGCATTTGACTCATCCGGATGCAGCCGGGGAGGTGTAAAAGCGATAGATAGAAATTTTTTCATTTATCCACCGTAAGCAGCTGAGATAATCACTATCTTATCCCCCTCTTCTAAAAGACGTTCGGCTCTGTCTGCCGCTTTAACAAGACAATTGTTTATTGCCACGGCCGTTCCCTGCGCCGGAATTCCTTTAAATGCCAACAGCTCTTCAACTGTTTTTACCGTCTCAGGCAATGATTCAGGTGTTGAATTTATTACGACGTCCATAGGTATGATTTTCTAATATTTCAAAACTTATTTTATAAAAAAATTAGCCGGTCCGTAACCGTGACCGAATTTAAGATTTTTTCCGTTTTCAAGCCCGGAGTTCACAAATTCTTTCGCTTTGACCACTGCTCGGTGCAAATCATTTCCCAATGCCAGATAAGAAGCTATGGCTGAGGAAAAAACACACCCTGTTCCATGATGATTCGGAGTATTTATATAGGGCGATTTAAATGTTGACGGTTGATAACCGGTGGCTGATGCATATAGAGTATCACAACTGTCTTGTGTGCCCCCTCCGGTGATGAGAAGATTCTGAAGTTTTAATTTCCTTGCAAGTATGCCGGGAGATAGAGATTCCCGACAAATAAGAGACTTATCCTCTTGCTCCTGACGACTGATATAGGAATCAATGACTCTGTCCCATTCCTTTTGATTGGGAGTGATTACGGTAGCAACCGGTAAGAGCCTTGAAATTAAGGAATCTATAGTATCCGATTCATCAAAAAGGAAACCGGAACCCAGTGTGGGTGCCATCACCGGGTCAAGTACAATACTCACCTCCCCGGGTAAGGTTTCGAGAATATCTGCCAAGACCTCCACCTGACTCCTGTTGCAGAGCATCCCGATTTTCACAGCATCCGGAATAAAGTCATTCAATACCGCATCAATCTGAGCGCGTAACAAATATTCATCGGTGGGGACACATTTTTTCAATCCTCGTGAGTTTTGCACCGTAATCGCTGTGATGGCAGAAGCGGAATATAAACCGATTTCTGTTGCTGTTTTTATATCAGCCTGTATCCCCGCCCCTCCAATGCAATCGGAGCCGGCAATTGTCAGAAAAGTCTTGAACATTTACAATCTGTGACCTACCGATTCACCTCTGTCATTTTCCGGAAGAGCGCTTTCTATGGCTTCCCTGCACTGTGCCATCAGCACCTTGGTGTTGAAACCTCTCTCTCCGGGAAATACCGGCGGATGAATGGTGATGGTGAGACGACATGGTGTCGTGTTATACGTAAATCGCGGCATAGCCTTGAACGAACCGTCAATCGTAAGGGGTACCACAGGAAGATTAAATTCAGAAGCCAACATGAAAGCCCCTCTTTTGAAAGGTATCATCTTGCCATCCCAGCTCCTGCTCCCTTCAGGGAATATTACAAGGGACATACCGTCGCGCAAGGTATTTTCCGACTCTTTTATCGTCTCCTTGATACTGCTCAGCCGGCTGTCATCTACAAAAATATGCCCTGCCTTTTTACAGGCATACCCTACAAGAAAAATTTTTTCCAGTTCCTGCTTCATCAGCCACTTGAAATTGTGGTTCAGATATCCGTATATGGCCCATATATCAAAGGCTCCCTGATGATTGGCTACGAAAACATAGGAGGTGTTTTTATCGATATTTTCCCGACCCTCCACCTTTACCCGGACAAAAAGGAGCGTACAGACACATTTCGACCATATATGAGCCGGATAATATCCTCCGTAATGGTTTCCCGTCAGTGTGGTGGCTATGATTGTGACCAATGCTGTCAGTATTGTCAATACTAAAAGTATCGGGTAAGCTATCAGCCATTGATATATTCTATAGAAAACAATCATTGTTAATATTATTTGTCATTTTCTGCAAAATTAACAAAAGTAGGGCTCTAAAACAAGTTTAAACCCCTTTTCACGTATTGAGGATCTTCACGGTCGTCAATTATCGGGAGAAGAAGCTGATTGATATTTTACCTAAAATTCTCTTATTGTTCTCCAATCCTAACTTTATTCGTATGGCATGGCTTAGCTTATAATGATTGGAAGCGCCTGAATATAAACCGATCTCATTCCCTCTCAATCCGAGACAATAAAGACATGCATAATTAATCTCATTATCCGGTAGATTTCTATCTCTCAGATATTTCACAATATCATATCAAGACGGTTGCTTATGATAAATTCCAGTCTTTCAAATAATTCCTCATTTTCATTCAGCAGCTCCTCAAGATATCCCTGCTCTAAACTCAAATCCCTCTCCAATCCCTCGACTTTTGTTTCGAGAATCATATTCTCCTCCTCTGCCAGTCTTTGCTTTATCCTTAATATTGATAGGTCATTATGAATATCAGGATAAGGATGAGTATTATCCCCACTCTCACATATACTAATTTTTCTCTTTTTGTATATCCATATTCGCTGTTTCTAAACGGATTCCCCATGTAGGGTTCCCCCGTCTGTAGGGACGCACGGTCGGTGCGTCCACTCTTCACTCCCGGAACGTATAGTGCAATTTTCTCAGAAGGACATATATGAAGATCGTTATGCAGAATTACCTATCGGTTCTGTCCTGCATAACGACCTTCCTTTTCAAACTCATCAGAGTTTCTCTACAGTCCCCATTACAATGGGGATATTACAACTATTATCAACTATCATAAAGAAAAACGGACGGGTAGCCTTAAACTCCTTAATATTTTTTGAGGCATAGCCATATCCTCCCTTTATAGATGTGGTCGCTGCTACTGTTCCTCCCTCTTCATCTATTTCTAAAGTCACTGATTGCATAATCTTTTCCCATACAAACTTTCCATTTTCTAACGAAAACACTTTTGACCATCTGTTTGGCTTAAAGATTTCAACCATCCCCATATTCTCCAAAATCTCTTTGTAGTCTACACGACCATTAATTTCAAATTTCGGTATGGAAATCTCAACTAATACCAATTTCTTGGAATTATTCAGTGCTTCTATATCGAAGGTCGAGATAAAGTCACGGATACCCACCTCCTCAGGGGGCAACACAAATACAGCCGAGTAACTTTTATTTCCAAAAGGTAACGACAGCAGTTTGGCTCCATTTGATTCTGAGTATAAAGCACTGGTTTCCTTGTTCATCATCTCAACCGACCGGTATTCACCCTTCTCTGTCTTAAAGTAACTACCTCTTTTTGTTTCCTCCTTCTTGAAGGGTTCACTCCAGGGTGAATTAAAATATAACGCATTTATTAATATACAGGTCGCATGTTGTATTTCATCAAAGGATTTGAAATGATTGTTTATCAAACCTGACGTCTTACCGGATATCCAGTTGTTAAGGATATCAAGGGTAGCGGGAGTTGTGAAATCTACATTGGATGCCTCTGCAAGATAATCACGTTTCAGAGAACCCATAAAATCCGGATTGAGAGGATACCTGTTACTCATCCATACGGAATTTGCCAGATTCAAGGTGGTTTTGGAATCAACGTAAGGCAGATTGGTCAGTATACGGTTGTTATATGCCGGCAGACTTGCAAGGTCACAGTTTAGAAATTCTGCCAGTTCATCGGCACAGACACCGTCTGCTCCCGAGGCAAGCATCGACATTGCCATATAAAAACTCAAGGGAGAAAAGGAGAGGTTCTCATCTTTACAGTCTTTGGTAAGCTGTTTCATTACATTCCACGCTGTCTGGCGTTGCCCGTCGAGATATACACTCATCTCCGCGTCCGGAACGATGGGTTCTACCTCCTTTATCGCCTGTGGCTCATCGGAGGAGGAACAAGAGGTTAGCATTAACGCCAAACCTATCCCTGCTGCTGAAAAAATTCGTTTTGCTGTCATAATATTTATTTTTCTAATATAGTTTCTGTTCAGTATATCCATATTCGCTGTTTCTAAACGGATTCCCCATGTAGGGTTCCCCCGTCTGTAGGGACGCACGGTCGGTGCGTCCACTCTTCACTCCCGGAACGTATAGTGCAATTTTCTCAGAAGGACATATATGAAGATCGTTATGCAGAATTACCTATCGGTTCTGTCCTGCATAACGACCTTCCTTTTCAAACTCATCAGAGTTTCTCTACAGTCCCCATTACAATGGGGATATTACAACTATTATCAACTATCATAAAGAAAAACGGACGGGTAGCCTTAAACTCCTTAATATTTTTTGAGGCATAGCCATATCCTCCCTTTATAGATGTGGTCGCTGCTACTGTTCCTCCCTCTTCATCTATTTCTAAAGTCACTGATTGCATAATCTTTTCCCATACAAACTTTCCATTTTCTAACGAAAACACTTTTGACCATCTGTTTGGCTTAAAGATTTCAACCATCCCCATATTCTCCAAAATCTCTTTGTAGTCTACACGACCATTAATTTCAAATTTCGGTATGGAAATCTCAACTAATACCAATTTCTTGGAATTATTCAGTGCTTCTATATCGAAGGTCGAGATAAAGTCACGGATACCCACCTCCTCAGGGGGCAACACAAATACAGCCGAGTAACTTTTATTTCCAAAAGGTAACGACAGCAGTTTGGCTCCATTTGATTCTGAGTATAAAGCACTGGTTTCCTTGTTCATCATCTCAACCGACCGGTATTCACCCTTCTCTGTCTTAAAGTAACTACCTCTTTTTGTTTCCTCCTTCTTGAAGGGTTCACTCCAGGGTGAATTAAAATATAACGCATTTATTAATATACAGGTCGCATGTTGTATTTCATCAAAGGATTTGAAATGATTGTTTATCAAACCTGACGTCTTACCGGATATCCAGTTGTTAAGGATATCAAGGGTAGCGGGAGTTGTGAAATCTACATTGGATGCCTCTGCAAGATAATCACGTTTCAGAGAACCCATAAAATCCGGATTGAGAGGATACCTGTTACTCATCCATACGGAATTTGCCAGATTCAAGGTGGTTTTGGAATCAACGTAAGGCAGATTGGTCAGTATACGGTTGTTATATGCCGGCAGACTTGCAAGGTCACAGTTTAGAAATTCTGCCAGTTCATCGGCACAGACACCGTCTGCTCCCGAGGCAAGCATCGACATTGCCATATAAAAACTCAAGGGAGAAAAGGAGAGGTTCTCATCTTTACAGTCTTTGGTAAGCTGTTTCATTACATTCCACGCTGTCTGGCGTTGCCCGTCGAGATATACACTCATCTCCGCGTCCGGAACGATGGGTTCTACCTCCTTTATCGCCTGTGGCTCATCGGAGGAGGAACAAGAGGTTAGCATTAACGCCAAACCTATCCCTGCTGCTGAAAAAATTCGTTTTGCTGTCATATCTTTATTATTTAATCGGTCATTTATTTCTTTGTCAGAACTCCTATACTTAAAAATTCTCCAAATTTAAATTGTAAAGTAGTAGAAACTTCATATTCTTCGGTATATTCTGGAGTCCGAGCAGTAACTGTGTTATATCGGAAATATCCGTTTCCGTAGCCACCCAATCCCCAAATTGTATGGTAATAATATTCATCGTATGGAGCAGTTTCTGTATCTAATAAATCTTTATCATAATGACATTTATAAATACCATCGATGACCCAGCAATGACCAGAATGTTCAAATTCATTATAATTATCATTATAATTTATCCCTAAAATTAAAGCCGGATGACCTGCAGAAACTGCTTCACTTGAAATGCCCGAAACAATTTTCGGCATTTGATATCCCATATTATAGAACGTACGAGGAATGGTTTCTGAAGACGTGTAAGTTATAAATCCATCCTTCGATTCATTTAGAAAAAACTGAGCATCTAAGTTAACCGGTTTTGATAAATGATAGATCAATTTTTGTAACCCCAAATTATTATGATTATTTACGATGTCTGACCAATTTAAAGTTACGTCTTCAAAACTTATTGGCCATTCATAATGAGACATTATCATTGCACATGATAAGGGAACACAACCTGTTGGCGGAACACCTGTAGTTAGACCTGGTAATAGAACATCTGGATAATAGCGATTGAATGGATAGTCCTGATGCCACTCAGCAACCGATTTTGGAAGTATCGGGGAAACCGTTACCTTCCCATAACTTTTAGGAGTAGTCGGCTTTCCGGGATTGAATCCGGGTCCCCATCCACCGATGGTGGTCGAATCTGATGGCCACGGTGAATTTAAATAGTCGTTCATCCCGGGGTTGGACATGATATCCCCGTTGGTCAGAGATCCCTCATTGGAGAATCCGTAAACCGGATTCCTTTTATCTGTTGCTGATATGAGGGCAAATCCTTTCTCATCTTCGTAATTTACCACATAGAAGTCTTGTGCATTACCTGATCGGGTTGATAGCACTGCTTCCACTGATTTGATCCTTCTCTCTACACTTCTTGTTGTGGTACCGTCAAGGTCTGATATCATCTTTTCCGCAATATTTATGGCGTACTCAAGATTGGTAGGCAGATTGTTGACTGTCGGTTCTTTGATAGGAGAAACCGGTTCTTCACTCGTGCATCCTGTTATCACCATGGCGATAGCAAGAATTGAAAAAATTGATTTTCTCATTTGTTTTTTTATTTGCGGCATAAAGTTATACAATTGTTTCCAATTCGCCAAACTTTTATGCCAGGTTTATAATTATTTTTTCGATTTTATCTCCCTTTTGGTATAAAATCAATCCTTCTTTATTTTTCTTTTTTCTATAGAATCTCCTTGCTAATGCTTGAATTTCTATTTAAAATAAGAAAAGCAGGGAGAAGCTTTGCTTTCTCGCAATCTATCTCGTTGGTTTACCCTGTTACCTACAAAGCAATCTCCCTGCTTCTCTATCCTTTCTTAGAAGAGGAATTTCCCTTCACCCTTCCATTCATATCCCTGCAATGAAATGACATGAACGCCACTTCTTGTCAGACAAAACGTGGTGTTTAGCTCCATTATCTTTATTTTGTAAGATAATAGGTGGCTGCATACCCTTGGTTATTTAGTTCGACATTAATCACGTAGGTGGCTGGAACCTCCGGCACATCAATATAAATATCTTCAATCGGAAGTGTATAATTATACTTATATAATGTATTATTATCAATATTATAGAGGATAAATTTACAATTCCCGTCTGAGTAGATTTCCGCATCCGGAGTGAAGTGCAGCTTACCCTCGGAGTAGTGAAGTGTAAGACCGTCATCCTTGGACGGAACGTTTGATGAACCCGTAGAACCCTTCTTTGGAGGTAGCTTGACAGTGAACCCAGCCCAGGAGTCAGCCAGGGTAGTAAACGTGGTTAAAAGCATGGCTGAAATGAGTGTAAACGGGACTATAGAGATTCTTTTCATAAGAGTAAAAATTTTAGTTTCTCTATCTTAAAATTACAAAATTTTGATGACATTTCCAAAAAAAAATTTTTTCACACCCTTTCGCAACTATCTGTTTTAAATGCGATTACAAATGTTAAAATTTTATTTTTTTCACATTTTACGGAGGGTGTTAAAAACATTATAAATTTTGTTGGATTTTTAAGGTTTTAGATGAGAAAAAGTGTTTTTTGGATATATTATTCTCAAAAATTCATATTGAAAGCAAAAAACGGGACATACCCTATTTAAAAAACTCGATTGAGAACTTAGAGAACTTTGATATATTTTGCAGAATTCGAAAGTAATATTTAATGATTTATTCTTTTGGAAAATTTCGGATTTTAAAATTTCAGGATAATAAAAAGATATAAATATTGAGTAAGAACAGGATTAGAAAATATTGTATTAAGGATAAAATTCAACTTAAAAATAAGTGTATAAATATACTTAAATTTATACACTTGTTTTCCAAATATCCATTATTAATCTATTATTAATTTTGAAATAGTTGTATCAAGCCCTCTCTGTAGGGACGCACGCCCGGTGCGTCCACCGATTAAAAGCATACATCGATTCCGAGCTGATTTACTCTAACTTTTTTCTGACGCAATGAATTTGCGTCCCTACAGTCGCTGTTTCCTTACTTCGTCACTCTCACTTATGACTTATAATCGCCGGTTTTTCTCCAAACATCCATACACGCAAAAAGGGACTGAGCCGCAACAGATAGCTTACCCCAAGTGAACAGCCTGTAACAATCAAGGTTAGAACTCCTCCCACTACCCCTTGAATCACTATCCCCAACCCGGGGAAATTTATACCTCCCGCCGAAAACATAAACTCGCGGGCTCCTAACATGTCAGGCAAAAAGAAATAATGTATAAAATAAATATCAAGTGTACGCCGTCCGATATAGCGCAATATATTTCCAATCCCTTTCCCCGAATCTATCCTGTGGCGCAATGTGTAGAATCCCATAAACATACCCCATATACCCATGCAACCCATTCCTCGCACTATTATCTTATACAGCGTAGATTCGATTGCTATTACTCCCCAGTCTATCGACACCCACAACAACATGCAGGCAAGAACATAGAACTGAACACTGTATATCACTACCTTACGTGATATATATCCTGTAATCCTTTTCTCGAATTCACGCATCATCAGACCCAACCCGAAATAGGGAAGATAGGCCAATGTGCGATAATCTACAATCGCCAGCCATCCTCCCGAAGAAGATTCCTCATGAAACATGACACTGCATATACCCCCTGTGACAATCATCAACAATGCTATTCCGGTCTCCACCCACTCCTCTATGCATGAATACTTTATCATTCGCAGCAAAAGATTAGGAATGGCATATAACAGATATATCCGGAATAAGACTACCGTAAACCAATATTTCCCCATCGAGGGGTCAAGAATCCCTTCCAATCCCCCTCCGAAGGTCAATTCATATAATACAAGAAAGAAAACTGTGGCAAGCAGCTGAGCACGAAATTTCCGCAGAATCACCGAACCTGCATATCCGAAATTCCAATCGCGATATTTACGATACGCTACATAGCCGCTTATAAAAAAGAACAAGGGCATGCGAAACATCCCCATACTCCAGCCTAAAAAACTATCATTGCGCTGAATATCAAACCCGAAGAACAATACATGTCCGAACACTACCATCATGATGGTCACCCCGCGCATGGCATCAAGCCACCCTTTACGCTCCCCGGATTTCGAAATTCCACCCATCACCACACACCTTTTACCGTCATCCCTGAGGGCACATCATGCACCACTGTCGCACCGGCTCCTATCACACTCCACTCTCCTATCCTTACTCCCGGCAATACCGTGGCGCCGGCTCCTACCCAGCTCCCCTCGCCTACTGCCACACCTCCGCAAAGAGTGGCGTTGGGGGAGATATGAACAAATGATGAAAGCCGGCAATCATGTTCCACCACCGCTCCGGTGTTGATTATACTATGCTCACCGACAATCGCTCCCGACTGAACCGCCGCCGCAGCCATCACCACACTCCCCTCCCCTATTACGGCGGTCGGGGAGATATAGGCTGCAGGCGATACCAGAACCGGATATTCTGCCTTCAGATTCCCGGCCATCCTGCGTCGCCGGTCATTATCTCCGATAGCCAGAAATAACGGGGTTTCCACCTTAGAGGGAATCTTTACCCCCTCCACATCCCTATCACATTCATCCCTATCTATGAATCCCTCCACATCAATGCCACATTGTGCCGCTGTTTCAGCTATGACACGGGCATGTCCTCCGGCTCCCAGAAGTTTCATAAATCCCTGAATTTTGGATGTCCCTTATCTTTCTCGGATAAGATTATCTCACCCTCATCCAATTGCCAGTCTATTCCCAGATCAGGGTCATTCCACAATATACCCCCTTCGGATTCGGGACAGTAATAATTGTCGCATTTATATTGAAACACCGCTGTGTCTGACAAAACTGCAAATCCATGCGCCATCCCTCGGGGAAGGAAAAACTGTCTCTTGTTTTCCTCACTCAATTCAACTGCCACCCACTTCCCATAAGTCGGAGAACCCTTACGGATATCTACCGCCACATCCAGTACTCTTCCGCGTGACACCCTCACCAGTTTGGCCTGGGCATGCTCCCCTTTCTGAAAATGCAATCCGCGGAGCACCCCGCGACGCGAACAACTCTCGTTGTCCTGGACAAAATGTATATCACCTACCTCCTTACAGAACTCACGCTCTGAAAATGATTCAAAGAAATATCCACGGCTGTCTCCGAATATACGTGGCTCCAATATCACTACTCCATCTATGGCTGTCTCTATCTTCTTCATAATATAATTATGCGGTGAAGAGTCTTTTTAACTCTCCACCGCAAAGTTAAACATTTTACATTCGTTATACAAATCTAAAAAATCTGAACCCCGGCATGAAATCCGCTCTAAAATCCTGTCACAAGAAAACGTGGTGCGGAAGGATGAAACTGATGGCAAAAGCTCATCAACTCGCACTGCTCGGGAATCGTCAGCCACAAATCCAACCCTCCACCTGCATGCTTTATTCCCCCGGAAGGGGTGTTGTTGCCTCCACCTGTATAATGGGTCTGCAAGATTGTTCCATCTCCCTTCCGGAACAATACCATAACCCGACTTTCATGCTCCACCTCTTCCATATACCCCCGGTAATGAATCATCCTCAGGGATCCTCGCCGCAGGGACCGGGTTATCCCGAAACCGGGGGTATTGCTGACACTTCCGTCTCCTGAAAGCTTCCCGCCGCCCTGTCTGCGCGTGGCACTCGCCACCCCTCCCGCGGCCGTATGAAGCATCTGCACACGCAATGAATCCTTAGGTGAAAAAAGAATTATGCTTTCCGGCTCTCCTGCCGAGGATATCACCACATCTCCACCCTCATCGGCAAAGAAACTGTAAACCCTCACACCACTCTTCCCCACATCTCCTATAGCGGGAAAATCATACCACCCTTCTGTCTGGTCCGTGGCTGTCAGAGAGATCGGATTCACCTCTCCCCGGGTGTCACATCTCACGATAATCTCTTCGCCGGGATTCAGATGAATGGGGGAACTCATCATATAACCCTCCTTCTCTAAAATGTGATTTGTCTGAGCCACATATTTCCCTAAAATCCAATCAATATCAGGTTTTGTCAATCCCAGATACCCAAGACCTATCCAGAGGGCTTCATCGCCGAGTCTGCGCAATATCTTCTCCTGGTCCAGGGCCGGTGAATCCGAAATCTTCACGTTGTCGCATAGCAAAGGGGCTCCTCCAAGTTCTCCGGTACGCTCCCACACCCCGTCCGCGGCAACATATACGTGTGCCGGCAAACTCTTTCCTACCAGTGCTGCCCATCCACCTAAAGGGCGCGGCAATGCTCTCTCCAACGCCTCCGGAGTGGGATAAAGACCTCGAAGAAAACCCTTGATGTTCGGGGCCTCCAGCCATCCCTCCACTTTCAGGTCGCCATGCAGGGTGCTCTGACCCGTTATCTCCATACCTGATCCTCTGACCATCCTTTCTCTCTCTATTCTTTCATTTATTGTTCCCATTATTTTTCTCAGCTGCAAAGTTTATAAAGTAATGTACGCATGGTGCGTTTCGACAGATAAAAGGAGGGGGCGGGACTGTTAACCACCTCATATATCAAATCATCCTCTTCTTTGCCGGGATCTCTTTCCATCCCCTCTTCAAATCGTCGCCATAACTCCTTATACATCTCTAATCTGCCGCTTACTATTCCCGGGAAAACACCATGTCTGCGTCGATAGCGCAATACTGCCCTCGCGCGCTGCTCACTGACATAAAAGCGTGATGCCGAACTACGCCATACCGCCTCTATGGCTGAATCCACCGTCAGATGCTCCTTCTTCATAAACTCCCTGCGGAATATCCTTTTCAATTCCTCATTTCTGTCTGCACTGAAATCACAGACACTTCCTTTGTGTTTCATAATTCTGTTTTTAAATTTGACATCGCAAAGTTAATATTTTATTTTGTCAAATTTTATTATAAATTTTGATTTTGTTATGCCTAATTTTGCGGCGTGGTTCTTTTCAGCCACTTTCACTTAATTTATTTTTTATGAAATTCAGATTTTTTTCTTCTGACCTCCCTCAGGCGGATGATAATTTCACTGAGACGGAGAATCTCCCGGGCGATGATGTCAATCTCAATTCGTTGGATGCCATGCGCGATTTTGCTAATCAGAATCCCGATGACCCTTTTGCTGTGACTTTCCACAATTCTCTCGACCGTATCGAGGGATACAGGGAGGGGGCAGGAATCTCGGTCGAGTCTCTTGAGGAGGGGTTAAATCTCCTTATCCGTATCTGTAATGACCTCTCTGAAGGGATTATTGAGACCGACACGATTGAGTGTCTGATTAAAGGGATGGAGTGTGACAGACGTGTGGAATTGGCACGTGCCGAAGGTGAAATCGAGGGCCGCAACGCACGGATAATCGAAATGGGCACTCCCGAAGATTTATCGGATGGAGTCCCGGCTCTGGGTGGAACTTCCGCCGGACGTGCTTCCACAGCTCCAAAATCAATATTCGATCTCGCGGGGTTTGCCCGTTGACTGAAAAAATTCACTAAACTTTTAAAACCAAAACTTAATTATGGAAAAAAATTCTCAACTCCCGGGACAACCCGTCACAGTCTCTTCGGCCGCTGAACCGGATGGCGGCATCAACGCCGGCAATTTCATCGAATCTGCCATTGACGACCAACTTTTCAGATTCAATTCCGACGACACACCTTTAATGAACCTTATGCTACGCGCTAAGCGTGTGAAGGTTGACAGCCCTGTTGTGGATCATTACATGATTGATGAACCCGTTGACTCCGTAGTGCTCACTGCAAAATACCGTGGAATGGGGGCTACACAGGGCACTATCAGTCTTGACCCTAAGGACCGGAATGTGATTCGCCCCTACACAACTCTTCTTGCCAAGGGTGTGGACGGATACACTCCTGACGGGCTCACCGCAACTCCGGGCAGGGATCTGATGCTCTTCGTCACCGGGCATGACTCCGTGTCAAATAATCCTGTGGTGAGGGCTGTAAACGGCAAGAAAAATTCATCTGCCGATATGGAATGTATAATTCCGGATATGCCCGAAGGAACACGTCTTGTCATACTGGCAAATTCACTCTATGAGACGCAGAAGGAGGTTGACCCGGATCTGATTATTCCCCGCCCCTCACAGGTATATCTGCAGAAGAGAGGCATGAATCAGGTAGTGTCTGATTATTTCGAATCGCAACGTAAGAGAATCCCCTTCTCCAAGGCAGTTGTAGCCGAGCAAGCCATTGCCAATTTCAAAGTGCGTGGGAATCGCACACTCTGGGCAGGACGCGCCGGTAAATTCAAGATGAATGTCGACCGCATGGGGATGCAGTATGTCTACACTACTGAAGGTCTGAGATGGCAGTTCAAACGTGAACTGCAGCACTCGGGAAGATGGACTGTGGAACAGATAATTGCTCTTGCCAAAATGTTCTTTACGGGTGAGGATGTCCCCAAATCCGCTCTCCTTCTCGCCGGAAAGAATCTGCTGGAACAGATTCAGTGTATCGACTATTCCAAACATCCTGAAATCCAGATTACATCCAAAGTCAATGACTTGGGATGGACCGTCACCAACTTCCACACTGTTTTCGGGGATATTCAGATTAAGCGCGAACCGACTCTCGACCGTCTCGGATGGAGCAATTCCGGTGCTTTGATAGGGGAAAACAGATTGGTGCATTACGTCTATTCTGCCGAACAATCTTTCTCTGACCGCGTGGATGGCGAGGAGGCCACACGCAACGGTATCCTCTGCTGGGATGCCCTGGCGCTTAAAGGGAGCTGCCATATATGGATTGACGGTGAGGGGGAGACTTCCGCAAATGACGATTCCATGACCTATCTGATGTGGAACAGTGCTGATGCTCCCTCTACCGATGGTGCGGTCAACTGCTTCTATCTCCTTTGTGACTGTCCGGGAATTGATGCGGCTGCTAAAGCCGGTCAGCTTTGGGAATATTCTTTAACTGCCGACAAGTCCGATGAAAGCAAGGCGCCCGTCGTGACCTGGCAACAAATCTCTTTACGATGAAAATAGCTTATTGTGTTGACGGGCTTATTGAATGGCTCGTGATTATTAAAGCCGGAAGACTCGATATCCCGGTATCCTTCACCGGCGGACACCTCTCAGGGTATGGTGTGACTCCGGCACAGTTCGTAACCTCCGATCCTGTTCTGCAGTCCGCTATTGAGGAGAGCCCTTATTTCCGCTCGGGAAGAATACGGATATTCCGTAGGTTCGATTCCGAATCAAACTCTCCCCAACCGCCCATCCCTCCGGTTGTGTCTCCACAACAGGTGATTGAAGTTCCGGACCTTGCTTCGGCAAGATTACAATTATCCCGCCTTACGGATATCCCGGCTTCACGGCTGAGGACACGTGCCGATATTGAAAGCGCGGCTCTCAAACATGGAATAAAACTGGTGTTACCTTCAACATCTTCCTGAATCTTATGAAACACTCTGAAGATAAAATCTTTAAGTTGGTGTTGACTGCTTTCGGAGAGAGTCCCCTGCCGGTGGACTCTCTCCCACTTTCCCACTCTATGCTCGCTGACAATGACCCCGCACTCCCTCTCTATTCCTTCGTTAGGGCTATTGTCCCCGGACTGGCTACGGATATCCTTAAGCAGACACCTCCCCTTTCACATGGCTTGGCGCTTCAGATTTGCAGTGCCGCTTCTCCCGACGGCTGCGGCGGTGGCTACATCCCCCTTCCCCCCGATTTTCTGAGATTGGTGGAGTTCCGGATGCCCGATTGGGAAACTACCCTTCATGATTTTTCAAGCCCGGATTCCATTCATGCTATATTTGCATCTTCTTTCCCCAGGATGGCTTCCACAAAATTCCCGGTTCTTCTACCCGGACATGACGGTGTGGGAAGACTGCTGCATTTCTTCCCTTCAAAATATGACACCCCGGCTGTGGCTTCATATATCCCCGTTCCTTCATGGCTCCCGGATAACACTATTCTCTTCCCGGATGCGTTACTCCCGGAACTGGTGGCACGGTGTGTGGCAGAATTATCTAAATTCCTCAAGTAACTTGAAAAATGAATGAAAAGATTGAAGATATAATAATTGAGAATAAAAGGCGCCACAAGTGTATCGATGCTCTATTTGATCCCGTTTCGGGTGAAGGATCCGTCGGAGAACGTTTCAGATTCTCCATAAAAGGGTTCAACAACGACTCACCGCTTTTCCTCCCGGTGAGTATGAGGGATGAGCCATTGGTGACGAAGCTTATGGATGCCGGTTCTTTTACCCGGGCTGCCGGATTCAGCGATGCCGAAAAACAACGTTTGGAGGAGTCGTTCAACCGTCTCAGAATCCTTCATGATTTCCCATATTGGGCTGCCTGTTATGTACGGATTAAATGTAAAGGGGGTGGAGAAGATGTCAAATTCATCCTCAACCGCCCTCAACGCCGTTTTGTGGAGGCTCTGGAGAGGGAGCGGCTTGCCGAACGTCCGATACGTCTTATCCTCCTGAAAGCCCGGCAGTGGGGTGGCAGCACTTGCTCTCAGCTGTATATGGCATGGCTTCAGCTTGTGCATGCTACGGGTCTGAACTCACTGATTATCGCTCACCAGGGCGCAGGCAGCGATGAAATAAAGGATATGTTTGACCGCATGATTCTCGATTACCCTCTCTTCCTCCTCCATGACCCGGAGGATTCTTTCGATGAAAAGGAGAAAAAACTGGAGGGTGTGGGTAAATCACGCTCCATCTTCAGGGTGCCACAACGTAATTGCAAGATAAAAATCGGCACTGCCGAGCGGCCCGACTCCTGCCGCGGTGGCGACTATAATCTTGTCCACCTCTCCGAAGTAGGTATCTGGAAAGCTACCGACGGAAAATGCCCTGAAGATTTGGTGCGCTCGGCATGCTCGGGAATCCTCCTTAATCCCATGACTATGATTGTGATGGAATCTACCGCTAACGGAACGGGTAATTTTTTCCATCGTGAATACATAGCCGCCACCCGGGGTGAGAGTCAATTCAGACCCCTATTCATCTCGTGGTTTGATATTGACCAGTACTCTCTTCCCATCCACAACATTGAACAATTCGCCACAGAACTTTATCAGCGCAGAAATAGCAACGAACAAAGTTCTCGTGCGCGTAGCGGCAGATATCTTTGGAACCTGTGGGAGAAAGGGGCTACTCTGGAAGCCATAAACTGGTATATTGCAGAGAGGTCGAAATTTTCCGATGACGGCGCCATGGCTTCCGAATATCCCAGCGATGAGATCGAGGCTTTTGCCCATTCGGGAATGAGAGTCTTTGACCCATACGCGGTGGAAAAACTGCGTGCCGGCTGTTGTGACCCTCTGTGGTGTGGAGTAGTCACCACAGATGACACCTTCTCGGAAGGTGGATTAAAGGAACTGTCCATCAAAAATCCCCGTTTCATCGAGGATTCTGCCGAATTCCTGGAAATATGGGAGTTGCCGGATTCGGACTCTTTCAACTCGGAACATATCACTGACCGTTATCTGACGGTAGTGGATATCGGCGGCAGAAACCGGAAAGCGGACTGGACGGTAATCACCGTTTTTGACCGACTTCTGATGACAGAGGGGGAGGGACCCGCGGTAGTGGCTCAGTGGCGCGGTCACGCTGACCTGGATATTGTGGCGGCTCATGCCGCTCGAATTGCTGCCTTCTATGATATGTCGCTGCTCGTTATCGAAAGCAACTCAATTGAAAGCCGTGATGCTGACCGTTTCTCGGAAATGGATAATCTCCCTTTTATTATGAGCTGCCTGAAAAATGTTTATCCCAACCTTTATGCACGGAAATCATCGGAAACTGATATCATCGAGGGACGACCCGCAAAATACGGATTTCACACTAACACCGCTACAAAACCGATGGTGATTGCCTCGCTCGTTAAAGCCGTGAGGGAACATCTCTATGTGGAACGCGATGAAAGGGCGTTAGCAGAACTCCTGCAATATGAACAGAGACGTAACGGAAGTTTCGGGGCTATTGCCGGTTGTCATGACGATATCCTGATGACACGCGCCATCGGAATGCATATTTGCTTCAATGAGATGCCACTCCCAAGAGTGGTGAAGCGATATGACGACCACCACGCTTTGCATGCCGCGCGCAATCATAACCCCTCTCCTTCGGAATCCACATTTTAAATTTTTTGTCCATGAATAAGGAATTATTACTCAGAGCTCAACGTCATTGGGACGCTCTTGAAAAATTTCGCAATGACCGTGACCGCTGCAAACGTTACACTTATGGCAGGCAATGGGGCGACACTGTATGCGTAGACGGCTCTTCCATGACGGAAGAGGAATATATCAGGCGTCAAGGGAACATACCTCTCAAAAACAACCTTATACGCCGGATTGTACGTAACGTGTTGGGAGTCTTCAGAAATCAATACTCACCTCCGGAAGATTCTCTGCCGGATTCTGTCCCTCCTCATAAAAGGGACACTTTATGTAATGAATTAGGTCGTATATCTGCCCTTAATGACCTGGAGGAGTTATATTCCCGCACTATGGAGGAGTTCCTCATAAGCGGCTTGGCAGTGCATAGGAAATGGTTTGGCTGGAGAAATGGCAAATGCGATTGCTGGACCGACTATGTGCAACCCGATTATTTCTTCATAGATACGGATATGCGTGATTTCCGTGGTTGGGACGCCTCTATTGTCGGTGAATTACACGACATAGGATTCGATGAACTCGTCTGCCGGCTGGCAACAAAGGAATCCGACTTCGAGCGTTTGCGCAGAATCTATAATGATTTGCACTCTCCACATAGAAGTGGCGACATTCAGAATCCTTTCGGCTCTGAATTACCCTCTTGCTCTTTTTATTACCCTTCCTCTCCTTCACGTTGCAGGGTAATCGAAATCTGGGACCGTCGCTCTGTTCCGATGCTACGCGTGCATGACACGAGGGACGGGTCTCTGAGAAAAATGCCGGCTAAGGAGGGTGAAAAATATATCTCTGCCGAAAATGAACGTCGTGTCAGGGAGTCCGGAAATCCGGGTTTTCCGAAACGCGAACCACGTTTGCTTAAAGGGAAATGGTTTCTTGAAGAGAGGTGGCATTACTCCTTCCTTTCCCCGGCGGGTGATATATTGGCTGAGGGTGATTCACCCTATCCCCATGGTTCTCATCCCTATATCTTTAAGGCTTACCCCTTTATCGATGGTGAAATTCATTCCTTTGTCAGTGACCTTATCGATCAGCAACGCTACATAAATCGTCTTGTCACTCTCTACGACTGGATTATGAGAGCCTCGGCAAAAGGTGTGCTCCTGTTCCCGGAAGGCTCGTTACCTGAGGGTGTGGATATTGATGATATTTCTTCCGAATGGAGCCGGTTTAACGGTGTTATTCTGTTTCGTCCTAAACCGGGTGTGCCTCTCCCGCAACAAATCAGCGGAAATGCTGCCAATGTGGGTATCACCGAACTCTTGAATGTCCAGCTGAAAATGATGGAGGATGTCAGCGGTGTCAACAGCGCACTTCAAGGTAAACTCGACAGCGGCGCCGTTAGCGGCACTCTGTATAACCAACAGACGCGACATGCACTCACCGGACTGCTGGATATCCTTCAAAGCTTCAACACCTTTATACGGGATGGTATGGAGAAAGACCTCTCCAACCTATCCCTATCCCTACCACCTCTGTAGGTACGCTCGGTGTCTCCGGATAATCAGCTTAAGAGGGAGTGTCAAAATGAAAATTTTGGCACCCCCTCTTGAGGTATGTCAACGATACCGAATTCCGATAGCAACGTCGCAGATGAAGTATTATGTCGCACCGTCTTACTTCGTCATTCGTCACGCTGACTCATGAATTACCTTCACTTTACGAATTTGCGGGTTATGGTTTTACCATTGACCTCGAGAGTAGCGATATAAACCCCTTTGGTTAGCTCCGGAAGCGATATCCGCTCCTCCGAGTCTCCCGATACAGGATATTCACACACCTTGGTCCCATCGATAGAATAGATACTGAGAAGTCCTGAATCGTTTCCCTGAAGGCGTATCCTGATAACAGACCCATCAATCTCCATCTCATTATCCATTGATAATTCTTCTACTCCATCTGATGCGGATTGAAATTGTTTCAAAACTTCGTATGCTTCATCAATCTTAAAAATCATATTACCCTCCGCATCGGTAACAGAAAGAAGAGACAACACAGAATCATAAGTAGTACCAGCCCGTGCATTTATCATATGGTAATAAAATAATTCCTGTGGATTTGTCCAACCAACATATAATTCTCCGACACCCTCGATCATTATTTTGGGCATGGAGCTTGACATGTACTTATCCCAACTTTCAATAGGTCTTAAATCATTTACTATCACTGGTGCATCATAATCTATATCTTCAATCTCTCCTGTGCACCAGTCGGTACAACCCCTATAAACATAGGAATTGTATTTTTTATCACCAAATTCCAGTTGATCGATGTAATCAATGACGTAAGTTATAGACTCACCCATCATAACATTGGGTAAATAAGGAGTGAAAAAATATTTTAAGGTATGAGTGGTTCCGGAAAAATCATAGATTAAAATTGGTTCATCAAATTCTTGTGGCCAATCTTTTTCATCCCTGTTATTAACCCAAATCGCTGTCGGTAAGAAACGTCTGATAGGATCAGGAATATTTTTGAAATATTCATTGTATTGCCTTATCTCTTCATCTGTCAAAAATTTATTTCTCAAATTATTCTTTTCATCTCTCAGATTCAGCAGGGTATATACTCTTTTATTCTCTTCCCGGATAAAAGCACAAGGGATCGGACAGATTGCATCCTCAGGATACTCAAGGTGTATTTCATCCCATTCTGTGCCGTCAATAACCCGTTTGCCTTGTATAGTAAGACCAAAGACCCCCCAATTGTTTTCACCAAACTGAGGTACTCCTAAATACATCCCCATTTGAGTACACAGATACCACCAGGTCTTCCCTTGTTCTACAAATGGTATATAATTATCCTCCTCTTCCAGTGTCTGTGCAAAGGAAGGAAGTGTAAGACATCCTAATAGTAGGAGCGCTAATATTATCTTTATCCGTTTCATAATTCTGAATTAAAAAAATTTTATTTTATAACTTTGCGAACATGGGTCCCAAATTCGTTTGATATTACTACTATTAAGGGATTGGAAGTGGACTCGGTTAAATTTATTACACCCCTCTCAATCACTTTTTGTGATATAACTTTTTTACCCGTTAAGGAATAAATATCTACTATAAATTCACCCGGGCAGAGAATATTTAATTCCGGTCCATTCTTAATTAATTTAACGTTATCATCCTCTATATCCTTTTTTCCATTAAATCCCCAGGTTTCAGGTGATAGGTTCGCTCCCTTATAGATTATGTTTCCTGAGGTGTCATAAACGTTATTTAATTCAACATCAAATCCAAAGGTTGTTAATCGATATTCCCATAAATTGATATACAATACCGACTTTCTCCAACCTATTCCTCCAATGAATTCCCAATCGGGATTATCATTTATTGTAACACTTTCTTCTTCCTCATCTGATATATTTACTTTTTTCAGGGAAGTAACGGGATAATTCTCTTGACTGATATTTTCAAAACTGCTTTCAGCTTTCCAAAAATCTGTCTGAAAATCAAATTGGTCTATGAATGTAACGGGCATGGAATCCCCCTCTTTTAAAGAAAAATCATATAGTAGGTATTCATCCTTATCACCTCTTGCATAATCCGGAGTAGCTGTTTCTCCTGAAGGGTTATACACAAAAACCTTACCATTCTCTTCGCGTATCAATGCGTAATGTTGAGGATATGAATTTTCTTTAATCTTATATTCACTTACCAAATATTTTTCCTGATAAATCTCATATCCTCCAATAGGTTTAAAGATTGTGTACACACGTCCGTTTACTTCAACTTCTCCATCAAATTTCATTTGCCAAAAAGTAAAATTATATGGAGATATTGAACTTTTTACATATTCCCAAATCCTATCTTTACGAATTATCTTATTTTCGTTCTCTTTTTGTGTTTCAATTAATACTGTTGTCGTGGTTGGGGTATCTAACACCATTCGTCCGTTGCTTTCTACTTTGACTTGGGCTGTTACACTCAGTGTAAGGATGCTCATAAAGAGCAGAGAAAAGATTTTTTTCATAATACTTTTTATTTGTGGCATAAAGTTATACAATTGTTTCCAATTCGCCAAACTTTTATGCCAGGTTTGTAATTATTTTATCGATTTTATCACTTCTTAGTTACAAATCGACCTTTCCTAATTTCTCTCTTCCTATCGATTCTCCCTTTTCTTTCCCTTTAACTTTTATGAAAAGTTTGAATTCTGACAGAATTAAGACCCAACCCTTTATTGTCAGATAGTCTTTTTGTTTGTCGGCGCATCCTGTTATCACTATGGCAACAATAGGAATAGACGAACTTTTATTTCCGTTTTTTATTTTTACACCGTAAAGTTATACAATTGTTTTTTATTTACCAAACTTTTACTATATTTTATAAAACATTTTGTTGTTTTTATCCCTTTTACGATATATGATCACCCTTTTTCACTCGTTTCATTTTTCCAAGGAATCGCTTTTTTATTTTGCATTTTCAATTTTTGAAAATACTTAAAGTAGTTTGAATCATTGCTATCACCAATGACGAACGTTAACCAATTAAGTATTGATTTACCACTCTCTAAGTCAGGACACAGAGAACTTGCGTCCTCCCTTCGCTTCCCCGGCATCTGAACAACTTCTACCGAAAATACAAAATGAGGTGATCTAACCTTATGTTAGACCACCTCGCGTGTTTCTGACTTTGAAAACCTTTACTTTATTTCACTATCACCTTTTTACCCTTAACGATATATATCCCCGCAGGGAGCTGTTTTAAATCCTCTGCAGTGTTTGCCGAACGCATAACCATCATTCCCTGGAGATTATAGACATTCCCCGGCTCATTATCGCCGTTTATCAACACTCCTTCAATCCCTGTAGTGTCGCTCAACCGCACAGCAGAAATCCTGATTCCGCTGGGACGATATATATTGTCATCAGATATTCTTATTATCTGCTCACCCTTCTCAAGTGACACAGGGAAATTGAGCGTTACATAATCTGAATCTTCATTGGGGAGCGAGAATGTTCCGGTCTTTAAGAGCTCCTTGATTTCGTCACCTTCTTCATTCACTGTCAAAAAACGGAGCTCAGGATCGAATCTCACCGGTTCTCCGAATCCCGCAACCCGAAGAGTGAGAGTATAATCCCCGGCTTCCGGAACATTAAATCTGTAATCAACACTGGCACCTCCGGTGAAACCTGTTATATGAAGGGGATTTGTGACCAGCTCATCATCTCCCGAACCTAAAATCACATTATGACTACGTATATAATCTATTGCATTCACATATTCATTGATGGGATTCACCTTGGAAAAATCATATTCCGGCATATAGGTGTACACAACACCTTGATCCGAAAGAGTCCAAGGCTCAGTGACCGGAGTGGGAGCTATCAGCAATCCATAGTTAGGACCTGTGGATGCTGAAGAATTACCCGTTGCCTTAAACCAGGCATAGCGGAAAATCCAGTCTGTCTGTTCCAACCATTCCACCGTCTCTATCATTGAGGATATCTGATTTACGGGATTCACGTATGAACCGGAGCCCTCACCGGGCCAATAGCAGAACTCTGTGACCCACACATCCTTGCCATATCGGTCATGGAAATTACCGGCTATCGTTTTCATCACTCCCAAACCGCCATAATTATGAACGGCAGTGTAATCAAAAGCATCCTTTCCCACGAGTGCCACAAACTCATCCATCCATTTCAACGGGTCATTGTATGGGGCATCGGGACTATAGTTAAGTGCCGGTGCCACAAGTTTGAGATTCAACTCATCGGCTAATGCCCGGAGTGCCGGCCAGGCCTCTGCTGCCTGCTGCGGGGTCATGTTGGCCTGTGCCTTGAAGTTCGGCTCGTTAAACCCAAGGATATACTTCGTATTCGGATGACTCCGGCAATATTCCCTAATCTTATCAGCATTGTAGTTGCCGTTCCATGCCATCGGTACATACTCCAATGCGTCACAGTCCGCAACCTGATTCTTATATCCGGCTCCCGGTGTGTTACCCCAATTATAATACCATGTCACACCTTCCGATAATTTTTCGAGCTGTGAGCTGAACATGAAATTATTCTCACTTACACCTCTCTTAGTGCTTTTGGCCTCTGCTCCTGTTCCAATGAGCAGAGCTGTGAGTGTTAAAGCTATGATTTTTTTCATATTTTGAATTTTCCTCTGTTTTTTACCTTTTTATCTTACCTTGAAGTTGACGGGGGTGCCACTCTGAGAATCCGAACTTACCCATAATTGGAAATCCCCGGGCTCCACCACCTGTTTCATATCCTTGCCGGTGAAACCCAGCGAGGCAACGGGCAATGTAAATGTAAGGGTCTTAGTCTCTCCGGGCTGCAACAAAACTTTCGTGTAATCCTTGAGTTCCCTTACAGGACGGGTCATGCTCCCCACTAAATCCCGGGTGTAAAGCTGCACAACCTCTTTCCCCTCGCAATCTCCGGTATTCGTTACGTCACAAGTCACTGTCAACATACCATCCACAGGCAGTTCATCGGCTGACAATCGTGGCGCGGATATCTCAAATGTTGTATAGCTCAACCCATAACCGAACGGATAGGCAGGGGTGTAGCCGGCATCGAGATAGAAGCTTGCGCATCCGGTGGATGTCTGACCTGCCTCAAGTTCTATATCATCGATATATGTGAAGGAATCCGCCGGACGTCCTGTGTTCTTGTGATTATAATATATCGGGTTTTGACCACTTGTCCGGGGGAAAGTCATAGGTAAGTGACCGGAGGGATTTACCTTTCCTGTCAATAAATTAACCACACCGGGACCTGTCATTGTCCCTCCATGGAAGAGATAGAGTATGGCATCCGCAAGTTCGGCATCCTTGCCCAAAACCAGGGGGCGTCCTGCCTGTACCACCATTACTATCGGCTTACCGGCTTTCTTCAGTTCCGAAAGAAGCGCACTCTGTTCTCCGGGAAGCGTAAGGTCTGTGCGGCAATGTGCCTCCCCTGACAATACAGCTTCTTCTCCTGCAAAATAGAACACTATGTCACTCTTCTTCGCCGCCTTGAGTGCATCAGCAAACCCGTCATGTTTTCTATCGCGGCTATAACTAAGTCCGGGAGAATATACTATCTTGTCGCCACCAATCTCCTTAAGGGAGACTAAGGGTGTGACGCTATGGGATTTCTCCAGATCAAATACCCATGTGCCGTTCTGGTCATGCTGAGCATCCGCCATAGGTCCTATTACCGCTATCTTCTTTACCTTTGACATATCCACCGGCAACACCTTACCCTCATTCTTGAGAAGAACCGCACTCTCCTCCACTGCCCTGCGTGCTGCCTCAAGACTCGCCGGGGCATAAAAGCGGTTGGATTCGGCGATTTCTACGTAAGGATTGTCGAAAAGTCCGAGACGATATTTAAGACGGAGCACATTCCCGGCAAGTTCATCGATTCTCTTCTCGTCAATTTTTCCTGATTGAAGCGCTTTAAGAAGTGAGCCGTCATAGCAATGACCCTCCATATCCACATCCACTCCGGCTTTGGCGGCAAGCATTGCCGCTTCCTCCCTGTCCGCTGCATATCCATGGGGAACAAGTTCGTTTATCGAACCCCAGTCACTTACTACCAGACCGTTATAACCCCACTCTTTGCGGAGCAGCTCATTGAGCAACCATTCATTTCCGGAGGGGGGTACTCCGTTAAGGTCGTTGAAGGAACACATTACCGTAGCGGCTCCGGCATCCAGTCCGGCTTTGTACGGTGGGAGATAAACATCGCGCAAAAGGGGTTCGGGAAGCCAGGTGGTGTTATAATCGCGACCACCCTCTACAGCGCCATAGCCTGCAAAATGTTTCACACACGCTGCCATGGTGTTCGGTCGTGTGAGATCATCACCCTGATATCCCTCAACCATGGCGACTCCCAGACGCGATGTCAGTAAGGGATCCTCACCGAATCCTTCGGCACATCGTCCCCAGCGTGCATCGCGCGCTATATCCACCATCGGCGAAAAAGTCCAGCGAATCCCTACGGAGGATGCCTCATCCGCCGCTATGGCGGCCCCCTCCCTCACTATATCTTCATTCCAGGTGGCTGCCTGTCCCAACGGTATAGGGAAAATGGTCTTAAAGCCATGAATCACATCGCGCGCAAATATCAAGGGTATCTTCATGCGGCTGTTCTCCATCGACTCCCTCTGGAGCTGATTGCACTCCTCAGGGGTGCAGATGTTAAGATAACTCCCTACAAGTCCGTTGCGCACCTGAGATATTGTGGCATCGTCTATCGCATAATATGAATACTGATTCAGCTGACCTATCTTCTCTTCAAGTGTCATCTGCGACAGAAGGGAGTTGACACAACTGTCTATCTGAGCCTCGCTCCTCGCAGATGCACTCATCTCAATAACTGCTGTGGCTGCCAGAAATATTCCTATCGTCTTTCTCATCTCTTAATGAACTTTTGTGTGGTCCTCCCTTGCTTGATGATATAGATACCCGGTTCCAGATCCAGGGTCTCCGGATCCTCGGCGGCTTCCGGAATCCTCACCGGAACACCGCCGATATTAAAAACCTTCATAACCCCTTCTGAATCAGAGACTGCATACTCCACGCCGGAACCTCCATCAAGAGGATCACTCTCTACGGCGCTGAAAAGAGTTGTCCCGGGGACTTCCTCACGCTGATATACTTTTACATAATTTACATACATCGATGCTTCCTGTCCATTCTCCTCATTAAGCGCCGTGATACCTGATGCATTATGGATGCCGGGGAAATTCCCCCCGATAGCAAGATTGAAAAGTATGAAATTCTCTTTATGGAAATAATTTCCCGGTGAATTAGGCTCGCCGGGATTATCGGCTGTTATTCCCATCTCATAATATGGCACCTGATTCGGATACCGATCCAGGTCAACATACATCCTGAATTTGTTTTCATCCCATATCAGGGTGTAAAGATGATATTCCCCATCCTGGAGTGAATACCCTTTTGTTGACGATTTTGCATAGCTCGCATTGGGCCATTTCTCCCCCCAATGGCAGGCTCCGTTGAAATAGCGGTCGGAAGTTCCATTGCGGATTCCATCGCTATGTCCCATCTCCAGGATATCCGTCTCTCCGCATCTGGGCCATCCTACGGATGAATAATCATTCCCCATCATCCAGAACGCGGGCCATAATCCATTGGCTGTTACCGGTAATTTAATCGATGCCTCTATCTTGCCGTGAGTGAAGGTGACAAGATGCATGGAATTGACGCGACCGGAAGTGAAATTCTTATTCTTATAATTCTCTCGGCGTGCTGTGAGTATGAGGCAATGATTCCCCTCTCCGTCGTCTCCGAGACGTACATTCTCCGGTCGGTCTGTATAATACTGCAGTTCACTGTTCCCTCCCCCGTCTCCATTTACCTCTATATTCCATCTGAGGTCATTGAGTGTTTCAGCATCGAATAAATCTTGCCATACAAGCTTATATCCGTCACTTTCTCCACTTCCGGCCTGGGGAAGTGCTGCGTACCCGGGGAGTGACAATATTATTGATAATGCAAAAGTAAATTTTCTCGTCATGTTTATTCAGACTTCTGGTTAGTATTTATTATGTTTCTGATTCGCTTCTGCTGCATTTTTATGATTTCGGAGAGTATTGATTTCTTATTGAAGGTGAGGCGGGAGTTTTCTTGATGAAGAGAGCAGGGTGGAAGAGAGGGAGCAAAAAAAATGAGATATCGATTGAGCAGAGAGTAAAGGGAAAGATACCGGGGGGAGAATACCCTCCCCCGGGTATCTATTGTCAGCGTATTACTTTACGATTTTCTGAGTCCGGTTGCCGGATTTTACTACATATATACCCTTTGCAAGGTCATTGATACCGAGCACTGTGCTGTCGGAAGCCTTGACGAGCTTACCGCCGAGGTCAAATACTTCGATACCGGCAACTGTAGAGTTGACAGTGTTGGAAGTGATGATGAGGGTTGCATCTTCTTCGATTCCCTGCACTGCACTGTCGCCGGAGGTGTAGAAATAGAATGCGTCAAGCGAAATGCTGCGACCGGGAGTGGGACCGGCGAGGATGGAAAGGATGTTACCGGTCCAGGCTGTAGTCTTCTGATAATCGAAGAGAGGATACACCTTCTTAAGCTCCGCAAACGAGATATCCAGAGCCTGCCAGTCATCGTTGGATGCCGCACCTACAGAGGGGAAGATTGCTCCGTTATCATTGAAGCTGGGACCGAGAGCCACCTTTGCCGGCTTGTTGAAATCGTCATTATCGTTGATGACAAGAGCGATGCTCTCGGGAGCTGTTCCGAAGCTCATGTAAGAGAGGTGGAAACGGGTGTTGTCATCCCAGTGTGAAAGGTTCACTCCGGCTCCCTTGTTTACGTTATAGCCGGCTCCTGTCCATCCTACTGTACCTGTAGTAACGGCTGTGTAACCCTCTGATGAAAGTCCGGTATATCCCACGCCGGGATAAGAACCGTCACCGGGAATGAATGTGCCTTCCCAGATGTAGAAGAAACGTGTCACGTCATCTACACGGTAGTCGTTTACTGTCTTGCCTGCATTTTTAAGATTTTGCATCACATCGTCGCATGCTACGAAAACATCGAAAATCTGAGGTTCAGATGTGACTGATGCATCTACAAATGGAGAGGTTGCATTAAACTGTGCATTTGCTCCGAAGGCCGCTAATGCTGCGAAAGCTGCAAGATAAAATTTTTTCATGCCTTTTGAAATTTTAGTTTAGTTATAGTTATTTGAAATTTTTTACCGGAGAGGATTAATAAATTCCTCTCCGGAAGATTTGGTTAAAATTTGATTCCTGAAATTAATAACCCGGATTCTGTGCCATCGGATTTAGTGAAAGCTCCTCGGCAGGGATGGGGAACAGCTCATGTTTACCCTTGATGAAGGATGCCATCTCTGCACGTGCCTCGGCACTCTCTGTGCTTCCGTAGCTCCCTTTGTCACGGTCCATGACATCGTATGCGATGCCCCAGCGCACCAGGTCAAACCAACGGTGCCCCTCCATGGCGAGTTCCACACGGCGCTCATGACGGATGGCATCACGTAGGGAAGCGATATCGTCAGTATATCCACGATATCCGGGGAAGACCGGTAACGCTCCGGGTGTGGAAATGGCACGGGCGCGACTTCTCACCTCCTCAAGAGCCCATTTGGCTCCCGACACATCCTTTCCGCTCTCCAAGGCTGCCTCTGCATAGAGCAGCAGGGCATCCGAGGCTCGCATCAAACGGTAATTGAGCGGCCCGCGGGTGGCATGATCCAATGCAGGAAAGGTGCCCCCCTCATGCATCGAGGTCTTCAGATTGAAATAAGGGGAACCGAGATAGGTCACCTCCACATTCTCAAGGTCGGAAGGATCTACCTGACCGATTGTCATATCCCGACGGGCATCCCCGGTCTCATATTCAGCATATAGATTATGTGTGGGATGGTCAAAACCCCATCCGGAATTGGCACCCATCGACGCGGCACGCGGACGTGTCAGAATTGTGGAGAAAGTCCCTCGCGTAAACCCGAACCCTTCCCCATAGTCCGAGGTCGGTTCTGCCGTATACTGTATCTCAAATATACTCTCTATACCGTTCTCTCCGGCAAGATTGAAATTGTCGGCATAATCGGCAAACAATCCGTATTTACCGGATTTATACTGGTCTTCGATAAATTTCTTACCCCAGAAATAGGAGTTCTCATAGTCATGATTGTAGAGGTAGACCTTACAGAGCATTGCCTGGGCTGCCCCTTTGGTGGCGCGTCCCAGATCCTCTTCAGCATATTCGGATTTTTCCCATAAGAGTGACTCAGCCTTGGTTAAATCATCTATTATCTTGGCATAAACCTCTTCCGCGGTAGCTCGCGGCTGTTGCCATTTGTCCGAACTGTCTACCACAAAATCCACCAGAGGTACACCCCCGAACACCTTCACTAACTGGAAATAGTAAAAGCCGCGTAGAAAATATGCCTCACCTAAAAGACAATCCTTGCGTTCCTGACTTAAGGTTTCATCCGCCTCATATCCGGGTATCTCCTGAAGAGCAAGATTACACCGGATGATACCGAGATATTTTGCCCGGTAATAATCCAGAAGAAGGGTATTGCTCGCTGTTGTCTTGAAATTCTCCATATCATAGGCCGTACCCATATCCTTTACGTTCTGTCCACCCTTCAGCGCATCGTCGGAAACTACGTCTCCTATGAACCATTCTGAAAAATAAGTGGAATTATATTCCCACGCAAGGGGGGCATAACACCCGTTGATGACCTGCACACAGGTCTCTCCGGTGGTGAAGAAGTCGGGCAATTTGGTGGATGCCGGACTCTCCTCCTTCAGCCAGTCGTTGCAGGAGGTGGCGCTCACAAGGGTCAGCAGCGCTGCTCCGGCTATTGTCAGTCTGTTCTTTATATTGCTCATTATTGTTCGTTCTTTTAATATGTGATGTTCACACCGAATAGATATGTACGACACTGAGGGAAGTTACCATAGTCTACACCTCCGTTTACCTCGGGGTCGAATCCTTTATATTTTGTCACTGTAAAGAGGTTGGAAATCTGCACATAGAAGCGGCAGTTGCTCAACCCGCTGCGTCCCAATACACTCTCCGGGAGGGTATAACCTACCTGGAGATTCTTAAGACGGAAATAGTCTCCCTTTTCCAGGAAGCGTGAGGACACTTCATAATTGACCGAGTTGCGGGGGTTAGGTATAGTCCCGGATGTGTTGTCTACCGTCCAGGCATTGACCATATCGGTGGACAGCACTGATTCCTGTCCGTTGCTCTCAAGTCTGTGCCGCATCTGATTATAAATCTTGTTTCCGGCAACTCCCTGGAAGAATAGCTGAATATCAAAGTCTTTCAGATAGGCAGACAGGTTGATGCCATAGTTTATCTTGGGAATCGAACTTCCGAGGAATACACGGTCGGTGCGGTCGATGACGCCATCTCCGTTGGTGTCCGTATATCTCGCATCTCCTGCCTTATATGGTGTGGTCGAGGAGTTATATCCGCTGAGCTGATCAAGCACCTCCTGGTCGGTCTGATATACTCCCTCATACTGAAGACCCCAATAGTAATACAAGGGGTAACCCTGGTTCACTACCTGCACCTGGTCATAGTTGGTATAAATCGGTGCTCCCCCATTCAACGCGGTCAATTTATTATCTATAAAGGAAATGTTTCCTCCTACGGAGTAATTAAACCATGGGGTCACCGTGTTGCGGTGTTCAAGAGTTATCTCGATACCTTTATTCCGCACCTTCCCTACGTTAGACATACCTGCATAGCGGTTGCCGACATGTGCCGGAGCATTGACCGACATAAGCATGTCGTTGGTGTCGCGGATAAAGCCGTCTATCGAGCCGGTGAGCCGGTTGTTGAAGAAACCGAAATCAACACCGAGACTCCATTGCTCGGTATTCTCCCAATGTCCTCCGTTATTAATCCATGTAAGGACCGCCGCGCCTGACTGAAGTGCCTGAGACACTCCGAAAGGATAGTCTACAAAGGTCGGTCCGTTGTTGAACATATTGAGCACGAATGCATCGTTGCCGATGTTATCGTTGCCTACCTTTCCCCAGCCGAAACGAAGCTTGAGGTCATTGAGAGGTGTGAAGTCGGACAGGAATTTTTCCTTGCTCATGCGCCATGCAAGTGCAAATGAGGGGAAATATCCCCATGCATGCTCGGGAAACTTGGAGGAGCCGTCTGCACGGAAGTTGACTGTCGCCATATATCTTCCGTCAAAGTTATAATTCACACGTCCCAGCCAGGAAAACCGGCGATTGCGGGCAACACCGTCGGAGGGTAATCCGTAATCCTCCGTTACCTGAGATAGATACCAGTTCTTCTCTTCCGGATTGAGGATGGAGGCTCCGCTGTTTCCGATGCTGTAATAAGTATATTGTTCTACTGTCTGTCCTACCATCGCTGAGAAATCATGCTTCCCTATGGTGCGCGCATAAGTCAGGATGTTATCCACATTATAATAGAAATGACGTCCCATCGAGGAGGTGAGGAAGTTCTTGTCACGCTTATCGTAAGCAGAAATCTGATAGGAATCCGCAAAGCTCTTGTCGGTCGTGATACGATAATCGAAATTGAACGCTGAACGGAATGTAAGGTATTTTATCGGTGTCAGCTCAAGGAACGCGTTACCTACAAAACGCTCGTTGCGCACCTTGGGGTGACTGTATTCCACCATACTCAAGGGGTTGGTGACATTCTTAAAATTGGAAGCTGCCGATATCTGCCCTCCAAGGTCTTTTCCGTTGCGGTTGACGGTCCCGGCGGGATAACGCGCAGGATCCCAGGGAGCCATGGCAAAAGCTGCCGACAAAATATTGGCTCCGGCACTCGCGGAGTTATCTCCGCTCTCGTAGGCATTCTTGGCTATCGACGACATGAAGGAGATGTTCTCACCTATCTTAAGCCAGGGGAAAATCTGATAACTGGTGTTCAGTCGGGCTGTGAAGCGGGTATAGTCCGAACCGATGATGATTCCCTGCTGTCCAAACCATGAAGCGGACGCGCTGTAGGTGAACCGATCTCCACCTCCGTCAAGACTGAGATGATAATTCTGTATCAATCCGTTGCGGAACACTTCATCCTGCCAGTCTGTGTCGGTGCCGGCATAATCGAAACCGCCGGGATTGGTGGTCTCATCATACACGGTGGGGAAGAAATCGTTGCGGATGGAGCCGAAGATATTCATCCAGCCGTTCAGCCCCTGCTCATTATAGATTTTTTTGGATGCTGCATTTCCGTTGATGCCGATGAAGGTGTCTGCAAAATCCTTTGCATTCATCACATCTATCTTCTTCCATCGCTGCTGCATTCCGATATAAGCATCGAATGTGATGCGCCCGTTCTGATTCTTCTTTCCTGACTTGGTGGTAACGATGATTACACCGTTCGCACCACGTGAACCGTAAATGGCAGTGGCTGACGCATCCTTCAGAATCTCTGTGTGCTCTATATCGTTGGGGGAAAGGAATGTGATGTCGTCGGTGATTACTCCGTCCACCACATAAATTGGTGAGGCTCCGTTAATGGTTCCGACACCGCGGATACGCACTTCCGCACTCGCTCCGGGACGTCCCGACAGTGAATTCACTGTCACTCCGGCTGCCTGACCCTGCAATGCATTTGCAAGCGAGGCGGCTGGAGTCTTGGTGAGTTTGTCAGCTGCTACGGTAGACACCGACCCGGTCAGGTCACTCTTCTTTACTGTCCCGTATCCTATCGCCACCACTTCCTGAAGCATCGAGGTGGAGGGGGTCATGACTACATCCATTTTTCCGGATGCGGTAACCTTCTTCTCTACCGGAGTGTAACCGACGTATGAGAACATTAATGTCTGGCCCGGTTGCAATTCTATGGAGTAGTTTCCATCGATGTCGGTAGCTACGCCGTTTGTACGGTTCTCTTTTACCTGAACCGTAGCTCCGATCATCGGTTCGCCATCCTCCCCGGAAGTTACCGCTCCAGTTACCTTCACTTGTGCACCCATAGTCAGGGCCACAAATGAGAGCATTAACAGTAGTAAAAATTTCTTCATAAGGTTAGCTTATTCGATTTTCTTGGTTGTTATTGTTTCACGTTCTTATCAATCGAGACGCTGCACGCTAACGAATAGATTTTTTCAAAAATCCCCTGCCGGTCAATTTTTAAATTTTTCTGGATAGCTTCAATGATTCTTCCTCCGGGTCCGGAGTTAGTAGAAATTAAAATTTGTTCACATTACGTTCTGATTCGCACCGCGGACTTCATTAAATCATTTCGTCATCCGTGCATACCCTCGATTTTCATGTCGCAAAATTAACACTACTACCGGTTTTTTACAATCAAAACCCTCTAAAAAAACTCAACAAGTCTTAAAATTTACCCCTACATTCTCTATACATCTTATTTTTAACTACTCTATTTTTCAATATTTTATTAAAAATATGTTATAAAACATGTTTTTCAATATTGCTATATCTGTTGTTTTTCTCAACTTTGCATCAAAATTTATATCTCAGGAGATTTTTCATCTCTCCCTTTTAATGTTTCCTCACATCTTTATGTTGCATTTATGAATCTTTTTTACCGTTTCTGCTATACAACGATTCTTGTATTTTCATCCTTTTTTCTTTCTTTCTCTCAAGGGTATGCTCCGGTGAGGAATTTCTCTCCACAGTCTTACAGCTCGGGAACCCAGAACTGGAATATGGCTCAAGATTCCTTCGGAAGAATTTATATCGCTAACCGTGATGGCTTGCTCAGATTCAATGGTGCCCGTTGGTCACGGGTCCGGCTTCCCAACTACACTTCGGTACGCTCTCTTTATATCGATGAAGCGATGAACAGGGTATATGTCGGTGGCTCCGATGAATTCGGTTTCTTCGACCTCGAGCTTAACCCCTCTTCTTATACTTCCCTTGTCAATACTCTCCGCGATTCTGACCGGAATTTCAGCGAAATATGGAATATATTTCCCGACAACAACGGGAATATCTGGTTTCAGGGGGATTTCAAACTGTTCAGATTCGATGGAAAACACTCTATCTCAATCCCTACGAAGAAAAAAATCACCTGCTCGGCAATCTCCTCTGATAAATCTACTCCCATTTTTGCCCTTCAATCCGGTGAACTTTTCAAAATCAATGGGACCACTCTTTCTCCGCTCTTACCTTCCCAACCTCTGTCTGGGGAGAAAATTGTGGCTATTCTCCCTCCTCTCAACGATACTGACCCATTTATTGTGGCTACCGCTTTCAACGGTCTTTTCTATCTGAAAGACAATTCTTTCAATCCTTTCGATAACCCTATCAACGATTTCTTGCGCGAAAACCAGCTCTTCTGTGCCATACACAACAATGATGATTATGCTTTCGGCACTGTTAACTGCGGGGCGGTGATGACAAATTTCCTTACAGGAAAATCCTCCTTCATCAATCGCAAGACAGGACTCCAGAACAATACGGTCCTTAACATGGGGTTTGATCTTAATAATTCCCTTTGGCTCTGCCTTGATAACGGTATTTCGGTTGCCATGACTGATTATCCGGTAGGCAATCTGCTGGGGTCTGACCATGACACGGGTGCCGGATACGCTTCTCTCCTTTTTGGAAATAAACTGCTATTCGGCACCAATCAGGCTCTTTTCTCAATCCCTTACCCTTCGGGCAGCTCTCCCCTTCCCCCGGCTCCCTCTAAAATCATGAACGGTCAGATATGGTGCATCGATACTATAGGCAACACTCTCTTTGTCGGTGCTGACACCGGTCTTTTCTCTTCCGATATAAATAATCCCGGGGCTCCTGCAAGGATTGAGGACATCCCGGGTACATGGTGGATTAAACCCCTGAAAAAACATCCGGGATATGCTCTCGCTTCTACATACGATCGCTTTCATCTCCTCCAACGGAAGGAGAATAACTGGATAAACTTAGGGAAAATAGGGGGATATTCTGACGCCGGCGGTAGATTTGTAGAAGATAAAAACGGAGATATCTGGATTGCTCACTGGCTTAAAGGGATTTATCACCTTAAACTTAATATCGGAGCTAAGAAATTTACTTCATGTTCCCTCATAAATTCTGCCAAAGGTCTCCCTTCGGACCGTAATAACTCAGTGGCGCTGTTCCGGGACAGAATAGTGATTTCCGGCGACGGGGGAATTTACAACATCAACTCTGAAGGGAAAGCGGTGCGCGACAAGGAGGCTCTCAATATTTTCCCCTCCTATTCCTCTTCTCATCTTTATACTTTTCCTGACGGTAAAATGATGGCTATCTCCCCTGAGATTGCCTGGATGTGGGGTCGCGACAATTCCGGCAGGAAGGTTCTCGACACTGTCTCTTTTAAAAGTGTCACAAGGAAGATTATACCTGGATTTGAACATCTGGCGACTGCAGGTAATAAAACTATCGTTTCAAATCAAGAGGGTTTTCTGATTCTAAACCCTGAAAAAACTATAAATAAGAGATGGAAATCAAGTGTCTTTATCGATGCTATCTACGCCAATCAGGATTCACTTATTTATAGGGCCGGAATTGAAAAAAGGGGTAAGCTGTCAATACCTTTCTCTCTGAATTCCATCAGATTCGAATTTGCTCTTCCTGAATTTCGTGATGAGAACGGAGCTCTTTACAGCTGCCGTCTCGAAGACTACGACTCCGACTGGTCTTCTTTCTCCGAGGCCTCTTCGCGTGAATACACACGCCTTCTTGAAGGTGATTATACCCTGCAGCTTAAAGCTCTCAATCCCGTCACCGGTGAGATTTCATATACTGCAATGCCTTTTACTATTCTCCCGCCATGGTATCGCTCGGTGTGGGCTAAAATAATTTATAGCATAATCATTCTGGCACTTATTTTCTCCGCTTACAGATTCCTGAAAAAAATGTCGCTGAATGCCGCTCGCAAAATTGAACTCCGTAAAGAGGAGGAGATTACCAAGATGAAAGAGGATGCCGAACGTGAAGCCCTGCGCAAAGATTACGAAATTGCTGCCCTCAAAAGTGAACAACTCGAACACGACATCAAACATAAAAGCTCCGAACTCAGCAATATCACGATGAATGTAATCCGTAAAAACGAAATCCTCACTGACATCTCAACACGTCTTTCCCGATTGCTGCAGGGTGCTATAAACCGCGGGGAAGCTACAAGCGGGATTCTCGATAAGGATATTAACCGTATTCAACGTTTGATTCGTGAAAATATCAGCCACGATGATGATTGGAAAAACTTTAACCAAAACTTCGATATCGTTTACGAAAACTATACCAAACGACTTACGGAACTATATCCCGACCTCACCAAGACTGAACTGAGAATATGCTGTTACCTGAAGATGGGACTTTCCAGCAAAGATATCGCTCCTCTATTCAATATTTCTCCACGTTCTGTGGAAATGAGTCGATATCGGCTGCGAAAAAAAATGAAACTTACCCATGACATCAACCTTATCAATCATCTCCAGAACATATAGCAAATCCACGGTCGTTTTATTTAAATAAGAGTAAGGGAGCACTGCATGCGCTCCCTTACTTCATCTCTTGTAAATATTACTTATGTCCTGATATCACTTTACTAATTTACGGGTTGACTCTCCCGATTTTATGATATAGATACCCTTGGGAAGCGACACCTGCTGGATATCGGCATATTTACCCAATCTCAAACCGGAAAGAGTGTACACCTCTACCGATGTGTTAACCGTTTCATCATTGACTCCTTCAATTCCTGACGGACGATGCAGGAATTCTATTTCTGTATCCTCTGTCACAGTTATCCCTACAATCCCATTTTTATCGCAATTCACTTCATACTCGGTATCGCCGCTATAAACATTATAGTAACACTCTAAAATAAATTTCTCTAAATCTCCATCCGGTACATACCAATCAGATATAGTCATTAAATAAACCGTAGTTCCTTCGGGCACTAAAATTAGATCTCTTCCTTCTCCACCTCCTACAAGTGCCGGCCAGTATACAGTATTATCAGCTACATTCGAGTAAGAAATCGTTGAATAGTAGTAGGAAAGTGCATCTACTTCCCTATATTTCAAAGTTTTCTTGCCACGGATTGCTTCTGCAAATGGATTAGAGGCATCATCATTAGCCCATTCTATCGGTAGCGACAATGAAAGTTTTGAGAAATCACGCTTCTCATCCCCGGGGAGTGAGAAATCTATTTCCGGTCTGGGCGACGGCTTGACAAAGTTTCGTATCGCACTTAGCATCTTAAGATTGGGAGGAAGGGAATTCTTCGCTGCTTTCTTGAAATCAAGACTTAAAACAAGATTCTCCAAAGCAGTACACCCCTCAAAGAATGACTCGGGGAATTCAACTACTCCAAAATTATAACCTGACACTGATGGTAAAATCCCTACAAGTTCCTTGCAGTTCTTAAAACATCCCTCTCCGTAGGTACAAGTGCGTGTTAAATCAGCATACTTGAGTCTTGACTCTGCGAAACATTCCTTTCCCAGATTCCATTCTTTATACAGTAGCTCAAGAATAGGGAGTCCGCATCCTGCAAATGCCCGTTCTCCCATATTAGCATGAACTCCCTTTATCTCAAATGTATTAGTATTATATCCCGAGGTCCCAGTATTGGCGAACGCCTCTTTCCCGATTTCGAGATTCTCACCTGAAATTATTATATTTATAAGTCCCTCACAGTCCTTAAACGCTCCATCTCCAATACGCGTTACGGTCTCGGGCAACCTCAACAGAGTGATATTTTTATTCCCTTCGAAGGCTTTGGCAGCAACGCCTACTACCGTGTAGGAAATTCCGTTCTCTGTAAATTTAGAGTGAATCCTTAGTTCTGTTAACTCCGGATTATCGGCAGCGACTCCCTGCAATTCCACTTCATTATTTTCAAGAACAGTATAATTAAGCATTGCATGCTCCACCTGTTCTCCCCGGGCGTTTACTATAAGTAAGCAACCCATTAATAGTGATGTATAAATTCTTTTCATACCCAGAACATTTAACAATTAATAATTTCGCCTTAAAGTTATGCAATTGTTTTTATTGACCAAACTTTTATGCCAGGTTTATAAATATTTTTTCGATTTTATCCCTTTTTCGATATAAAATAAACCTTTTTTATTTATTTCTTTTTTCTGTCGTAACTCCTTTTCTATCAAATTTTAGTTTTTCTATTCTTGCGTAGAAGAGGAATTTCCCTTCCCCAGCCATTCATATCTCTACAATGAAATGACATGAACTCAGGTTGTTGTCTGACAAAACCGTTAATCAATGAGGTCAGCAAATATCATCCTTGAAGAAATGAAATTACTCGCCGGTTAAGCGGAGAACATAATTCTACTATAGCTACAATCGCTGTGCTCTCAACTTTCTTAGGGCAACCGATAATTTCCGTTAGTTAACTCATTTCATGGAGAAACAATTGAACCAAGCGCCATAGGTACTTCCTTACTCCATCACTAATCACTATGACTTATTACTTATAACTCCTCCCCTACAAGCGCAGGACGCAGGACAGAAAAAGGAGATAGGGTGTGTCAAAATGAAAATTCTGACACACCCTATCTCTAATTATTTTATTTCCTTAATCCGGGAGGATTAGCTGAAACGACGGTTACCCTCAAGTACAGGTCCGTTGTTAGCTTCGGAATTTTTCTTGTTGTTACGCTTCAGAATATTGTAGGCTATAGGAGCTGCGCAATAGAGCGAACAGAAAGTACCTACAATCACACCGAATATCATTGCGAAGGTGAATGAACGGATTGTGTCACCACCAAGGAAGAAGATACATAACAACACGAGAAGAGTGGAGAAGGAAGTCATGATGGTACGTGTAAGTGTCGTATTCAATGACTTATTGAATGTCTGATATCTGTCCTCTTTCGGATAGACCTTCATCATCTCACGCACACGGTCAAATACCACCACGGTATCATTAATCTGATAACCGATAATGGTCAATATAGCGGCTATAAATGACTGGTCAATCTCCATTGAGAAGGGGAGGAAGCCCCAACAGATTGAATAGAAACCGATGATTAGGAAGGCTGTGAGGGCTACTGCGCAAACAGCACCGACAGAGAACGCGATGTTGCGGAAACGGAGCAGGATGTAAAGGAACATGCACACTACCGCTATACCTACTGCCCAATATGCATCACGACGCATATCGTCTGCCACACTCGGACCTACCTTCTGAATTGAGATGATACCGTGACTCTCATCGGCTACTGCGAATTTACTCTTATCCATCAACTTTCCATTGACGGTAAGCTCATCCTTCAAACCTTTATAAAGAAGATCGGTAATCTCATTCTCGATATTGTCATTCTCCTGGTCTATCTTGTAGTTGGTGGAGATGCGGGCCTTGGTGAGGTCATCAATAGAAATTACACCTACACTGACTGTCTTATCATTTGCCTCTTTCTGAAGAAGATCGGAAAGCTTGCTCTGAATCTCCGCTGGATTTACATCTTTCTCAAACTGCACCACATAGTTGCGACCTCCGGAGAAATCAATGCCCTGATTCATGCCACGGATTACGAGCGATGCAATTGAAATCACTATAAGTGTCACCCACACTGCTGCGGCTCCCCTGGATTGCTTGAGGAAGTTGATCTTGGTGCCACTGAAGAGATTCCGGCTGATACCGGTAGAGAATGTCATTCCGGAATTGCGACCGTTCTTTGTGATGAGATCAAACGCAATACGTGTCAGGAAGACTGCTGTGAAGAATGAGCAGACAAGACCGATAATCAAGGTAGTTGCAAAACCCTTTATCGGACCTGAACCGAAAATAAGAAGGATTATACCTGTGATGACTGAAGTTAAGTTCGAGTCAAAGATTGCCGAGAAGGCATTGCTGTAACCTTCGGAAATCGCCTGACGCAATTTCTTTCCGCTCTTAAGCTCCTCTTTGGTGCGTTCGAAGATAAGCACGTTGGCGTCAACTGCCATACCGAGGGCAAGCACGATACCGGCAATACCGGAAAGTGTCAATACTGCTTGCAGAGATGCAAGGATACCGAGAGTGAAATAAAGGTTGAGCATCAACCCTACGTTAGCCACAAGACCGGGTATCAATCCGTAAATAAGAATCATGAAGATCATCAGGAGGACGAGAGCTACGATAAACGAGATGAAACCCTGCTGAATAGCTTCTGCTCCCAGTGACGGACCGATTACGTTGGTTGAAATAACATCTACCTTAGCGCTCATCTTTCCTGACTTGAGCACATTGGCAAGGTCATTTGCCTCAGCATCGGTGAAATTACCGGTGATTTCGGAGTTACCTCCGGTAATCTCGGCATTCACGTTAGGATATGAATAAACTGCATTGTCAAGTACAATTGCTATAGGACGTCCGATATTGTTTCGGGTAAGGGTTGCCCACTCACGCGCACCGCGGTCGGACATGGTCATATTGACGGTGTTCCCCTTGAAGTTATCTTTATCAGTAGATGCTCCGGTCACTGCATCACCCTCTAAGGCTGCCTCTCCCTTAAGTGCTACAAGCTGCCAGTAAGGAGTGGTGACAGGTGTATCTTTATCCCGCATTTTGGGATTGCCATTCTCATCGAGAACGGGATATTCGGTTGCCTTCACTTCCCATACCGCGCTGAAATCGCTTGGAAGCATCTGGCGTGCCATATCTGAATTCAGGATTGAATCAACCATTGCCCGATTGCCGGGAGTGACAACACCAATCACGGGGCTCTCTGCTCCAAGACCTCCGCCGAGGAGCGCCATCAGATTAGTATTGTTAATGGTGTCAGATGCTGCGTATGCCGCTGAAAAAGCCTGCAAGTCCGCTGCTATCTCCTTATTCTTGTAAACTTCGAAGAATTCCAGATTGGCAGACGATTTCAAAAGGTCTGTCACTCGCTCAGGCTCTTTGACACCGGGAAGCTCAAGAAGAATCTGACCGGTCTTGTCCTGAAGCTTCTGAATATTGGGTGACACTACACCAAATTGGTCGATACGGGTACGGAAAATATTGAATGCTGCATCTACCTGTGAGTTCACTTGCTGTTCAAGTGCGGTGGTTACCTCTGCATTTGTGGAATTGGAATTTATTTTCCCAAGGTATTCACCCTCACGTGTAAACAATCCGGCCATTGTGCCGGGCTGCATGTAAGACGCAAACTTCGCGATGAAATTCTTATCTGAACCCTTGATTCCCTGATCCTCTACCTTCTTTATGGTGGCATTAATCTGATTTAGCTGTTTGTCACCTGAGGCATATTGACGCAAAATGTCCGGAACGGATATTTCCAACACTACGTTCATACCTCCCTTGAGGTCAAGACCCAGACCCATCTCCATCTTGCGGGCCTGATTGTAAGTGTAGAGACCCAACCATACCTTCTCTTTGTCGATTGAGTCGTTGAATTGCTTCAGACTTTGCTTATAGACGTCATTGGTGACATCGTCGGTGCCGGAGATTCGCTGCGCATACTCCCTTGCCTCCTTCTCGTAATGAGAAGTTATGAACGAAAAGGAAATATAAAAGCCGCAAATCAGAATCAACAGGACTGCAATAGTACTGATAAAACCTTTGTTCTGCATTTTCTGGTTTTTTATTATTGTTGTTATTATTTTTTGCTTTAGCCTATTTTCAGCTTGCAAATATAATGTATTTTTTCCAAGCAACGAAATCATTCGGCTTTTTTTACCCCTTTTATTGTCCCCTTTATCTTTTCTTACTACTTTTGCTTCTATTCTTAACAATACTTTTTATATTCCTTCCCAAACTTGCAATTAACTAACACTCACCGCATTAATATCCGTAAGTAAGATAGTCGCCTTCTCATCACCACTCCTCATTGACTAATTTTATTTCATCCGGGGAATAAAAAAATTTTTATACCTTTGTAACAAAGACCACGATTTCTATGAATTTTAAACATAACTTCCCTTATCTCATTTATATCCTCATCATCTGTATTGCGTCAGCATGTGCCTCTATCGGCAATCCTTCGGGCGGTCCACGCGATGAGGACCCTCCCCGGTTTGTCCACTCAAATCCGGGTGCCAATTCTGTCAGCTTTTCTGGAAATCATATCGACCTTTGGTTTGATGAGATTGTCAATGTGAAGGATGCTCTTTCCAAAGTTACCCTCTCTCCCCCTTCTGCCCAAGTGCCGCGTGTCTCCTCGCAAGGGAAAAAAGTGTCCGTTCAGTTCTCCGACACTCTCCTACCCAACACTACCTACACTATAGATTTCGGTAACGCTATTGAGGATAACAACGAACAAAACAAACTCGAAAATTTCCTATATACCTTCTCTACGGGTCCCGATCTCGACACATTATCGGTGGCGGGCATGGTGCTCTCCGCTGAGTATCTCGAACCTATGCAAGGAAAATTAGTGGGGCTTCATTCGAATCCGGATGATTCCGCTTTCCTCAAAACCCGATTTGACAGGGTGGCAAGAACCGATGAATATGGAAGATTCATCATCGGGGGACTAAAACCGGGGAAATACCGGATATATGCTCTCGATGATAAGGATGCTGATTATAAATACTCTTCACCCGAAGAGGAGATTGCCTTCTTGGAGACTTTCATTTCTCCCTCTACCGGCTTCACTATGGTTTCGGATACCATACTCAATTTCAAGACAGGCAAAATCGACACCATTGTGGAACGGCAACGCACACTTTTCCTCCCCAACAACATCCTGCTGCGCTCTTTTACATCGGCTTTCCGCCAGCAATACCTGAAAAAATATGAACGTATCGACACTACCCGACTTTCCTTCTCCTTCAATTCCAAAAGTCTTACCCCTCCCTCTTTTAAAATTGTTGGAGCGCCCAACCTGAAAGATTGGTTCATAAAGGAATCAACTCCCGACAACGATTCCATAACACTCTGGATTAAACCCCGTTCCCTTATAAGTGCCGACACTCTGCGCGTGGCGCTGACTTATTTACGCTCTGACTCGGCTAACAACCTCTCCCCTTTCAACGATACTCTGAAAATGACTTTCGACAGAAAGAAACATGACCGAATTTTGGCTCAGGCTCAAAAGGATCTGGAACAGAAACTTAAGAAAAATCCACAAGACTCGGCTACTCTCCTCAAAAAACCATCTCTGGAGATTAAATTCCTTTCAAACTCTATCATCAACCCATCGCAGGAGATACTTTTCCAGACTGCCACACCGGTGGAACAAATAAACCCTGACGGGATAAAACTTATGACTTTGAAAGATTCTGTTTGGTCTGTCCTACCTTTTGATGGAATCTCTCAGCCGGATTCTCTTCAACCGCGGAATTTCAAAGTTTCCTTTCCATGGAAATATGACACCCAATATCAACTCACCGTTGACTCGGCATCGTTCAAGGGAATTTACGGGCTTGTAAACGACTCTACATCGTTCCGGTTCAGCACCGGGAAGGAGGGTGACTACAGTACTGTCAGGATGAGAATCACCGGTATTCCCGACTCTATCTCCGCTTTTGCTCAGATTCTTAATAACGATTCCCCTATCCGTTCGGAAAAGGTGATTAATGGAAACGTTGTTTTCCGTTATCTCCCGGCAGGTAAATATTATGTACGCCTTTATCTCGATAGAAATGACAACGGTGTCTACGATCCCGGTGATTTCTCCAAGAATCTTCAACCCGACTTGGCGTATTACTATCCCAAAGCCATAAATCTGAAAAAGAACTGGGATAAAGATGAGAGCTGGAACATTTTCGCAACTCCGGTCAATCTCCAGAAACCGGAAGCTATCCGCAAGAACCGTCCTCAATCCAAGCGATACTCTCCGGAAACGACACCTGAAGAGGAGGAGGAAGAGGAGGATTAATCATAATAAGATGAAGATTAATCATAATAATCAGAGGGGGATGCCGCTCGGCATCCCCCTCTCTTATCCATGTATGTTATATCACGCTTAGAGCTTGCTCTTTGCTGAGATATAATGACGGTTCATTCTACCGATATTGTAAAGCTTTATATTCTTGGGACACTCTGCCGAGCAAGCACCGGTATTGGTGCAGTTACCAAAGCCGAGTTCATCCATCTTATCTACCATGGCGCGAACACGACGATCTTTCTCAACAGCTCCCTGGGGAAGGAGTGCAAGCTGGCTGATCTTGGCACTCACGAAGAGCATTGCCGACCCATTCTTGCAAGCTGCCACACATGCTCCACAACCGATACAGCTTGCAGAGTCCATAGCCTCATCTGCATTCACCTTGGAGATGGGGAGGTTATTTGCATCTTGCGCACCGCCACAATTGAATGACACATATCCACCGGCCTGCTGAATCTTATCGAATGCGTTACGGTCAACCATGAGATCTTTTATCACCGGGAATGCTGCGGAACGCCAGGGCTCTACAGTGATGGTTTCGCCATTTGCAAAACGACGCATGTAAAGCTGACAGGTTGTGGCTCCGGTTGCCGGTCCGTGGGGATGACCATTGATGTAGAGGGAGCACATACCGCAGATACCCTCACGACAGTCATGGTCGAAAACGATGGGCTCCTGGCCCTCATCGATGAGACGCTCATTGAGAATATCGAGAGTCTCAAGGAAAGATGTGTCGGGTGTGGTCTCGACATCCATATAAGTCACAAACTCACCCTTAACTCGCGGTCCGGCCTGACGCCAAACCTTGAGGTTAACTTTCATTATATTATCTTCCATTTGAATTTTCTCTTTTATGGAGCGCTTTCCGGAGGATTGCTCCTCCGAAAAGATTCTCCTATAGTTTATGACTTATAATTACGAGTCTGTACTTTGATTGCCTCATAATGAAGCGGCTCTATAATCTGCTCAGGAGCCTTATCATCTGATCCGGCATAATCCCAACAGCTTACATAGAAGCAATGTTCATCATCACGTTTTGCCTCTCCCTCTTCGGTCTGGTACTCTTCACGGAAGTGACCGCCGCAGCTTTCATTGCGGCTGAGGGCATCGTAAGCCACAAGCTCTCCCATGGTGATAAAGTCGTTAAGACGGAATGCCTTGTCGAGCTCTATGTTCATACCCTCCTGGGTGCCGGGGATAAAGAGGTTGGTATCGAATTCCTTACGGAGGTCTTTAAGTTTGGCAAGCGCTGTCTCAAGTCCCTGCTTTGTCCTTCCCATACCTACATATTCCCACATGATATGTCCGAGTTCCTTATGTATTGAGTCTACTGAACGTTTACCCTTGATATTCATAAGACGGGTCTCGGCTTCACGACATGCTTCTTCCGCTTTCTCGAATTCGGGAAGATCTGTGCGGAAGTGTGGTATGGAAATCTGGTCGCTGAGGTAATTCTGTATTGTGTAGGGCAACACGAAGTAACCGTCGGCAAGACCCTGCATAAGAGCTGATGCTCGCAGACGGTTTGCTCCATGGTCGGAGAAGTTACATTCTCCGATTGCGAACAATCCCTTGATGGAGGTCTGAAGTTCATAGTCTACCCAGATACCACCCATTGTATAGTGGATTGCGGGGAAGATCA
>CAZDWB010000004.1:0-46475 GCA_964509225.1 uncultured Sangeribacter sp.
GCCTTGTTTTTTATCCTGCCGGTGTAGAAATCTCAGAATTTTTATCTATATTTGTAAGTATCTTAAACGACAATTCTGAAAAATGACCAATCAATAGACAAAGACATACGGCGAGAGCCGAAAACTTTGAGAACTCCCTTGTAGTCGTTACAGGCTTTGGTCGGCCTTCAGATGCTACACGGGAGTTCTCGCTTATAGTGGCTCCCACATTACAGTGACCCAGAATTTTTCATTATAACTACATTACGCGGTTGTTGGGCATTTAAGAATGCCGAAGACACCGCAGATATGTATGTAATTAACTGAAATGGCGACATTGACGGCTATTACGAAGGCGACATCGCAACCTCTTTCGGTGAAACAACATATTGAGCATGACTGACGAACTGAAACAGTTAGAAGATAGACTTTGGGAAGTTGCCGATAAAGTACGCTCTGACAGCGCTTTGAAATCGACTCAATACTCAACCCCACAACTGAGATTGATATTTCTGCATTTTGCGTGGAATAAATCCGATATATTCAAAGACGAGATTGAGGCGGAGTTCTTGGCTTCGCAAGATTCGCTCAGTCCCAAAACAACGGCTTTCTTTTCGCAAGCTAAGTGTTTGATTATGGCCGATTTCTACGAGGTAACAGATAATAGGATATGGCACGAGTTTTGTGTGACGTTCAGCTACAACAAACGTATTCGTGTCTATATTGACCGTTGTAAGAAGTGGAAACGCCGTGTCAATTGGGCAGTAATTATAATCTCTACTGTGTCGGCACTAATATATTGGAAAGACACCAAATTCGGTGCATTTTTTTCTGCTGTAACTGATATTGCATTAGTTGCCAAAGAGTTGTGGTCTATCTTTAATCAGAGCGAAACCGATCTGCTTGAACTCAGCAAGGGAGCTACATTTTTCTCAGCTTATCAGACAAAAATGGAACAACTACTTATGAAGCACAGGTATGAACACTGCCATCCCGCTTTTTGGGGAAGCGACTTTTTTAAGTTAAAAGAGGAAGCCTCTCAATACGTAACCATTACAAATGAATACTATCGAGGACTTTCTAAGATAATAGAAACCAAATTGACACTGAATTAGATAATTATGTTAGAGAAATATACCCCGAAAGTTCAGAACCCGAACTATGCACGACGTGAAGACCCGAAGATCTACATGGCTCTGAAACCTACCAATCCTCCTAAAAAGTAAGAACGATGGAAGCAGAAAAAGACTATCTGTATTATTTTTGGCAAGGTCATGAGGACGAGTGGCGCCAAGAATTTGCATACCTTGAAAAGGAGAAGACTCTGAAAGGATTATCCTTGGGAGGTTTTACCGACTCAAAAAAGTTTGTAAGCCTTAACTCATTCAATTTGGAAGAATTGATGTGTGCGCAAGACATTATCAAATGTTACTTCGATGAGCCATCAGGGCGCTACAACAAGTTCAACGAGGATTATTCTTCCTATGGCTTGAAGGCCATGATCGAAGACATACTCTATAATATTACCGGCGGACGCATTAACTATGTTTCCAATGGAACAGTAATTTTAGCCATGCATCATTGTGGCTTCAAGTTTCAGCGCATCCCTGGGACTCCAAATTGCTTGTTTAATGTTCCCAAGAATTGCTACAAACGAATGGAAGATAAACGCAATCGCAAAATTTAATTTATCGGTATTATGTACGAACTTGACGACTTAGGCACATATAACGGCGACATAGTCCACGATATGGAAGTCGATTACGACTACCATATCAACACCGGGAAACTTGCCAACGAGTTCGTAGACACCGACCTCGACGACTTCATCAATAACCTTAACGACTGGGACTAATCAAAACTATCTATCTCATGAAAAAGTATCTCATTTCATTTATTCTCGGTATTCTCTCCGTCTGCGTTTACGGTCAGGAGCATCTATCGTTCAAAGGCATACCTATTACAGGGTCAATGACAACTTTTTGCCAAAAGTTAAAGGCTAAGGGTTTTGTTCAAGTTGGCTCTGAAGGAAACGTCCGACTATTCAAGGGCGATTTTACTGGAAGACAGGCAACAGTTGGTGCGGTAGCTGCCGACAATGGTCAGGATGTTTTCACTGTTGCTGTATTTTTCGATGAAAATGATAGTTGGAACTCCCTCGTAAATACTTATGAGCATTATAAAGACCTTTACATTGAAAAATATGGGAAGCCGACACAGTGCGTTGAAAATAATCCAAGCCGCTCTGACTCTAACACTTCGTTAATGTACGAACTGTTTCAGGGTCGTGTTACCTACGCTTGCATTTTTGAGGCACCGGGAGGAGCAATCCAAATCTCTATTGAGAAAGGTAATATCAATGACGGCTACGTCATGATTAAGTACCAGGACGCTCAGAATATCAATGCCAAAAGACAGAGTGATTTAGACGAGATTTAATATTGATGATTTCATCTGCCACGTATGAGAAAATTCTATTATAAGGAACGGGCAAGACAAACCTCTCTTATTGAGAAAGGTTTCTTTACAGATAAGGGCAACGGATATTTCCGCAAAAAGCAATATCCCTACATTCTCCGAAACGGCCTTAATAACATTTATGAACCTATCCGCAAAGAAACTCTTAAATACTTTGTTGACAATGGTATAAGTTGGTGGAGCGGTTATAAGCCAACTGGGCACGTTCTATCTTCGCAAATTGCTTGCATAAATCACCTGCTACCACTCAGGCACGACCGTCAAGCCGTTCTTGCCTTAATTAACGGTGTTCGCAACCAATTCATCGACGTCCTTCCTCTCGGATGCGATACCGACGAGTCATATATCGCACTTGAAGCCGTCAGCAAGGTTGACCATTTGAATGAGGATAAGCCAACACGCGGAACCAACTGTACTTCGGTAGACGCTCTTGTTTTGGCTGTTGATAAAAACAATGAACGCTGGCTTATACCTATCGAGTGGAAGTATACCGAAAGTTACTCAGATGCACCTTCAAGCGATAAATCATTAGGTGATAAAGGTATAGTCCGCATGGATAGGTACAGAGATTTAATTGAAGCATCTGACCAACTCAAAACACCTGCAAAATTTGAAGGCTCCATTTATTTCTTTGAGCCTTTTTATCAGCTAATGAGGCAGACATTGTGGGCGGAACAGATGATTAAGCACAAAGACTCTGAGGTCATACAGGCAGACCACTTTATGCACATCCATGTAATCCCGTCTGCTGACACCGACCTTTTGCAAAAAGAATATCGCCTGACGAAAAAGAATATGGAAGAAACATGGCGTAGTTGCATAAAGGACCAGTCTAAATACGTTATCGTAGACCCAAAAGTCTTTATGCAACAAATAAAGGACTCCTATTCCGATTTATACAATTATCTCTTGCCCCGATATTATAATATAGATTAGGGAGTTGCGTTACCGCCGCCGCTCTATCGAAAATCGAGCCTAAGGTCTCAACTATTAGGCTAATCCCATAACACTCTCGTATATGAAAAAACTGTTTTACATCGCTCTTTGCTTATTTATTTTCACTTCGTGCGTAGACCAAGTGAAAAAGGCTTTTGAGCCGAAACGCTATCCTTATAAGATACGAATAGCTGATGTTCACCCAGTACAATCTATGAGGCACGGTCTCTATGATGATCCTGAACTAAACGAAGAATATACTGATAGTTGCGAGTCTGATTCGGCCGCTATTTATGCAGCTATTATCAAACTTGACGCAAAATTGTACACAGAATACAGAATGCAGGGAAAAGTAGAACCACACTTGCCGTGTATTACTATTTATGACCCCAATGGTAATAAGGTTGACACCACGGCTATAAAAGATTGGTCTCGCATTGCAAAAATTTTAGGCGATAGAGAAAGTGTTGATGAAATTAGAAAAAATGTCGTTGGCTTCAACTCAACAATGATGTTTGACAGTGAACAACAAACTAATGCCGTTATTGAGATTACTAACCGTATGTTCGACTTCTAATTTCCTTTTTATGAAAAAAGCTCATAAACTCCAATACGAACGTCTCGAAGCTATTTCGAAAGCTGCTGCACAAGAAGTCGCGGAAATGGCGGAATATATAAAATATTGTCAGCCTATGCTGGAAACTGTCAATCAACAAGCAATCCGTCTCGGGAAGACACCGTATTCTAAGGAACATTTGATGCTTCACCGTGCCAAATCCGCTGAAGCTTTAATGAATTTAGACGAAATTTCATACACAATTTTAAGATTCAATAGTCAAGTAGAACATCTAAAAGAAGTCTTGGATGGATTTCCAGAAGGAGAAATATAAGGGAGTTGCTGAGAGCGCGACACCCATTCACAAGACAAGGAACTTTCCTCGTTATACTGTAACTATCCGAACTAAGCCGACTTATTTCGGTTGCTAACTATAAAGCAAAAAGACTTGTTCGGGTTGAGCAAGTCTTTTTTGATAATAATTGGAATAATTCTGAAAACAGGATTATTCAGCTTTTCCTTCAGAGCCAAGCACGTTTATGATTTTGTGCTTGTAAAGCTTCTCCATCTCATCGCGAGCCGGTCCAAGATATTTTCTGGGGTCGAATTCAGCGGGTTTTTCGTTGAATACTTTACGAACGGCTGCGGTCATAGCAAGACGGCTGTCAGAGTCAATATTAATCTTGCAGACATCCATGGCGGCTGCTTTACGAAGTTCTTCCTCGGGGATACCAATTGCATCGGGAAGTTTACCACCATTTTCATTGATTATATCCACATACTCCTGGGGAACTGAACTTGATCCGTGAAGTACGATGGGGAAATCAGGGAGCTTTTTCTCTACAGCTTCGAGCACATTAAATGCCAAGGGGGGAGGTACCAATCTACCTGTCTTGGGGTCACGTGTACACTGTTCGGGTGTAAATTTGTATGCTCCGTGGCTTGTGCCGATAGAGATGGCAAGGCTATCACATCCTGTACGAGTTACAAAGTCGATTACCTCTTCGGGGTCAGTGTATGTGTGATGGTCGGAACTTACTTCATCTTCTACGCCGGCGAGTACTCCGAGTTCACCTTCAACAGTGACATCATATTTGTGAGCATAATCCACAACCTTCTTTGTGAGAGCAACATTCTCTTCATAAGGAAGATGACTTCCGTCAATCATTACAGAAGAAAAACCGTTGTCGATACAATCCTTGCAAAGTTCAAATGAATCACCATGGTCGAGATGAAGCACGATTTGCGGATGTTCCCAACCCAACGAACGTGCATATTCTACTGCGCCTTGCGCCATGTAACGGAGCAAGATAGGATTTGCATAATTACGGGCACCTTTAGAAACTTGAAGGATTACAGGAGACTTTGTTTCGGCTGCAGCTTTAATTATAGCTTGCAGCTGCTCCATGCTGTTGAAGTAGAAATCAGGAATTACATAACCACCATGCACGGCCTTGGCAAACATTTCGCGAGTGTTTACAAGACCTAATTTTTTGTAATCTACCATTTTAATTTATATTTTACAGCTTGTCACCATTGATAATAACTTATAATCATCAGAGCAAACCAAGCCCTTTTTATATTTAATGTCTTTTGGGTTAAAATTGTTTACACCTTTTCTGTATCACAATTACAAAATTAATAAAAATTTTCTACTTTCTCATCTTATTTCATTTACCACAACTTCATTATCCTTTATTATTCATTGCGAAAATAGAATAGATAAGTAGAGCTTTTAAAAGAGTTTATAAGTTTTACACGAGTGGAAAGCCAATTTTTAAATTCCTTGATATTTTCATCAAAGGTTTCGGATGATCCATACTCTAACTCTATATTAGTTTTCTCTGAGGTATATAATTCACCATTTTGGTAAGCGGAAATTCTTATTGTTTGCGCATATTCATCAATATAGTCCAGTAAGTCTTGAAACAGGTTTTGATAGAAATATTCCCATTTTTTACCAAACTCTTCAAGAAATTCCGGATTTCTAATAATTTTCTGATAAAAAAATTCACCGGTGTATTGCTTCCCAAACAACCGGTAGTTGGCGGGTCCGTATAGAGGTCCTGACCAGTCAAAATCCCATACAGGACCGAAATGAAATTTATCATCGGGTGTGGCCTTGTATATATAATTGCTTTTCGGATATTGCAATTCTCTGTTGAGTAAAACATGATAAACCAAAATGTAGTTTACTAAATCTTCCATGTTTATAACCTCCGAGAGATTTCCCTGTTCTACCGCTTGTTCTAATGAATTGAAATCATTCTTCCAAAACTCAAAGATATCATTACCTGTAACTGATGTTTTGTTTTCAAGATTCAATCTCGAAAGAAGTGGATGATTTGCTATCGTTTCAGTGTCTCCTCCTTCAAGAATTTCTGTTAACTCTAAAGCTATATCGTTTAAATCCGGGTCTTTGACCATAACAGGAAGATTATTTACCGGACTTTTGAATTTATAATCCTCATCAAAATATGTATCAAGTTCCCATAAGATTCCGGTTTGTTCATCTATATCAACGCTTGTTGAGTTGGTACCTATCTTCTCCGTGAGGAAATATGACCCACAATATCGTTCATTAAGCCATACATTGCAAGGAATTATATTATTTGTATAAGGCATATTTAGCATCTGTGCCAATTTGAAAGCCACGACATTGTGCAATAATGTCTTATCCACAAAATTGGCTATAAGACAATAGTTTTTGGCTTTCTTTAGCCCTGCAATGGAGGTCTTCTTTGCAAATTTAAGACGATAGGGCTTCTTATCGTAGTTTAAGGTTGTGTTACCTCTCCCTCTTAATTGAAATTCTGTGCTGTCAAGATTTGGATATTTACCGGAATAATCACGGAATATTATCTTCGCGTTATGCCAGTCCACCTTATCCTTAACATCATAAATGTAAGGCTCAGTTACTATTCTAATCTCGGGAATATTAGGAGAAAAATCGATGTTCTTATATTTTTCAAGTGCTAATTTTTTCTCTTTCCCCGATTTCAAGGTGCATACAATATTATCAGGCAACATATCCCCGTTTGAAGAAGGATTGATTTCTTCAAAGGTTATAGAACTGACAGAGTCTAATGGATGGCTAATAGCTCTGGTCTTCCCCTCTTCCTCATAAAATATTGTCACACTGTTGGTTGACTGTTTATTAATGGTTTGTTCAGGAGTTTCAGCATATACAGAAACGATTGAAATCCATAAAAGGATATTAAAAAAAACGGAAGAAAGATTTTTCATTTTACGCGATTATATTTAATAGTTTCTGCACCATTAGTCAATACACTGATTCCATATGGCAATTCCTCAAAAGGGATAACCTGATTATCTGAAAGAATATAAATACATTTTAGTTCTCCGGTTGTGGAATAAAGATATATAGTATTTAAGTTATTGGATGAAGAGAGTTTAAGACCCTCAGAAGTGACAATAAATAAAGGTTTTTTATTTTCACCTTCTGAATACAGGGGAACAAGGGTGCTGATATCGATAGTTGGTTCTGTTAACTCTACATTTTCTAAATTTTTTGAAGAGATGATATGTTTCTCATTATTTGAAGTAATAAGAATGTCATCCCCATCAAAAGTCATTTTAAAGTTTGGATGAATTTTTAAAGTAAGTGTTGTCCCATCGTCTCGGGTAAATTTAAAGGAACGCAATGTCAATGCTGAAGCAGGAAGGCTAAAAAGAATAAATAAGCCTAATATCCAAGCTAATTTTTTAGTCATTAAATCTTATTTTTAAATTTAGGCAAAAATAAGTAAAATAACTTAATTTTACAATTTATTTCACATCTATTGAGGGTAGTGGTTTCTAAATGTGGGATATAAATGTGGAACGCGGTCGATTTCTCAATCGACCGCGTCCGCATGTTTTTCATAATAACTTTTTTCGAACTAACCTAACATCATGAAACGAATTTCTTTCTTTCATCTATTAAACATCTTCATGAATAGATTGGTTCAATTTTTTTTAAATTATTTTTATCATATCGCTTGTGTTATTCTCTGTTTTGTTGTTAAGTGGTTGATTGTTACTGCTATAATTGGTTAATAAAATATCAGGATATTTTTATATCCGGTAAATTTAGAGAATGTAGATGCCTTGGACGTTGCAAATAACCAATGAATTCGGTAATTTTGTTATTTAGTAATCCTCTTGTATAATGAAGACAACTACTACAATTATTAGTAAAATATTGGAAGTTAAACCGGTCGGGTCTTCATCTTCCTTACTTATAGAATACCTGCTGACGGATTCCCGCTCTTTATCAGAGGGGTCTACAACTTTGTTTTTCGCCATCAGCTCCGCGCGAAGAGAGGGTTACAAATATATGCGTTCGCTATATGAACGTGGCGTAAGGGCTTTTGTCACTGATGTTATCCCGGAAGATATGAAGGGAGTGAGCGATGCTGCGATTTTTGTTGTGGAGAATCCGGTGTCTGCTCTGCAGAAAATTGCAGCTTATCATCCCGACTTTCACGGTGAAATGGTTGCTATTACGGGTAGCAGGGGAAAAACCATGCTCAAGGAGTGGCTTTTCCAATTAATGGAACCATATTACAATATTATTCGTTCCCCCAGGAGTTTTAACTCCCAGATAGGAGTACCTTTATCACTATGGGAGATTCTCCCGGACACTCAAATCGCATTGATTGAAGCCGGGGTGTCGAGGTTTGGGGAGATGAAACGTTTGGAAGAGTGCATCTCTCCGGATACTGTAATCTTTACCAATGTCGGTGATGCTCATGCTGAGGGATTCTCTTCTATGGAACAGAAGGCCTCCGAGAAAGTTGTGCTTGCCACCGGAGAAAAAGTTAAAACCGTTCTCTACCCTAAGGATGATCCTTTTTTAAGTAATGAGGTTGAGAAGCTAAAGGATAAAAAAAGGGGAGTGGATTTTGAATGTTGGTCGCTTGAGGATTCGTCGGCAACTTTATATCTGATACCTCAAGGCAACAGTTCAAAAGAGACTGTTTTTCAATACACATATTCTAAGGAGTCTAAGACAGTCAAGGGAAAAATAAGCATAGGATTTTCTGATTCGTTTACAGTGGGAAATGCTGCCGGAGCGCTGTTGTATATGTTATATAAAGGGATGGATTCCGAGTTAATAGCAGAAAGGTTTGCCACACTTAGCCGTATCCGAACCAGATTAAATGTGCTTGAGGGAGTGAATAACTGTTCATTGATAATAGATTCCTATACCAGTGATTTTTCCTCTCTTCGTCCCGCACTCGATTTTATGGGAAGACGAACCATGCCGGGAATGAAAAGGGTGTTGATAATGAGTGATTTGCGACATGAGGCTTCTACGGAAGTATATCCTGATGTAGCACGCCTTGTTTCATTGTACGGAATCTCTCGGTTTATTGGGATCGGTAAAAGACTTTCTAAAGCGTCATCTTCATTTCCCAAGGGTTCAATCTTCTTTAATTCTGTAGAGGAGATGTTAAAGAGTATGACACCGTCCGATTTTACGGATAGTATCATTCTTCTTAAAGGAGCACCGGAGTATAATTTCGACAGAATCAGGGAGATGTTGGAGGCGAGGATGCATGAGACAGTTCTGGAAGTGAATCTGGATGCTGTAATACGTAATTACAACTACTTCAGGAGTCATGTTCCCTCAACAACCGGAATGATTGCGATGGTGAAGGCCTCAGGGTATGGAGCTGGAAGTTACGAGATAGCCAAGACCTTACAGGATTGTGGGGCGGCGTATTTGGCAGTGGCAGTGCTTGACGAGGGGATTGAGCTACGCAAGCGTGGCATCTCAATGCCGATTATGGTCATGAATCCCAAAGTCGTGAACTATGGAGCGATGTTCGCCAACTCTCTTGAACCGGAGATTTATAGTCTTCCGATGCTCAAAGATGTGATAAGAGAAGCAGAAAAATATGATGTCAGGAATTATCCGGTGCACATAAAACTCGATACCGGCATGCATCGTATGGGTTTCATTGAGGAGGAACTTGAAGAGGTAATGGATATTCTTACGTCACAGAATAGAATCGTAGCCAAATCAGTATTCTCTCATCTTGCCACTGCTGATTGTCCTGATATGGATGATTATACGGAAATGCAGCTATCAAGATTTAAAGAATATTCCGACTATATGATTTCACGTAGCTCAACTCCGATCTTAAGACATATATTGAATTCAGCCGGAATCTTGCGTTTCGGAAAATACCATTATGATATGGTGCGTCTCGGGATAGGACTGTATGGGGCCAATACCCTCCCTCCGGAGATTGAGAAACCTTTATCAGTGGTCAGTTCATTGCGAACTGTAATTATTGCAATCAGGGACAGAAAGAAAGGGGATACTATCGGCTACGGAAGAAAAGGAGTTCTTACGCGAGATTCGCGTATCGCAACTATTCCAATTGGTTATGCCGACGGGATGAACCGGCATTTCGGTTGCGGTGCCATAACAGTGAAAGTCAATGGGAAAGATGCTCCTACCGTAGGAAATATATGTATGGATGCCTGTATGATAGATGTGACGGATATCGACTGCAAGGAGGGAGATGCGGTAGAAATTTTCGGTGCAAATGCCGATGTGCAACGTCTTGCAGATTTACTGGGCACTATCCCGTATGAAATACTTACATCAGTGTCGCCAAGAGTCAAAAGGGTATATTTCAGAGAATAACCCTGAATAATTCTTATTACATCGGTGACTTCTGTATCTTTACTATTATAAAGGATTGGGGCTCTCAATCAAGTTCCTTCAGACACCTCATAACTTCTTCATCTACCTTCGTGAGACGTTCTTTGCATTGTTTAAGCAATGTAAGGGCACGTGCGGTATAGGTAGAAAGAGAATCAATGTCACAGTCAGGGTTCTGCATTTTCCTCATTATACTCTCCAATTCAGCTACAGCTTCTGAATAAGTGATATTTTCAGTTTTTTGTTCGTTACTATCCTTCATGTTATAAATAAATTTCAAGTTGTCTTAGACCACAAGGTGCCTTTGAGAAGTATTGTTTCAATATCAGTACCCGGGGGAATTGACGAAGCATCCTTCACAGCCTTCCCATTGACACGTGTGATAGAGAAGCCACGTTTAAGGGTATTTTCAGGACTTAAGACAGTTATAAGATTCTGCAAAGATTCAATACGCTGCCTCTCCCTGTCAAAAGTGCTTCGTAGGTCATTGCGCATTTTTTCGGCTAAGAAGTCGAGTTTAATAGAAGCCTTTTCAATTATAGCCGATGCGAGTACAGGTATGGCGGAACCCGTTTGTGCAAGACGCCGGTTTTCCCCTTTAAGTCTTTCTGTGGAGTATTGAGCTATCCCTCTTACGAGCCTGTCAGCTTTAAGCCACGCTTCAGTCAGGGAGTCGATAAGGAAACCGGCAACCGCCGTTGGCGTTTTACATCTTGTATGAGCTATTTCATCGAGCACACAACGATCGCGTTCATGCCCGATACCTACTATGACCGGTAATGGAAAAAGAGATATGGCACGTGCCAAATCGTAATCATCGAAAGCATTCATATCTGTTGTGGCCCCCCCTCCACGGATAATAACTACACAGTCCCATAAATCAATGGTCATTTCAATTCGTTCCAAGGCTTCCAGTACTGATCTTCTGGTTTTTTCACCTTGCATCACTGCCGGGAAAAGGTGAGGATAAAAGATAAATCCGGAAATATTGTTTTCCAGTTGATTGGAAAAATCACCATATCCGGCTGCTCCGGAAGCTGAGATTACGGCAATTCTCTGAGGGGTGGGAGATAAAGGAATCCGTTTATTATTGTCAATAATTCCTTCACGTTTCAGCCGTTCTAAAATTTCACGGCGGAGACGCTCAAGATCTCCCATGGTATAGGAAGGATTGATATCGCTTATCGTCAGTGCCAGACCGTAGACAGGATGATGAGTGGGAGTGGCCTGTATCATGACTTTTAAGCCTGTAGCGATATCACGTCCGGTTTCTTTTATGAATTTATGACGAAGGTTGATGAAGGTATTGTTCCAGATCATTCCCCGGATTCGGGCTACTGTCGTTCCAACATCATTTTTTTCGACAAGTTCCATATAACAATGTCCACCACTGATGCGTACATCAGATAATTCAGCAATAATCCACGTTGAATACAGCTCACTGCAGCGGCGGATAGCATTCCCGATAGCTGTCGTAAACTGGAGTAATGTTAAAGGAATATTTGACATAGATGTTGATTAACGGGAAAGAGAACTATCGGAAACATTTCCGATTTCAAGGATACCTCCTGTGATTTCCGAAAAAATTGCGTAAGAAGGATTCTTCTTGGCTGTAAAGAGGGAGGGAGAGAGAGCGAAAGTTGTTCCGAACTGAGCAACTTCCAATTCCCGGCTCCATAGGTTTTCACCTTGGAAAGAGATAGAGAGTGAAACAGAACCGGGTATAGCATAGACTATACCATCTTTAGGGAATTTCTTCTCTTCTCCATTTATATCTTTGGGTAATTCACCTCGTTTAAGAATTTTGGTATTGATATATACGGGTGCCCCTGAATAATCATCAGCAGCCACGAATCCGGCAAAGTCACTTAACCGGAATAAAGTTTCGCGTCCTTCACGTTCAGGGGTGAATGTAAAGGTTTTGGTTGCGGTTTGTGAATAGCTGATTCCGGTGAAAGCTTCAGTGAGTGCTTTTTCTTTGGCGCTCAGTGAGGTAAGCATCAGTTCTAATTGGCGTCCGTCAGAAGGGGTATTCTCAGCCGTACCTGATGCCAATGCCATTCGTGTTTCCCGTGTTTCAAGAAGTGACTGAGCCAACATAGCGGCCTGTCGGGAGGTAGACTGTGAAGCAAGGAAGTCTTCATCTACATAATTCAGGTATTCTTCCGGATTCACTGATGGTGTTTCAGATAATGAATATTTTGCCACCGGAAGTGAAACGGGAGCCGGTTCAGAGTTGATACTCAAAATCATTCCGTCTTCAGCAACGCCGATATAGGTTGTAGCTCCGGCTTTAAGCTGCATAAGGTATTGAGTGGATGTGTCAGCTGTGCCGAAGGGCACAACGTCAACAGATAGAATTTCCCATTTCTCAGAATTCTCTTTTATAACTCTGTCCATCCCAAGATATTTCTTTGCATATTGAAAATATCTTCCTGCAATAAAGGTCTGTTTTCGTGCTGTTACGGTGATACTGACAGATGTCTTGGGAAGGGAATAGACAAGACCGTATTCATTGTATTTTTCAGCAGTGAGGATTTTAGTTTGCTGAGCTGATATTTGTGATGATATAAGAAAAGATGAAAGGATCAAGAGAATCCGAATTATATTGCATTTCATATTTAGTGAAGCAGAATTAATTGGCAATCATTCGTTTATTATCTTTTTTATTGCACGTCCCGTATACGAGATGATGTCGGAAGCCGTCAATCCGAATTCGCCGATTTCTTCAGCAGCCATATCTCCGGCCAACCCATGGATATAGACTCCGACAGTAGCGGCATGTTCAGGTCGATAACCTTGGGCGAGAAAAGCAGTTATAATCCCGGTAAGAGCATCTCCGGCTCCGGCAGTAGCCATCCCGGGGTTTCCGGTAGAATTAAAATAGACGCGTCCGTCAGGACGTACAGGACGAACAGTAGCAGTATAATGCCCTTTGAGAACAATTATTATATTGTAATATTTGGCCATCTCTATAGCCTTTTGTAATCTCGTTTCAGAAGACCTGTGTTCTCCAAATAGACGGTCGAATTCTCCTATATGAGGAGTGATGATTGTATTATGAGGAAGGAGGTTGAGTAGTGAAGGACGCAAGGAGATGCAATTCAACGCATCTGCATCAAGCAGTAGTGGCTTGGTACAATTTTTTAAAAGATTTTCGAGTGCATCTATGGTGCGTTCATTAGTGCCAATCCCGGGACCGACAGCCACTGCCTGATGATCGTGGTGAAGAGTCATGTCGGAGATGAAATATTCATTCCTGTCCGGTTCATAAAGAGCTTCCGGAATAGCTGTCTGCACTATATTCATTCCACCCCGGCTTGAATGGACAGTCACTAAACCGGCTCCGCTCTTGATAGTGGCCCGGGCAGCCAGGACAGCAGCGCCGGTCATCCCTGCACTCCCGGCGAAAAGTATGGCTGAACCATAGTCACGCTTCCCTGAGAATTTCATTCGTGGTCGCAGGAGCGGACGGATACTCTTTGCCTCTACCAACATGTACTGAGTATCTGTCTCTTTAATCTTTTTGGTGTCAAGATCAATATTCAGAAGTTTTACATCTCCCAATACCGCATCATTCTCTTCGAAGAAAAAACTGAGTCGTGGTAATTGAAAGGTAAGGGTCAGGTTGGCATGAATCATATCCCGACGATTCATGGACTGATTATCTTCTCCGCTAAGCCCTGAGGGAACATCAATGGATATAACGTATGCTCCCGATTCATTAACAAGATGCCCCAATGCCATGAATCCACCTTGTAGGGTGCCACGGCATCCTGAGCCGAACAAACCATCTATGACAACATCACTTTTACCCAAAACCGGGGGGATAAACTCTTTCTGAACTTCAGTGAAATCAATATCATCATTGACAAGCAGAGATTTTCGCTCCTCATTGCAGTCATGACTCAGATGCTCACCAACGTTAAAGAGGTACACCTCCAGATTCTTGTAATCACGCGCGTAGAGAAGACGTGCCACAGCCAAAGCGTCTCCACCATTATTGCCCGGACCTGCAATGATGACAAATCTCTGTCGGGGCAGAAAACGGGCTGTGATTTCATTAGTGACAGCTGTAGCCGCTCTTTCCATAAGAGCGAGGGAGTCTATATTCTGGCGTTCGCATGTGACGTGATCCAATTCACGCAGTTTATCGGAAGTTAGAATCTTCATAGAGGGTTTATCTGTATCGTATTTTCAAAATTAATAATATGGGTGAAAATATGCAAGGATAATGTTGAATTTACATTTTTTTCAACCATCCGGGCCATTCTGATTGAGGGGCTGTGCGTTCAGGATTTGTCGGGACTACAGACACAATTCTGTGAGCCAGACACCATTCATCGGTGTTTTCATTTTCGGGTTCATCGTTTAGGAATTCACCCGTCAGCAGGTAAAATTTCTTCCCTTGCGGATCAGTATATTCTTTAAATTCTTCCGACCATCTTCCTTGACATGCACGCACCACTCTCATCCCTTCAGGGGTTCCTGAAATATTGGGAATATTTACATTGAGACACAAATTCTCGGGGAGTCCGTGTTCCATGACAGCTTTAGAAATCTTTTCAACATAAGGTTTACAAGGGGTAAAGTCTGCATCGGGTGAATGATCGGTTAGCGAAAATCCAATTGAAGGGATTTTGCATATACAACCCTCCATCACAGCTCCCATAGTGCCGGAATAGATGACATTAACCGCTGAGTTAGACCCATGATTTATACCGGCAACCACCATCGCCGGTTTTTCATTCCTGAATATAGTATTTAATGCAAGTTTAACACAGTCAACCGGAGTTCCATTTACACAATACCATTCAATGTCAGGATTACAGGAGCCATCCGGAGCGGAAATTGGCGTCAGTCGTAACGGGGTATTTATCGTAATTGCCATGGATTGTGCTGAACGTGGTCCATCCGGAGCAACCACAGTTATTTTTCCGAGAGGAGCGAGCCATTTTACAAGGTTATGAATGCCACGGGCTTGAAATCCATCATCATTTGTTACTAATATTCTCATAATCAAATATAATTTTATTCCGGATATGTTTATTCTATTTTCATTTGCTTCTTTGTGCGTCCTGCAAATAAATATCTGTCTGCAATTATAAGACGATCGCTCCCGGGAAGTATTCTCAAATGGTCTTCTGAAGGAAGCTCCTTGTAAAGTTTCTTCATTTTACGAAAATCTTTATGAGCATTCCATACGGCCTTTGCATCAGCCAAATCACCTTTTAAAAGAAACATTCCAAGGGCGAGCGTATCTGCAAGACGCCTTATGAAAAGAAGTCTCTTCCCTCTTCCGGCAGGGAGGTTCTTATGTAATAACAATAGATTGTTACGAAAGTTAAGATAGACTTTTTTCGGATTACCTTGAGGCAGAGATGCACCTCCCACATGATACACAACGGAATCACTCATTGCACACACCCTTTCTCCGGCAGCAATCATTCTGCAACATAAGTCAATCTCCTCCATGTGGGCGAAAAAACGGGGGTCAAGACCTCCCAGTCTAATATATAGAGAGGTACGAACCATCAGACATGCCCCGGAAGCCCACGTAACGTCTGCAACCTCCCCATCGTACTGCCCCCGGTCTTTTTCGATAAAATCAAAAAGCCTACCTCGGCAATATGGGTAACCGAGTTTGTCGAGATACCCACCGGCAGCCCCGGCATATTCAAACATCTCCTTATTCCTCCATGAACGAATCTTAGGCTGTAGTGCGCCGACATCCTTGTGAGATTCCATATATTCCAGCATGGGGCACCACCAGTTTTCTGTAACCTCAACGTCTGAATTTAATAATACCGTAAAGGGGTATTGAGTCTTTCGGATTGCCATATTATACCCCTCTGAAAACCCATAGTTTTTATCAAATTTCAATAATATTACTTCCGGCCAGTTCTCCTCTATCCATTCGCATGAGCCATCGGTAGAGCCATTGTCAGCTACGATAAGGTCAGCTTTATCACTGATGGTAAAACGTGCTGCTGTTGGTAGGAATTGTTTCAGGAGTTCTATTCCGTTCCAATTTAAGATTATTACGGCTAAGGGTTTGGATGTATGCATTTTCAGAGAATGATTGCGTTGATGGTTTCTGGATTTTTTTCATCTATGGAATCAAGGCGTACTTGGGATATGGTATTGATTTTATCCTGTTGATACGGAGCCGTCACACGGAGATAATTGTCTGTAAGACCTGTCATGAGCTGCCGGTTTGACAAGGGATGTTCCCACAAGACTGTTCTTACCGTACCTAAAGAATTCTTCATGAAATCTTGGAGTTTAGAGTCAGACAGTTTGGTTAACACACCAACCCTGCGATGACGTTCTTCATTACTTACCACACCATCCAAAGACAATGCTTTTGTTCCCGGTCGTTCGGAATATGGGAAGACATGGAGTCGGGTTACGGGAAGAGCAGAGATAAATGAGAGGGAATTTTCCCATTCTTCAGGCGTTTCGCCTCTTGCACCGGCAATAATATCCACGCCAATGAAAGCATCCGGAATCAGATTACGGATGAGATGGATGCGATTGGCAAAAAGGGAGGTGTCATAACGACGGTTCATGAGCCTTAGCACTCTGTCCGACCCGGATTGTAACGGAATATGGAAGTGTGGCATGAAAGCGCGAGACTCATAAGCTATCCATTCAAGAATTTCGGGAGTCAACAGGTTCGGCTCAATTGAGGATATCCGGTAACGTTCAATCCCTTCTACCTTATCGAGAGCTTTAAGTAGGTCAAGGAAATTCTCACCGGTGTCACGCCCGAAATCTCCAATGTTAACTCCGGTAATTACAATCTCCTTACCACCTGCGCGGACGGCTTGATAAGCATTCTCCACTATATCGGCGATTCTCCCTGAGCGAGAACGTCCGCGTGCATAGGGAATGGTGCAATACGTACAGAAATAATCGCATCCATCCTGCACTTTAAGAAAGAATCGGGTTCGATCGCCTCGTTCACAAGAGGGACGGAATTCCTTGATTTCCAATGGCGGAGTTGTACTTATCATTTTCTGACGGTTTTTAAGCCATCTGTCTAAATACTGAACGATACGTAATTTTTCGTTTGAACCTAACACAATATCTACTCCTTCAAGAGTGGCAACTTCCTCCGGTTTCAGTTGAGCGTAACATCCAGTTACTACAAGTGTGGCATCAGGATATAATCTGTGAAGTCTTCTAATTAACGCCCGCCCCTTTTTATCTGCTACTTCTGTTACGGAACATGTGTTGATTATGCAGATATCGGGTCTTTCTCCGGATGAGGTGCGTTTAACACCGCGTTGAGCCAACATTTTCCCAATAGTGGAAGTTTCAGAAAAGTTCAGTTTGCATCCGAGGGTATAATATGATGCTCGCAGTGTGTTGTCCAATTCTTTATTTTGCGTCATAGTCAGTTGCCGTATTGAATCCTTATCTCCACTCATATACCTAATTATAGGTATTTTTCTAATTTTTAGAGGTGAATCTTTTATATCCGGACTACAAAATTAGTAAGATTTATAATTTCAGGCTAATTTTGCACCTCTCTAAAATCAAAATAAAGTCAAAAAAATTAAATTCCGGAATGAATAAATTTATCATAAGGGTACTGTCTTTAATAGTTGTTTTTGTAATTATTGCATCTGTTTCCGTAGTACGCACCGGTTCCTTATGCGGTATGAACCTTATTGAGGTAAAGGAGGGTGAAAAAACATCTGCAGTGACTTATACTTCAGATGGTGGGATGATAGTGAATTCCACAGATCTTGCACCAGGTGTTGCAGGTTACGGAGGACCGGTACCGGTGAAAGTTTGGATTTCAGAGGGTCGGGTGGATTCAATAGTTCCACTGCCAAATAATGAGACCCCCGGTTTTTTTAAAAGACTTGAGAATGAGGGACTCCTAAAATCTTGGGATGGTAAGGAAATAGCAGAGGGAGCGAACATGAAGGTTGATGCTGTGAGTGGCGCCACCTTCTCTTCAGAAGCCTTAATAGCCAATGTGCGCGCATCACTCAATGAAGCTATGATTCATAAGGGAGAAAATATTGTCAAACCTTCGGTAAATACAGACCTGACGTTTGGCGCTTTTGCAGCATTGGCCGTTGTTTTGTCGGGCTGTGTAATTCCTCTGGTATATAAAAGAAAGTGGATAAGAATTATTATTCAGATACTTAATGTTGCAGTCTTGGGCTTCTGGACCGGAACTTTTATAGATTATATGGTTATGCTGAGAAGTGCTTCTTCGGGATTGCGGTTTGGTGGAGCTGCCACGGTACTGGTGATAATGTTTATATCCGCTTTCATTTATCCCCTTTTCGGGAAGGCTAATTATTACTGTAATAATATTTGCCCTTACGGCTCGCTACAGGAATTATGCGGATATTTACATAAGACAAAATGGAAACTCTCTCCACTTTTAATTAAGAGATTTAATATTTTTAGAAAAATACTGTTCGGGGTACTGATTATTTCGTTATGGACAGGATTTGGTAGCGAATGGATAGACTATGAAGTGTTCAGCGGCTTTGTTGTGGAGAGTGCTTCATGGATAGTGATTGTTGTGGGGGTGGTGTTCTTATTATTATCCCTATATATACCGCGTCCGTTCTGTAGATTTGTTTGTCCGACAGGTTCATTGTTGAAGTTAGTAAAATAAAAGAATTGGAAATGTCGGATTTCAGTTTTCGAACGACATAATAAATTTAGATTTGGAAATCATAGATTTTAAAGGAGAGAGGATTGGAAAAAGCATTATAAAGGGCCAAAAAGAGGAAAACTCTTGACAAAAGGGTTTGAATATATTATCTTTGCACATTTGAGAGGAAAAGATAAAACTATTCCCACCTCTGAAAAAGATTTATGAAAGAAAAGAAAGAGGTAAAGATCACCTTTTGGGCAGCTCATGCAACAACTATCGTCAGTGTCACCCTGGTACTGATTTTAGTTGGAATAATAGCACTCATAAGCATAGGTGCTTCAGGTGAAACACGGAAGTTAAGAGAACAGATAGAGATAAGTGCTGTTATGAATGACTCTGTAACGAACGGAGAAGCAGCCTTATTAAAGAAAGAAATAGAGAAGATTCCACAGGTTAGAAGTGCCCGTCTTATCACAAAGGAAGCGGCAATGCAGAGCTGGAAAGAGGAGACCGGCGAGGACCTGGAAGCGCTTTTTGGAGTTAATATTTTTTCACCTGAGGTTGCATTTACATTGAATGCGGACGCAGCTAATCCCCGGACCATCGCTTTGGTGGAGAAGAAAATCAGCAAGATGCCGGGGGTAGAGGAGGTAGCGGTACCGGATTCGAGTATGGTGGAGAAAATGAATCATAATATCTCCCGTTTATCCATGATATTGGGAATTATCGCTATTGTGATGCTGGTTATTTCCTTTGTCCTTATAAACAACACCGTTCATTTGACAATTTATTCCCGAAGATTCACTATCCATACCATGCAGCTGGTAGGAGCTACGGATAAATTTATCCAAGGACCATTTGTGGCACATAATCTGCTTGCCGGTTTATTAGCCGGGGTTCTTGCATCAGGACTTTTGGCGGCAGCTTTAGCATGTGCTCCTAAAGCCGGAATGAATGATATTGCAGCTTATATACCCTGGAAAGACTTTGCGATTGTGGGAGGAGTGTTGTCGGTTGCCGGGCTTTTAATCTGTGCTTTGGCAGCTTGGATTTCGACTGTTCGCTATCTAAGAAAAGATTATGGCGACCTGTTTAAATAATCCTTCACTGTAACAATATAACCCTTTAGAAATATTAAAGAATTAGAATAGAAAAAGATGTCGCTAAATATAGAAAATAAAGCTGGAAAGGACTCTTTAGAGAAGATGGCAGAATCTCAACGTCCCTTCGGAAAAATAAATTTTATCCTGATGGGTTGTTCCCTGGCTCTTATAATTTTAGGTTTTATACTAATGAGCGGACCGGGTTCATCAGTAGAAACCGGCTTCAATCCTGATATATTCAGCACACGCCGGATAGTAATTGGTCCTTTACTGTCATTTTTAGGTTTTCTTTTGATGGCACCGGCCATAATCTTCAAACCACGTAAAAATTAATAAAGATGAATTGGCTTGATGCATTAATTTTAGGACTTGTTCAAGGATTGGCGGAATATCTCCCCATAAGCTCCAGTGGTCATCTTGAAATTTGTCGTCAGATATTAGGTCTTAAACTTCAAGGCGAAGATGCACTGCAATTTGACTTAATCCTGCATGCCGCCACAGTGTGTTCCACAATAGTGGTCTTGTGGCATCTCTTCAGGAAGTTATGTGTAAGTTTCTTTACTTTTAAAAGAAATGAAGACTTCTACTATGTCTGCAAGATTCTGGTGAGTTGTATCCCGGTTGGAATTGTAGGCGTATTTTTTAAAGATTATGTCACTCAATTATTCGGTGACGGACTCATGGTGGTAGGAATTTGTCTTTGTGTAACAGCTCTTCTTCTTGCATTTGCCTATCTGAGTGACCATGGATATATTGATATTCACGGTAAAGGGAAGATTAATCGGCTTAGTCCGGCATCTTCTGGGAGAGATATTTCATGGTTGGATGCATTTATCATAGGCTGCGCGCAGGCAGTTGCGGTACTCCCCGGATTAAGCAGATCCGGCACGACAATCGCTACAGGAATCTTACTTGGAGATAAGCGTGAAAAAGTTGCATCATTTTCATTCTTAATGGTGATAATTCCTATTATAGGAGAGGCATTGTTAGATATCAAGGATATGATAGGTGAAGGATTTGAGAGTCAAAGCATTGGCATCGGTCCGATGATAGTGGGTTTTTTGACAGCCTTTATTGTGGGATGTTGTGCCTGCCGCTGGATGATATCTTTGGTCAACAAGGGAAAGCTTATATGGTTTGCTCTCTATTGTGTTGTAATGGGTGTACTTTGCCTTGTATGGTGATAGAATTTTAATACAAAGAAATATCCAGAAAATAAATATGGATTTTATTTCCGGAGAAATAATCGGAATTGATAAGCCGTTGGGATGGACATCCTTTGATGCGGTGAAACGTCTTCGTGGAGCTATTCAACGAAGATTGAACGTAAAAAAGTTTAAAGTTGGTCATGCCGGCACTCTTGATCCTCTGGCTACAGGAGTCTTAATCATCTGTACCGGTCGTGCAACACATCAAATTGAACGGTTGCAGAATGGTTCTAAAGAATATATAGCACGTATAAGAATAGGTGCGACTACTCCAAGTTTTGATCTTGAAACCGAGATTGATGCCACCTATCCGTATTCACATGTTACAAGGGAAGTGATATTGGATGTTTTGCCAAAATTTACCGGAAGAATTATGCAGGTCCCCCCTGTGTTTTCAGCAGTCAAGGTAAAAGGTAAACGTGCTTACAACTTTGCAAGAAAAGGGAAGGAAGTGGAACTGAAGGCAAAACCTTTGGAAATTTCAGAACTTGAGCTTATCAGTTTTGAAGAAGACGTAATTGAATTACGTGTGGTCTGTTCCAAAGGGACCTATATCCGGGCCTTGGCTCGTGATCTTGGAGAGTCCCTTAACTCAGGAGCCCACTTGATAGGATTGAAGCGTACACGAGTTGGGGAGATTTCCTTAGATCACTGTTTAAGTGTGGACAATGCACTCGAAATGATAGCTACTTGTGAGTTGACATTTCCTGAAAATTAAATATTTCATCGAAAAATTAAACTTAAAAACAGATTCTCCGGAATAATAAGGGAGTATCGAAAAAAATTATATTAGGATTTATGAAACTTTCTCAGTTTAAATTTAAATTACCTGAGGAACTGATTGCACAGTATCCTTCTGAAAATCGTGATGAGTGTCGTCTTATGGTAGTAAACAGTAAGACAGGAGAGATATCTCATCATATTTTCAAGGAAGTCATAGATTACTTTGAGGAGGGTGATGTAATGGTGTTTAATGATACTAAGGTTTTCCCGGCACTTCTCTATGGAAATAAAGAAAAGACCGGAGCTTGTATCGAGGTATTCCTTCTCAGAGAACTGAACATTGAGAATAAATTCTGGGATGTTCTCGTAGAACCGGCACGCAAGATCCGAATAGGAAACAAGTTATATTTCGGAGAGGACGAGTCGATGGTGGCGGAAGTAATAGATAACACCACGTCCAGGGGCCGCACTTTACGTTTCCTGTATGACGGTCCACATGATGAGTTTAAGGAATATCTTTATTCAATGGGTAAGACCCCACTTCCGGAGTATATTCATCGTGAGCCTGAACCGGAGGATTGTGAGCGTTATCAATGCATTTTTGCTAAAAACGAGGGTGCTGTAATGGCGCCGGCAGCTGGTATGCATTTCAGTAGAGAATTAATGAAACGTCTTGAAATCAAAGGGATTGAAAGGGGATTTCTGACTCTGCATTCAGGACGTGGAAATTTCCGTATGATAGATGTTGAAGACCTGACCAAACACCGTATGGATTCTGAAGAGATGCTTATTAATGATGATTTGGTAGAATTGGTAAACTCCGCCAAGGATGCAGGAAAAAGTGTTTGTGCAGTCGGAACATCTGTATTGCGTGGGTTGGCTTCAGCTGTTTGCATGAATGGACATATCATGACTTATCAAGGTTGGACAAACCGGTTTATTTTCCCCCCTTACGATTTTACAGTATGTAATTCAATGATTTCGAATTTTCACATGCCTTACAGTACTATGTTAATGATGGTAGCTGCATTTGGCGGATATGATCTTATTATGAAGGCATACGACGAAGCTGTTAAAAATGAATATAAATTCGGGGCGTATGGAGATGCAATGTTGATTCTTCGCTAAGAGTGTGGTAGATTAACAGAATCTTAGATTCAGATACTATAATTATACCGTATAAAAAGACTTTTAAAAAGGGTGGGTCAAAATGAAAATTTTGTCTCACCCTTTTTTAGTGAGAGAGGATTGGTATGATGCAAAGTACTGAAGATGAACTATTATGACACAACGTCATTTCTCCCTGTAGCTGTTTTATGATGTGCTATAAACAAAAAGATTAATTGTCTCTCGACAACTAATCCTCTAACCTTAAATCTAATACCATGAAAAACACATGCAAATTTAATTATTAATTTTTAAATGGCAAAACAATTAGGCTATAAAATTAAATATTTTGTAAATTTTAACTTGCTTTGGATTATTTTTAATAGCAAAAGTTCTAAATTTTTCTAACTTTTTGATAAGTAAAATTTAGTTGATTTAAAAAATTAGGTGTTTCATCATTTAATTTTTGCCTGCTGACCTCTTTAATATTAGCAAATTGATAAATTTATATCTTCTCCTTAAATATTCATGGATTCCTCTTCATATCTGCTGAAGGAAAAAGAATAAGTATGGATTATTTAAATAATTCGGAGAGTATTTCAGGGGAATTAAGATTTGCCGAACCCGGAAGATGGAGTGAATAATAACGTAAAATTTCAGAGAGAATCAAGGATCGTCCCTCTCCGGAAAGCCGGAAACGGTGCATATTAGCGTAATTCATACGCATCAGGGTTCTCAATCCCTGAGACTTCGAAAGATTCAACCAGTCTGAATGTAAGGGGCGAAAAGGTGTAAACTGACCGGCACGCAAATCAAAGTAATAATCCGGTTTGTAGGTATCAATAAGAGGAGCTATTCCCATATAATGGGAGAGTCCGATTAAAAAGGCGATATGGAAATTGGCAAGGTTCTTTTTCAGAGAATCCAGAAGGAAAATAGAGTTGTATATATAATCCCACAATTCAGTATCAGGAGCAGCCGCGCGGAGCAATTTATTTAAAAATTCTGATAAGAAGATAGTCATGGCTCCCTTTATAGGATTAAAATATAGAGATTTCCATATATGGGGAGTGTTGACAGCCGGAAGGAGGGAGAGTTCTTCACCCCCCTTAAGTCTTACATCACATTCTACTAATGAGAGTAAAGCAAGACGTGCATTACGTCCCTTTGACTTGGCGCGTGTTGTGGCTGGAGATAAAAATGCTAACCTCCCATGGGTGCGTGTGAAAAGAGTCACCACATTATAGCGGTCAGAGTGTTTTACAACACTTATCACTAATCCCTGGATTTTTTCTGTCATGTAATTAAATTTACTACAAATTTACATATTTACTTATTTATTCAAAAAAAGGTTTTCATATTTTAAATGAAGATGTTAAAAATATCTAATGAACAGTAACCATGAAAATAGATGATTTTTCCTTGAACACATTTTTCACGCCATTGTTATAGTTATATAAATTATTAAAAACTATTGAAATTATGGCAAACACAAAAAGCCTTAAGGGCACCAAAACCGAACAGAATCTGGCTAATGCTTATGTGAGTGAATCTACAGCAGTGACTCGTTATACATTCTTTGCACAATCTGCACAGAAGGAATCATATTTTCAGTATTCCAACATTTTTAATGAAACTGCCGACAATGAACTTCACCATGCAAAAATTTTCTTGAAATATCTTACAGACGGTGGTGTGGTAACAAAACCGATTGGTGTAGATCCCGGTATTCTCACTCCTACAGTTGATAATCTTAAAGTTGCAGCAGCTGAAGAACAAGCTGAAGGTGTAAACCAGTATCAGGAAGCTGCAAAAGTTGCAAAAGAGGAAGGATTCGATGAAATTGCAGATCGTTTCTTGGCAATAGCATCTGTTGAGGCCCATCATGAGGCTCGTTTCGAAAAGATGCGTCAACGTATTGAGAATGGTACTGTCTGGAAGAGTGAAACAGGAGAACCGATTAAATGGCAATGTCTTGTCTGCGGTTACATCTATGAAGGAGTGACACCTCCCGAAAAATGTCCGGCATGTTATCACCCATATCAGCACTTCCAGCGTCTCGAAGACAATATTTAAAATTTGTTTATAAAGAATTTAAAGGTTGCATCCTCTATAGTTAGGTTGCAACCTTTATTTTATCATGATAGGTCTCGATGATCTTCAGCTATTAGTTTAAGCAATTCGTCAAGAGCTTCCTCAGTAGGGATATTTTTTATTATCAATTCCTTTCCCCTGTAGATTGATACTTTCCCCGGACCGGCACCTACATATCCGTAATCAGCATCCGCCATCTCTCCCGGACCATTAACAATACATCCCATGACTCCTATTTTCAATCCCTTCATTTTTTCTGTTGCTTTCTTTACATTCCTGAGGGTAGTCTGAAGGTCAAACAGAGTCCGTCCGCAACCCGGACAGGCTATATATTCCGTTTTGGTAAATCTTAACCGTGTACCCTGTAATATGGCAAAGGAAATTTGATTCCTTTCCTTTTGAGAAAGTGCGGGGGCGTCGAGAAGAATGGCATCCCCATAACCATGCAACAAGAGCATTCCGAAATCAGCACCACTTTTAGTCTGAATCTTTTCAATATCTGTATCAGAATAGCTGAGTTTTATTATTATTGGGGCTCTTCCTCCCGAATTATAAAAGCGTTCAATCCATGAAGCAATCTCTCCCGGAGCATTGATATGGGCAGAACTTAGCAGAATCGGAACCCGGGTATCTGCGGGTAGTAATTCCTTCGATGCATCTGCTTCAATATATCCCGATTCTGAGAGACAGAAATCTGCATCAGCCACAAGAGGATAATCGTATTTATTCATCCCTTTAAAGGGGACAGAATATTTCCTTAACGGGAAGGGAAAAAGAATATCAGGCTCTACAATTGGGGAATGACCCTCTCTGGATGTAATGTAATCGCGTAAAAGGATAGCCACCGGAATTTCATTTTCAGGCGCCTCACTTAGTGACACACGTATGGTATCTCCAAGTCCTTCACAGAGTAAGGTCCCTATCCCAATCGCAGATTTAATGCGGCCATCTTCCCCGTCTCCGGCTTCAGTTACCCCCAGATGAAGAGGATAACTCATTGATTCTTCTCTCATTTTACGGTCGAGAAGACGTACCGTTTCCGTCATCACTATAGTGTTGGAAGCCTTGATTGATATAACAATATCATTAAAATCAACCTCTCTGCAAATCCTGAGAAATTCCAAGACGGATTCCACCATGCCTTCAGGTGTATCTCCATACCGACTCATTATCCTATCGGATAGAGAGCCATGATTAACCCCTAATCGTATTGCAGTTGAGTTTCTCTTGCAGATTTCAAGAAACGGTAATAAACGGGACCGGATCTTTTCAATTTCCAAGGCATATTCCTCATCCGTATATTCCAGTTTTACGAAAGTGCGGGCTGCGTCAACAAAATTACCGGGATTGATTCGTACTTTCTCGCAGTATTCGGCAGCTTTAAAAGCAGCTTTGGGATTGAAATGAACATCAGCTACTAAAGGGACATTGCTATTTTTGCTTCTCACACCCTCTTTAATATTCTTCATATTTGAAGCTTCACGCTCTCCCTGGGTCGTGAGACGAACCAATTCTCCTCCCTTTTCTACTATTCTGAGAATTTGTTCGATACTTCCGTTCGTGTCAAGGGTGGAAGTATTAGTCATGGATTGCACTCGGACGGGATTATCTCCTCCGATTATGATATGTCCAACTCTTACAGTTGAAGATTTTCGACGGTTATAGTTAAAGATAGACATGAATATGATTCCTGATTAAAACGGAGAGAGTTGAAGATGAGCGAAATATAGAGGGTTCTTAAATGAGTTGTATAAGATATACGCTCAAAAATCCCACTATGTATCCACAAATAACCTGAGCGGAGGTGTGTCGTCCGAGCCAAACACGGGCAGAACCTAATAAACCGCACAATGCCACTGAGATGACTAACAATAGTCCCGGGTCAATATTCCTGATACCGTGTTTGTCCATAATGAGTATAAGTGCTACTACACCCGAGGCGGCAGCAGCGTGGGCACTTATTTTCCAGCGGAAATTTACGAGCATATTGATAAATCCCGCAAGTGCTCCTCCCATAAAGAATAGATTGATCCATAACGGCATTCCCTTATGATATAAGAACCATGCTATGGCAATAAAACTGCATATTGAAATGATATAGGGAATGAGACGCTCTTTCCTTCCGTTAAGCCCCAGATCTTCCACTATTCCAAATCTTTTGAGTATTATAACCAGAATCATCGGAATGAAGGTGCTGATTAATGCCACTATAGATGTGAATCCCCATTTTACGGAGAGAGGGAGTTGATCCAATGGTGTAAACCATAATAAAATCATTGTGGCATACACCGGCAAAAGGAGTGGCACTAAAATCCATGACATGATATTGGAAATCCTGTCAATGATGGGAAAATCAGATTCAGTATCCGGGTGGGGAGTATGATGGGGAGTATGAGGTGAACTCTCCGGTTTCTTATCAGAGAGAGAATCTTTAATTTCTGGGGTATCAGGCTTGATTCCCTCTTCGTCAGGATCACACGACTGCCCGGGGATGCCGGGATAGAAATCACTTTTGTCTATTTGCATGAATATAAGATATTTATTATAGCACCTTGAAGAGTTTTTTCAGTATTTCTTCATTATTCCGGCAAAACGTGAGGGAACAGGAAGTTCAAAGTTCATGTCACGGCGGGTGACCGGGTGTGCAAACCTCAATGTCCGGGCATGCAATGCAAGTCGGTGAATAGGGCTTGCTTTAGCTCCGTATTTATGATCGCCGATTATGGGATGTCCCAAATCTTTGGCGTGCACACGGATTTGATTCTTTCTCCCGGTATCCAGCGAGAACTCGGCAAGGGTATATCCGTTTCCACGATCCAGAACCTTGTAACGTGTGATTGCCGGTTTACCACCCTGTGCTTCCTTCGAAGAATAAACTTCAAATCGGGAATTCTCCTCTAAATTGCTTCGGATAACACCATTATTCTCCTCCATAACTCCTTCCAGGACTGCTACATATTTGCGTTCCAGCACCATGTTATTCCAATTATGTTGCATCGCTGTCTGAGTCTCCATACTTTTGGCAAACATCATCAATCCCGATGTGGCGCGATCCAGTCGATGCACCACAAAAATTTTATTTGAAGGATGTTTTCTCTTCACATAGTCTTTAAGTATATTGTAGGCAGTTTCCTCTTTCTTTGGAGAACCGGTTCCTACAGAAAGAAGACCGTAACCCTTGTTTACTACAATTATGTCATCATCCTCATATACAATTTTTAGTCGGGGATGATGAAACACCACGAATGGACGTGTAAGATTGAGCTCTACCCATTGTCCCGGGTTTACAGGAGCATTGAAATTATTTGTTACCACCCCATCAATCATCAGGTGGTCATATTTAAGCCATTTCTTTATATCATTACGCTTCGGAGAGCTAAGCATCTCTTCTACGAATTTCATTAAAGGTACGGGCGAGTCCGTGAGATTCCGGTGTGCTATTATCCGATCTTCGGTAAAAGATGGTTTCTTCCTCAATTTCATAAATTTATAAAATTGGCAATCCTAATACTCGGCTTGGAGATTGGTTCATTATATATTCTTGCAAAATTAATGAAGATTCTCGATATTTCAATATTCTCTTCGCCGAATAATAACAATTTAAAATACAGTTCTGTTTTCAGAAACTTCAGCATTAGAAGTAAGTGGATGGTAAGGAATGTCGGATTACCCTATGTCCGAAACGACATTCAAGACATCTTCCCCGGTCACAATATTCTTTGCGGAGTTGAAGCAGTGCCTGACTGTGAGAAGCATCTGATGGCTTGATTCCATATCGGCACCATTCCTTTATTATCGAGTTCGACTCAGCCGGAAGATTCTGAAGAAGATTAACGGCTACTTCACCTTTCTCATAGTCACCGGTCCATGCCGCATAGGCCATATAAAATGGAGCCACAACGTTGATAAGCAATAACTGAATACTGCTTAAGGAAAGTTTGCATGAAAGATTTTCAGCGGTCACTCCAAATAATTGATGTGAACGCCAGTATGGTCCCGTTTCCCATTGAAACATGGCAATTAATGACTCCGGGTCTCCTTTCGCGGAAATCAGTTTATCGGTCAAGGAACATCCTTCGGCAACATGTCGGGCGAGTAGAGCTATTCTCCGGTGAGGAAAATTTGACGGACGAGTGCGTGCGAATTTCCATAAGGAGACATTGATTGGTCGAAGATTATATTTTCTACTTAAAAAGAGATATTCCCTGCAGAGAGATTGGAAATACTCGTCAAAGATATTACATGATGAATCCAACATCCCTGCTTGTCCAAAAAGGAAGGCCTCAATCTGCATAAAATTATCAGAATGACGGAGCAGATAATTGAGAGGTATTGACTTTGCAAGCAGTTCGAATGGTATGCTGTTCAGCCCGAATCCTAATCCACGGGCAAGGGTTATAAACATAACCTGTCTCCAGTCTCCACCATATATTTGCATCATATCCAGTATTCTTTTCCCTTTGGAATGGAGACGTTCGGTGGAAAGGGATTCGAGCCAATCGGAAATTTGTAAGGGATGAAATGAAGAAAGTGAATTACGACAACTTACTGCATCAATGCTTTCAGTAAGAGCAGCGATACGTTTCATGATATCCGGTTGCAGGGGAATGAGCAATTGTGGGATTGCAACGCCGGAGGAACGGTATATCTCTGTATCATCAACCGCCACTACATGTAAGATTATGTTATCATAAGCTGCGTCCTTATGATGAGAATGGCGAAACCAGTCCGAAGCTTTGATATGAATTTCAATGTTTCCTATCCACTCCTTTCCGTCTATTACAATTCGGGCATGCGAAAAATCCGGTCCGGCATCGGTGTTGTGGATTCCGGGGGATATGATTTTAACTTTACGCCCATCTCGTAATATTCCCTCTGAAGGGAAAAGCCTATGCTTCCAGATGTAATGATACGCCAATTCCATTAGATGCAAATTTAGTGAATCTTTACCACATTCTTAAGTTCATATCAAGGGTATGCAATAAGCGGATTTTTAGGTGACACAATAAAAAAAGTCTAACACTTTTCACAAAGCGTTAGACCATACCTTAATCTTAATTTAATACTATGAAAAACACTTCACAAAATTAAAACTTAAATTTCATATATCCAAATTATAATCAAAATCTTATAGATTCCGGTAAAAAATTCGGATACAATTTAATTATTTTACCGACCATTCAACTCCGGATTTCGTATCTTTTACATTAAATCCTAATTCTGCAAGTCTATCCCTTATAAGATCGGAAGTGGTCCAATCTTTTGATGCTTTTGCATTGGCACGAACCTCAAGCAGAAGGTCTACCGCGCCCTTATAGGGTGTAAGATTTGTATCCGTTCCCCCTTCGTCGTCCATGCGCACTCCCAAGATGTCGATAAGAAAATCCTTGAACAGGAGTTTAAGATACTCAATCTGTTCCCCGGAGAGAGAAATAAGACCATCGGCACACTGATTTATGTATCGACAGGCGTCAAAGAGGGTAGCAATAACAATCGGAGTGTTGAGGTCATCATTCATTGCCTCGAAACATTGACTTCTGAAGTCGGGGAGTTCCACACTTTTTGCTCCCGGTGTCAGAGAATGTAAACGATGATAGCCGTCAGTCATCTTTTGAAGCGCCTTTTCTGCACTTTGAAGCGCCTCATTGGAGAAGTCAACAGTACTTCTATACTGAGCCTGAAGCACAAAGAATCTGATGACCATCGGAGAATATGCCTTCTCCAGAAGAGGGTGGGTTCCTTTAAAAAACTCTTCAAGGGTAATAAAGTTATTATAGCTTTTACCCATTTTCTTCCCGTTGATGGTGATCATGTTATTATGCAGCCAATAATTTACGGTTTCGTGCCCTTGAGCTGCAACGCTTTGCGCGATTTCACATTCGTGATGTGGGAAAAGAAGATCGAGTCCACCACCGTGAATGTCAAATTTTTCACCTAAATATTTCGTTCCCATTGTAGAACATTCCAGATGCCATCCCGGGAAACCTTCGCTCCATGGTGATGGCCAGTGCATAATATGTTCCGGAGATGCCTTCTTCCAGAGTGCAAAGTCGAGAGGATTACGCTTCTCGCTCTGTCCATCCAGAGAACGTGTAGTGGAGATAAGGTCTTCGATATTTCTGCCGGAAAGTTTACCATAGTGATGGTCACGGTTATATTTCTCTACATCGAAATATACTGACCCTTCAGATTCGTATGCATAACCGGCATCAAGAATTTTCTTGATATATTCTATTTGTTCGATGATATGTCCTGAAGCATGTGGCTCAATACTTGGAGAGAGCACATTCAGAGCTTCCATGTCATGATGATAACGGTTAAGATAGAACTGTACCACCTCCATTGGTTCCAACTGTTCCAGCCGCGCCTTTTTGGCTATCTTGTCCTCACCCTCATCGGCATCATGTTCAAGATGACCTACATCAGTGATATTGCGTACATACCTCACTTTATAATCAAGGAAAGTAAGGTATCTGAAAAGCACGTCAAATGTAATCGCCGGACGCGCATGCCCGAGGTGAGCATCACCATACACAGTGGGTCCGCACACATACATCCCCACATGTCCCTCAAGAATGGGACGGAAAGGTTGTTTAGTGCGACTCAGTGAATTATAAAGGAAGAGATTATTTTCCATAAATATGATATGACGGTGGGTGAAAAATAGAAATGAGGGCGTGTCAAAAGATTTTGTCACACCCTCTGATGGTTTTTCTGAATTCTCAGTTCTTACCTATCATTCCACCTTTGGGAGTACGGGGAGTTATTTCTCCGAACTGAGCCTCAAATTTCTTAATATTGTCGGTAAGGGCAAAGAGAAGTTGCTTTGCATTCTCCGGACTCATTACGATTCGGCTTACTACCGGAGCCTGTGGCATTCCGGGTGCTGCAAAGATGAAATCCATGAGGAATTCATTTGGTCCGTGACCTATCATTGCAAGATTGCTATATTTACCGTCTGCTACTTCGGGACGTAGCTGAATCTGAAGTTGATTCTGATTTTGATTTTCTGCCATTTCTACTGTTTGATTTTGAGAATCGGTTGATTCTCTTTGTTTATTTGTTGCGAAGTTAATATAAATCTTCTTATTATGCAAGACCCGGATGTTGAATATCTACAATGCGTCCATCATCCATCTGCACCGTTCGGTCGGCAATCGAGGTGAGGGTGGGATCGTGGGTCACTATTAAAAACGATTGTCCCCGTTCCTTGCAAAGACGTGATATGAGTGAGAGGATTTCATCTCGATTATGAGAATCAAGACTACCGGTGGGCTCGTCTGCGAGAATTAGTTTCGGTTCGTTTATTAGTGCCCGGGCTATCGCAACCCTCTGTTTCTCACCTCCCGAAAGCTGAGCCGGTTTATGTCTGAGTCTCTCTCCAAGCCCCAATTCTCTGAGAAGTTCCTCTGCCTTGGTATATGACGCCCGCTTTTTCTTGCCGCCAATCAATGCAGGAATTGCTACATTCTCCAAGGCTGTAAATTCCGGTAACAATTCATGAAACTGGAATATGAATCCCAGATTATGACAGCGGAACTGCGACAGCCGCTTGTCTGAAAGACCGGTTATATCCACACCGTCATATTCCACTAATCCGGAATCGGGCTGATCCAGAGTGCCGGCAATTTGGAGAAGAGTTGTTTTCCCGGCACCGCTCGGACCAAGAATTGCCACAATCTCCCCCGTCCCTACCGTGAGATTTACACCACGTAGAACCTGGAGCGACCCATAGGATTTGGATATATTCTTTAGTTCAAGCATCAGTATCCTGTACGGCTTTCAGAATTTTGAATCCAAGAACCTTTGAACCCTGTCTCCTCCAATGTCTTTATTATTTTGGCGGCTTCCTCAGCATTATCAGGGATTCCATGACATTCAAGAATCTTATCGGCATGGTTAAGATTCATGCTCCAGCGATAGTTCGGGAACTGTTCATTCATCTTCGCAAGGATGGCATTTTCACATCCTGCACATTTTGCGTTTGTTGAAAATATCATAATTTTAAAATCTTTTGTTATTCTTTAGTCTGTCTGGTTTTATAATGTCCTTATCCTCCAGTAGGAGGGATAAAGGTTATTGGTTCTGTTCCCCAAATGTTTGGCAAACCCAAGACGTGTTCCTTCGAAACTAACCGTTACGTAACCTCTTGGGGTGTCATCGGGAAGGATAATATTCTCCCTACGCAGGAAAGAAAGAGCATCCTCTTTACTTAACGGGATATCCGGGAAAGGATTGTCTCTGAATGAAGATATAAGAGCCAGAGAGGTGGAAGGGATAAAATCCTTACCCTTTATTTCTCCTGCTTCTATACCGGCTGAAAGAATCCTAATCCCTTTCAGACGCTCACTCATCTCCTCGATTTCGGGTGTGACAAGTGAAATCTTGCTCCCTATCTCTTTACAATAAAAGGTGCCGTAAAGTTCGTCAATTACCCTTTTTAATGTGGGAAAAGCATCAGTTTTCAGAAAACTCTTTTTGTTTTTTTCTCTTCTCCCTTTCGAAGACATATAGGCAGGATTTATACCTGTTCCCTTACGGAATATCGCCACAAACAGTCCTTCTCCATCCGTGATATGAGGCATGAAGCGGATGGAAGGAATATTTGTGAAGGATTTGGATATCATAGTACTTTTCTCAGGAACACCAACAGATGTGATTTCTACCGGTTCCAATCCAAGTTCCTTAACTATGAATTCCGTATTCTCCTCATTTTCCAAGGGATTAAAGGTGCAAGTGGAATAAATCAGATAGCCACCCTCTGTCAAGACTTTTACAGCATCTTTGATAATGGATTTCTGTAAAGTGGCACACTGCTCTACGAGACCGGGATTCCATTGCCGACGTGCTTCTTCCTCTTTTCGCATCATCCCTTCTCCGGAGCATGGTGCATCTACCGCTACCAGATTAAAAATCTCACCGCATTCAGCAAATCTTGAGGTTGGAGAATTAGTAATAATGCAATTGGGAAATCCCCATTTCTTGAGGTTTTCCTCAAGGATACGCGCACGCTTTTCATTATACTCATTTGCGACAATCAATGCATCATCAGGAAGGGCATTGATTATGGCAGTGGTCTTTCCCCCGGGGGCTGCGCATAAATCGAGCACTGCAGGTGAATGGGGATTAGGAAAATCGGGGAGATGAAGTATCTTTTCCACAATTGTCTCATAGACGGTCGATGAGGGATCCTGAACATAGAAAGCACCACCGTGAAGATGAGGATTAAGAGTGAATTGAGGTCGGGAGGGAAGGTAAAAAGCTGAGTTACACCACTCGACGGGCTTCATATCCGGGTAAATAGGATTGGGAGTAGGCTTACGTCTGTTGAGCCGAACCCCGGTTGCCGGTGCTTCTTCCATTTTCTGAACGAACTTCTCAAGCTCATCCCCTTTTATAAACGAGTCTATGCTCTTGACAAATATCTTGGGTAACGGGGTATCCATACTTTACAAAGTTAAGAAAATTTCAGCACAGCCGCAAGAATATATCCCTTATTGTAAATTTCCAAAATGGATTCTTACTTGTAGGTTGGTGAAGAAATGGTTAATTTTGCAATAAAAAATAGGATGGCTAACGAAATAAAATCGGCTCTATACCTTATTCCGGTAAATATTAGCGATGCTCCTATCTCCGATACACTCCCTGCCGGAAATCTGGAGATTCTTCGCTCCATACATCATTTGATAGTGGAAAACATTCGCACTGCCCGACGCTTTTTAAAGCGTTGTGATCCGACATTTGATGTAAATGCCATAACCTTTTATGAGTTGAATAGACACACGGACCTCTCGGAGGTATCTGCCTATTTAGATCCTCTCCGCCATGGAGAACCGGTAGGTGTAATGAGTGAGGCAGGGTGTCCGGCGGTTGCCGACCCGGGAGCATTACCCGTTGCGATAGCCCAGCGTGAAGGATTGAGAGTAATTCCTCTGGTGGGTCCTTCTTCAATCCTTATGTCTCTGATGGCTTCCGGATTTAACGGCCAGGGTTTCTCCTTCCATGGTTATCTGCCCATTGAGGAGAGTGAAAAAGTAAGAAAAATAAGGGAGTTGGAATCTTATTCGTTGAAAGCCAACATGACTCAAATATTTATTGAGACTCCATATCGGAATAATAAGTTGGTGAGCCTATTGGCTCGTACTCTTCATTCCAACACCGGACTGTGTGTGGCATGTGATATAACGGACCCTGACAATGAGTCTATTATATCTCTCCCTGCATCTAAATGGCGCACCAGAAAATATGACTATGACAAGCGTCCTGCAATTTTTCTTATTTACGCACGTTAATAGTTAGAATATTATCTATGCATCATCAAAGACGAAAAATATCATTCGATAATCCTGATTCAAGACAGATGGAGATACCTTTTGAGGAATTTTCATCTCCTGTCTCTGAATCCAAATTAGAACTTTTTCGTCAGAATGTCAGGAGTTCAGCTTCAACAATAGAGGATATTGGCAGGTCTGAAGAAGATGAGGACAAAAGGTTGTTTTATTTGTCCTTAGGTTCGGGGTCAAGTGGAAATTCCTGTTATATCGGGACACGCTCTGCCGGTGTTCTCATAGATGCTGGTTTGCGCGCTGATCATATTGAAATCACGTTAAAAGCCAATGGGATAGATCTCAAGAATATCAAAGGGCTGTTGCTGACACATGACCACACGGACCATGTAAAATTTGCCTATAATTTTTTAAGAAACAATAAGCACGTCAGACTTTTCTGTTCCAACAGGGTACTTAACGGCTTGTTACGGCGCCATTCAATCTCTCGCAGAATAAAGGATTATCATACTCCCATATTTAAGGAGATACCTTTTAAAATCGGAGAGTTTGAAATCACCGCATTCGATGTGCCTCATGACGGCTCGGATAATATGGGGTTTTCATTAGTTTACGACAACCGACGGTTTGTACTTGCCACCGATCTCGGAGCTGTCACGGAAAGAGCCCATTTCTATATGTCGATGGCTAATTATCTGGTCATTGAATCTAACTATGACCTGGGAATGTTGCTTCGGGGACCATATCCGGAATATCTTAAAACCCGTATCCGGAACGGTCATGGTCATCTTGACAACAGCGAAACAGCTTCTTTCCTGAAACAAATCGCATCCGAACGATTGAAGTATGTGTTTCTGTGTCACTTGTCGCAGGAAAATAATATACCACAGTTAGCTGTTAAAGCTTCCCGCGAGGCATTGGAGAGTGCTGGCTGGACTGTAGGGGATTGCTCTAATTCCATATCTACGCGAAATGCGGATATCCAGCTCATGGCTTTACCGCGCTCTCAGGCTTCCCCACTTTTTATTTTTCGTTAGGATTCCGGTCCTTCCTTAAATACTAAATCCTGTGCAGGCTGATAGTCATCAGGGGACTCTCTATCCCCCCGGTGGTGAGAGCAGGTCGTGTTTCAAAGGTTATCATACATCCGTTGAATTCATAACATACCACCTCCGTACGCTTATCCATATCCGGAATATTATTCCTCTTATTATTTTTCTCAAAATATTCCCCATCCTTTACTTTATTCACATCGGTAAGATAGGTGTTGTCTATCAAATATTGAATCAAGGCATCCGGAATCAGATCGCCGGGATTGAGGTTGCGAAGCATAGCTTCATTTTTTGAAAGCACTTTTACCTCCCATGTGCCGGGAGCTCCCTGAAAATCGGCATATATAGGACGTCCGCTTCCGTCAGTGAGTACTCCGGTAAATGTATATTGTGCGGAGTCAAGTGGCTCTCCTACACTCAGTGCATCCATTAAACTGCGGACTGTCATGGCTATGTCATTGTCTGCATGGAAGACTTCATCAGATTCCTTGAGGGTGTTGACATTGGAATCGTCAGATTTTTTTTCGTTCTTGCATGCTGCAAGTCCAAGGAGAAGTATAATCGTTATTGCAAGGATGCAGTGAACACTGATTTGTATTGACTTTAACATTGCTATTTCGATTTTGAAGAGGAGGGGAGGATTATCAAAAGACTGCCTGAATTATTAATAATGATGAATTCAGACAGCCTTTTGATTATAAAGTGATATGATTATTATTTAGTTACACGTTCAAGCCAGCCTACCATAGCGTACATTACACCCATCGAAACGATGCAGACGCTGAAGAAGACAGTCCATGCAACCCATATCGGGCAAGCATTGTAGATAAGGGGACCAATCCATAGGAGAAGGTTGCCGACTGCAGTCGCACCTAACCATAGACCTTGACAAAGACCCTGGAGATGTTTTGGAGCTACCTTTGATACGAATGACAGTCCAAGAGGGGAGATGAACAACTCTGCTACAGTCAGGAAGAAGTAGAGTACTATCAATACCCATGGACCGGACATCATAGTTGCCTTTTCGGCTGCCGGAAGGGCTTTGAAATCTGTAGCTGAGGGGTAACCCATTGACCAGGAGTAAATCATCAGGAAGAGATAGGCGACTCCTGCAAGTCCCATACCGATTGCAATCTTTCGGGGAGTGGAAATCTCCTTACCCTTCTTCTGCAATGATGAGAAAATCATGATGACGAAGGGGGTGAGGATTATCACATAGAAAGGATTGAGAGCCTGCCATATTTCAGGCGGGATGGAGCCGCTTTGTACGAAGTCGCGTGCGAAGAGGGAGAGTGATGTTCCGTTCTGGTGGAATGAGAACCAGAAGAAGATAGCGATGCCGAGCACAGCAAAGAGCGCTGCCATGCGCTGGCGAATCTCTGCGGCCATCTGACGTTTCTCCTCCGGAGTGTATGTAACTGCTGCCTGCGCTTCTTTCTTTGCAGGTGATGGGAGACCTTTCTTTGTGAAGATAAAGATGGTGAGGGAGATGAGCATTGCTGCTACTGAGGCGATGAAGGAGTAGTGAATACCGGTATTGAAGACGTCAAGATATTCCGTACAGAAGGCTGATACATCCTGGGCACTCCCTCCTACTTGTGAAATGAGTGAGTAAAGGTTGTCGGCATTCTGCTGATTCATGTTGTCTGTAACACTCAGATATTCATGACACAGAGCAGGAAGGTCGGCATTATATAGGAGATTGTGACGACCAAGCCACCAGCTGCGAAGCATAGGTGCCACAAATGGTGCTACAACACCTCCGATGTTGATAAATACATAGAATATCTGAAATCCGGCATCGCGCTGCGCAGCATAACGGGGATTATCGTAAAGCTGACCCACTATTGCCTGAAGATTACCCTTGAACAGACCGTTGCCGAAAGCAATAAAGAAGAGTGATCCACATGTCAGAGACAATAGCCAGGTGGTGTTGTCTGATGTGGCAAGAATAGGGATAGAAAGTACGATATAACCGATGGTCATAATGATAAGACCCCAGATGATTGTACCTTTGTAGTTTTGGGTTTTGTCGGCGATTACACCTCCGACGAGACTCAAGACATATATTCCGGCATAGAAAAAGGAGTAGATTAAAGCACTGGTTTCTTCCGAAAGTCCGAATTTTGAGCATAGAAACAGCACGAGAACGGCGTTCATGATATAATATCCGAAACGCTCTCCCATGTTGCTCAACGCTGCTGGAATTAATCCTTTAGGATGGTTTGCAAACATAAGTATTTGATTTTTTAGGTTAGTTTTCGTTTCTTTGTGAGTCCTCCAGGGCTTTGTAGGCGAGAGCATAATTCTTCATCTGCTTGACCATGGCAACCAAGCCGTTGCTGCGTGTCGGTGACAGATGACTGGATAACCCTATCTTGTCGATGAAATAAAGGTCTGCATTCAGGATCTCTTCTGAAGTGTGACCTGACAATACTCGTAAGAGTAAACTTACAATACCTTTAACTATCAAGGCATCGGAATCTGCCTCAAATCTTATTATCCCCTCGGAATCCTTGTCTGCTGTGATCCAGACACGACTTTGACAACCCTCAATCAGATTAGCCGGGGTTTTCTTTTCCTCCGGAAAGGGGGGGAGAGCATTACCAAGTTCTATGATGTAGGCATAACGGTCCATCCAATCCGTAAGGTCGGCGAATTCCGCTATTATCTCTTCTTGTGTCTTGTTAATTGACATAATATCAATAATTTATGAAATTTAAGAGAACGTTTTACTTTTTATTATCCCTTTATTTCCTGAACTTAATTGACAAAATTAACAAAAATATATAAATCTCACCTATTTTAAATATAAATTTTGAAAACTATTCCTATATATTTGGCTTATACGAATTTTTATCCTAAATTTGAAAATAAAATCTAACGTTTACTGATGAAAAGAATTTCTCTGATACTTTCCGGATGTCTTATGGCATCGTTACCGGTATTTGCATGTACCAATCTGATAGCCGGGAAAAAAGCTTCTGCTGATGGTTCTGTACTTATGACCTACGCTGCTGATTCCCATAATCTTTACGGAATGCTTACGCATACTCCTGCTGCCGATCATCCTGCCGGCTCCATGCGTAAGGTTGTAGATTGGGATTCAGGTAAACCTCTCGGTGAAATCCCTCAGGTGCCGCATACCTATAACGTTGTCGGCAATATAAATGAACACCAGGTAGCTATCGGGGAATCTACATGGGGAGGCAGAAAGGAGCTTGCTGATTCTACCGGACGCGCCTTGATTGATTACGGCTCCCTCATTCAGATTGCGCTCGAACGTTCGAAAACCGCCCAGGAAGCTATAGATGTGATGACCTCTCTGGTAGACAAATACGGATATGCATCCAGTGGAGAATCCTTTTCGATAGTTGATAAGAATGAAGCCTGGGTGATGGAGATGATCGGAAAGGGGGATGATTCCGGTGCAGTGTGGATTGCTGTCAGAATTCCTGACGATGCAATTTCCGGCCATGCCAACGAACCCAGAATACGTAAGGTAGACCTAAAGGATAAGAAAAATGTAAAGTACTCAAAAGACCTTATAAAATTCGCACGTAAACATGGATATTTCTCCGGTAAGGATGAGGATTTCTCTTTTGCGGATGCTTTTGAGGTTCACGATGCCGCCACACGTCGCGGTTGTGACGGTCGTGTATGGAGCTATTTCCGCCGATTCAATAAGGATGCCGATAAATATTATCAGTGGTGCGACGGATTCTCCGATGATCCAATGCCTCTATATATCGTGCCTGACAAAAAAGTAAGTCTCAAGGAGATGCAGGAGAGCATGCGCGACCATTTCGAGGGTACTCCGTTTGAGATGACTTCTGACATCGGCTCGGGTCCTAACAAGGTCCCATATCGCTGGCGTCCCATGGAATTTGAAGTTGATGGGAAGAAGTATCTCATGGAACGGGCAATTGCTACCCAGCAGACAGGATGGAGTTTCGTGAGCCAGTCTCGCGACTGGCTGCCCGATGAAGTAGGTGGTGTGCTGTGGTTTGGAACTGATGATACAAACACATGTGTGTATATGCCTTTCTATTGCTCCATGACCGAAATCCCTGTTCAACTTGACAAGGGAAATGTCAATGAATTCTCATTTGATTCTAATTTCTGGATGAATAATTGGGTAGCGAATCAGGCATATAATCGCTACGATCTGATGATTCCTGACATAAGGAAAGTCCAAAATCGTCTGGAAGATAAATACATATCTTCCAGAGCTCCTAAAGAGGAAGCTCTCGTGGCACTTTTGAAGGATGGTAATAAAGAAGCCCTGATTAAAGAGGTGAATTGGGAAGGTTCAGCTATCGCAAAGGAGGCTACTGATGAATACCGAAATCTTGCTCAGTTCCTATTTGTCAGGTTCATGGACGGGAATATGAAAAAGGTTGATGAAAACGGTAATTTCATTTTCAATGAAAACGGACTTCCGATTTACCCGGAATTCCCCGGTTATGATAAACGATACTATGAAAATATAGTTAAGGAATCCGGCGACCATTTCCTCGTAAGATAAAGTCTGCAGGATTAACCTTATTATACTTAATTCCCCGATTCATGGCATTTGAACCGGGGAATTTGATTTTATTGAGTATATAAAAAGCGTTTGATGCTTCGTTTAGGGGTCTTCTCAAACTCATGTGGAAGAAGAATGATTTTGGTTATCTGTTCGTAGGGAGCAACCAATTTATTGAGCTCCTTTCGTATATTCTCCATGGCATTATCCATCTCTGCGGAAGTGATGCCGAGCCTGTCAAAGGCATCATAGTCGGGATAAACCAACCCTACAAGTTTTCCATCCCTTTCCACGACAATGCTTTCTGCCACAAACGGCATATTGTTAAGTTTTGCCTCAATCTCTTCCGGATAAATATTCTGACCGTTGGCGGATAAAATCATTGTCTTGGAACGACCACGCAGGAAAAGTGTACCATCCTTCGACAATGTCCCCATATCCCCTGTCCGGAGCCACCCATCCTTATCAAGGACATCCTCTGTCGCTTTCTTATTCTTATAATACCCCTTCATGACATTAACCCCTTTTACACATATTTCTCCCGACTTATGTTCTGGATCGTCAGACATGATTATGGCTTCCATATCCGGCAAGAGACGTCCTGATGAACCGGGGATGAATTCACGCCAGGGCGAGTAGGAGATAAGTGGACCACACTCAGTCATTCCATAACCTACGGTAAAGGGGAATTTTATCTTATGAAGAAATTCTTCGACCTCATGATTGAGTGGTGCTCCTCCTACGATCACTTCCTCAAATTCCCCTCCAAATGCTTCTATCAGGCGATTACGGATTTTGGAATAGATATAGCTGTCAAGAAAGGGCACTGCAAGTGTCCATCTCATGGTCCCTTTGGAAATCAGGGGTAATATCTGATTCTTGTATATCTTTTCAAGAATCAGGGGAACACATATCACAAGATTGGGTTTTACCTCTGAAAGCGCTTTTAGTAATACTCGTGGTGATGGTGTTTTGCCAAGCAACGTGATGTGAGAACCTACCGCAAGTGGAGTAAGCATGTCAAACGCACAAGCGTATGCGTGAGCAAGTGGAAGAAACGCTAATGCCCGTGATGAACGGAAATGCAACTCGGATTCTATTCCGAAACATACATTCCCTGCAAGATTCCTTCCGGTAAGCATCACACCTTTGGAGAACCCCGTTGTGCCCGATGTGTAATTAATCTCTGCAACTTCCTCATTGGAACGATCAATGTATTTTATATCCGGTGCGGAATATCCTTTTGGGTATCTCCTGCGGAAACGGCGACGCACCTGTCGGAGATGCCGCTCTACATCAACATCCGGCGAACAGTAGAGAAGATTATGCTTCTCAATTGATATGGCTGCTTTTACATTCAGTAATTTTTCCGGCTCTATATGCTCCCAGATATGATCGCTTATAAATAACATCTGAGCCTCGGAATGATTGACTATATGAGCGATATCCACTGGATTAAACTCCGGTAATATGGGCACTATGACAGCTCCGTAAGTCACTGTAGCCATGTATAGCTTTACCCAATTGACAGAGTCTTTACCACATAACGCTATCTTATTTCCCGGTTTCAAGCCTATTGTTTCGAAAAAGAGATGAGTCTCTGCTATAACTTCTGCCAATTCTCCGTATGTGATGGTTTCTCCCGTAGGGTAGTCTGTCAACGCCGGTAAGTCCCAATTCTCCCTGAAACTCCGTTCATAAATCTTTATTAAATTCTCTATTTTTATCTTTTCGGGTCTTGTTGCCATTTGGTGGAAGTGTTAGTTAAGTTATTCCTAACATAATAACAACGGAAGTTGTCGAATAGGTCTCGACAACTTCCGTTGTTTCTGTTTTTTATGAAGTTATTCCCCTTTTATTTCTGAATGGGGTGAAAAAGATACTGATTGGAAATAATTATATGTGAATTATTATTTAAAATTTTCACTTACCGCTTGTGCTATCTGCTTCATCTTTTCCGAATCCGGATCGGATATTTTATTTGAAAAATTCATATCACCCTCCGTTTTCATCGGAACGAGATGAATATGGGCGTGAGGAACTTCCAGCCCGATTACCGCCATTCCGATTTTTTTACAGGGTAACGTTTCTTTTAACGCCTTCGCCACGCGTTTTGCAAATAGTATCATCGCGGAAAGCTCCTCATCTTCGATATCAAATATATAATCCGTCTCCCTTTTGGGCACTACCAAGGTGTGTCCCCAGTTTACGGGATTGATATCAAGAAATGCATAGAATCTATCATCCTCTGCTACTTTGTATGAGGGAATCTCCCCGGCTATTATTTTTGAAAATATTGTAGACATCAGATTTCAATTTTGATGATTTCAAATTCTATACGACCTGCCGGCGCTACAACCTGAACGTGATCTCCTACCTTGTGTCCCATTAAGGCTTGGGCTATAGGAGTGTTCGAGGCTATTTTTCTCTCTTTGAGATTTGCTTCGGTTTCTGTTACTATCGTATAGCGCATCTCCATACCATTCCCTACATTGCGGATTGTAACCGAATTTAGAAGTTGCACCTCTTCCGTGTTCAACTTGGAGTCATCGATAATGCGTGCGTTCGCCACAAGTTCCTTAATCTTGGCAATCTTCATTTCCAACATCCCTTGTGCCTCTTTTGCGGCATCGTATTCTGCATTCTCGGAAAGATCACCTTTATCTCGCGCCTCTGCTATGGCCTGCTTGATGGCTGGTCGTTGTGCCTCAAGTTCTGCGAGCTCTTTCATTTTCTGGTCATAACCCTCTTGGGTAAGATATGTTGCCATATTTATACTCTATTTGTTTCTTGTTTAGTTTATTATAAATCGTTGATTACTCCCCTTGTATCTTTCACTCCAATCAAACTTTTTAGCAGTCGTCATTGGATATGGAATTAAGAGCAGTAAAAAAAAGAGGACTCCTTTTGGAAGAATTCTTCCCGTGACCTTTGCCACTTTCCGAATACCACTAAAAAGATTCCTGATGAGGGTAATTGGGATTTCCCCTCTATATCTGTTGCAAAGTTAATTATAATATTCAATATATGCAAATTTTTAATCTGAAGAGTCAACTGCCTACTCTCAACAAGCAAGTGCAAAATTAAGAATACATTAATTATATCTAATATCTCCTAAGGGAATAATCCCTTATCCCTGTGTAGGCTATTTTTTCTGCAAGCTCATTCATACGCATCGCTTCTTCTCGACTTAATTCTTCTCTCACCGGTGAATAATCCTTCTTGCCCACAAATAAAACTCGCCCTTCAGAACATGGATCAATAAATTCCTTCCATGGTTTCCATCTTTCAGGGAATCCGTAGTTACAGACTTTGATTAACTTCCCCCCATACTCAAGCGCCTTTTTCTCATATTCCAACTCTTTTCGATGAATAAAGGGGGATACAAGGACTCCACCGCTTCTGATACATTCATCCCATTCCTGCTCCTTTCGTCTCAATGTTTCTTCCGAGTACCTCCGGCTAAAGCGAACTACGAACTTAGTGGGATTTTCCAGTAATGTGATGTTCCCATATAGTGCATATTGCTCTTGGGGAGTAATACATAACAGACGGTTGCGGAAATATTCCGGAAAATTCTGCTTCAGGAAAAGTCTCCGTGGATTATCCCGGATATAATCAAACAAAATTGGTAACTGATTCCTACCTTTAAGAATACGATCATTAAATCCTGATGTGAATATGCTGTAGGGAAAATCAAAATTCGACTCCTCTTTTAAAATTGTGCGATATCTATTGCTGCACTCAGACTTAATCTCCCTTACAATAAACCCAAAATGTTCTTCCATTGCACTTGTCACCTCCATAAGCAGATGAAGATGATCCGGCATAATCGAATATTGCAACAACCGGATATTTGAATGAACCTCTTGAATATGACGAAGAGCTCGCGAAATATGATTTCCAAGACGAGAAGGAATTGCTTTTGCTACAACCTTTTTTCCTTGAATCGATCCTGAAATATGAGAAAAGGGTGGAATCCCGGGCATTTTCATGATAGTCACCATGTAGATAGAGCGCTCCCTGTAGTCATGCCAATGTGCTCTCAGGTGACACCGGTTATTGCTGTCTCCTTCCAAGGCTGCCAGATATATTTCAAGATTCGGAATCATTCTACATATATGAACTCACAACACTCACCCTGCACCTCTCCAAATCAGACATACACACTCAGGTCTATCCGGAAGCAAGGTAGAAGCTTAGATTAAGAGATGAGAGGTTTGCAAAGTCGGTAAGTTTGGTCAGAGGTTAGGTTTAAAAGATGAGAGGTTTGCGAAGCCGGTAAGTTTGGTCAGAGGTTAGGTTTAGGACTTTTATGGTGAGGCAAAGGTGAAAGCAGGGAATAAGGTGAGGAGGGAAGGACCCTGCGAGAGCTGGGAGAGACAATGAATTTTAAGCCGAGCCGAGCTCGGCACACCCAACAAAACGCAAGCGCAACTCGCCTAATCTCACCTTAGTGAGCCACCAATCCCCTTCCGCACAGCTCCAACTAATACAGCACAGCTCCAACTAATACGGCACAACTCCAACTGATCTCAAAGCAACCACGGCACAATTCAAGCTAATCTCAAAGCAACCAGGGCATAATTCAAGCTAATCTCAATGCCGGATCGGCACTGCTATAGCTAAGCTTCGTTTAATACAGCTTACCAAAACTCCAACTGATCTCAAAGCCGATTCTGCTCACCGTATCAGCGGAATACACTGATTCTCACCACAAAGATAGCATGAAAATTTAAAATCCACAAATCCTCATCACCAGCTTGGTCTCAAATACTCAGCTTAAACCCCCGCTCTCACACTCAAATCTCTCTTCCTGTTTCAAATCCTCATCTCCGCTCTCAGATTCACCTTGCGTCTCCGTCTCTAAATCTCATTGTATCATTATGGTCTTCGAATTCCCTTCTCTATGGAAAGAAGAGAATTCTGACACAACTAAAGGTGAGAAGCGCGGTTCCGTTAAAACTTGAAACAGGAACGACAACTGGTCCTGTAAGGGAGCGAGCTGAGATGGAGAGAGAGGGGAGTGGGGCAGACAGAGAGGAGGAGAAGGAAGCAGAGGGAGGAAAAGCGGAGGGGAGGAGTGGATGCGAGCTGGGAAGGAGAGTCAG
>CAZDWB010000004.1:46575-91652 GCA_964509225.1 uncultured Sangeribacter sp.
CAGAGGGAGGAAAAGCGGAGGGGAGGAGTGGATGCGAGCTGGGAAGGAGAGTCAGAGGAGCGGGGGCAGGCAGAGAGGAGGAGAAGGAAGCAGAGGGAGGAAAAGGCGGAGTGGGAGGAGTGGATGCTGAGGGAGGGGGAGCGGAGGGGGGGAGAGGGGAGTGAGCTGGGATGGAGAGAGAGGTGGAGTGGGGCAGGCAGAGAGGAGGAGAAGCGGAGGGGAGGAGTGGATGCGAGCCGGGAAGGAGAGTCAGAGGAGTGGGGCAGGCAGAGAGGAGGAGAAGGAAGCAGAGGGAGGAAAAGCGGAGGGGAGGAGTGGATGCTGAGGGAGGGGGAGCTTTGGTTGGGTGCTTGCGTTTTGTTTTGTTGTGCAAGCTTGGCTTGTACTATGCCGCTCATTCTCGCTATGAGGTGGATGAAAGTACACAACATGAGGGGATTCACCCCGGAGTCTTGGTGCCTGGGGGGGTGGACTCTGCCGGGATTTTGGAGCGCAGGAGGTGGAATGCAACCCGGAATCATGAAGCGCCACTGGATGGGACTCTGCCGGGAGCCTTGGAGCTAAGCAGAGTGGTGATGAATCCTTATTTAAATTCGGAGTTGAATCCTTTTTATTTAATTGTTGGGGTAAAAAGAAGAAAGGCGAAGCTTTGTTGCTTTCGCCTTTCTTAGTGTTGATTAAGCTTATGATCTTAGGCTCTTTTTAGAGCTTCTAAATTTCAGCTTATTTTAATGTACTTAGAATTCTGATTAGAGAGTAACTTTAGTAGCCTTACCGTTAACGACTTTCACGAAGATACCGTTTTCGGGATTAGCGACTTTAACACCCTGAAGGTTGAAGTAAACTGCTTCACCAGCTGCTTCGATGGTTTCAACAGATACAGGGAAGGAAGCTGTAGCTTCAAGACGAAGTGCATTGTCAATTTCCATGTTCATATTACCATCTTTACCAAAGAATACGAAGTATAAGTGTGAATTATTGTCAGTAGGAATGTTAAGAACGTTAGTTTTTGTAAGTTCACAACCATACTGTTTCATAGCTGCCATAGCCTGATCTTCAGGAACCCATGTAGCTTTCTTTGAGAAGTAGCCGGGGTTTACAACCTCACCACAGTAAGCGTCAGTATAACCTTCGGGGATATTGATGGTTACAGGTACGCTGAGGTCCTTGGTAGTAAATTCAGCTTCATAGTAAGCGCTCTCGTTTGTTGTCTCGGGAACGAATTTAATTGAACCTGTAAGGTCAGCAGAGGGAGTGAAAGAGAAGATATCCTCTTTGTCGATAACTTCAGTAACGTTGATAGTCATGTCGCTGAAGTTAACATAGATGATGTAAGCCTTGTTAGCGTTTACCTTGAAAGCATTTTCACCGTTAGTGAATGCTACGTTTTCGCCTAAAGTAGGAACGAAGTCGTTTTCAAGAGCACCATAACGAGGAGCGATGCTATTCCAGTCGCTTTCGTCAGCGCCAAGGTTAGTAGCGAAAGAGAAATAGCCGAAGCCAGAACCTAAAGATTCACCGATCTGAACGTTAGAAGCGAAGAATACGCTGGGTTGGTCAACGTCCTTAGTCATAGCAATACCGTTAACTGGACTCCAGTCACCACCATTAACATTACCGATGATGTAAAGAGTTTCGGGGATTATAGGTTTGAAATCGATAGTAAGCTTACCATTGGGAGCATCGAAAGGAAGAACGTAAGTTACGATATATTCACCCGGCTGGTTAAGAACGTAAGACTGACCAGAAAGCTCGGTAGTATATTCAGTACCCGGAATGATGATAGTGTCATTGGGATATTCCAAACCATTTCCGTAGAGATTGAAACCTGCGCGGAATTTGAGGTAAGAATTAGACTTAACTTTCAATGTAGTAGTCCAAGTATCCTCAGTTCCTTCTTTAAGAGTCATAGGATAAGTGGTCATTGAATCGTTCCAACCAGAACCGTTGATATCACCAACGATAAATACGTTAGTATATTCGTTAGCTACGGATTCACCCTTAAGAAGAAGAGTACCGTTGTTAGTGTCAAGGATGATAGCAGATACCTCGATAGCTCCGTCAACCATGAAGTTACCGGCATTTTTGGTGTACTTATATTCACTGTCAAGACCAATTTTTTTACTGGAAGTAATACCGATTTTGTTGTTCCAGTCAGGAGATCCAACTTTTCCCTGACAGATAAGGAATTCTCCGGACATTGATTTAGCGGGGCTGAAATCGAGCTGGTAAACACCTGCTGTAGCGGTTTCTTTAAGCTCGTAATTAGCGTTACAATGTGACCATCCCTGGAAAGCTCCGGAGATAAACCATTGTGCAGCTGAAGCTGAGATGCTCATAAGAGCTAAAAATGCAAAAAGTAAAATCTTTTTCATGTTTTTGTTGATTTAATTGTTTGATATTTATTTAGTTAAAGAATGAAATATTTTGGGTCGTAATATAATCCTATCTCCTGATTATCTCTTTCTTTTCAGTTGGATTTAAAAAATGTCAGAAATAATCCTTCAATTTTTCTTACATGTAAGACTTAAATAAATCATCGTTGCAAATTTATACATTCTTTTTAGTATAGCCAAATAATTTTATTCGATACACGATAAAAATTTTTATGTTTTATAACATATTTTCAAACTTGTTTCTTTTTTTAGGTGATATTTACATGTTACAAGCGTAGATGGATTCGGGTTAGGATTACTTGTAAAAGTTTAACATTGCAGGAAAAGGGAGGGGAATAAATGAAAAAGTTGGAAGCACCCGGTCACAGGCACTTCCAACAATTATAAACGTAAAAGTACTTTATAATTGTGATTCCGAATAATCACTTATTCGGCAGTAATCACAAAATTCAATTGCTCGGTAATAAAAAAATAATCCCTTATTTAAAATTAATTACCATAATTGAAATCAAAAATATCAAAAACACTAATTTAATCTACTTTACAAAGTAACTATCAATATTTGGGGAGCGGTAAACGAGGCTCGAACTCGCGACCCTCAGCTTGGGAAGCTGATGCTCTACCAACTGAGCTACTACCGCATTTGCATGCAAAGTTAATATTTTTTCTTTATTTATGTGTTATAATTATAAAAATTTTTTAATACTATGAAAAGGATTGTTGTTATTGTCTTGATGGTTATGGGTTTAGTATCGATAGTGAATGCTGAGCCTGAGTGCAGGCTGAGGGGATGTGTGCATGATGGAGGAGATGTGGTGTTGATTTTCAGTATAGATAATGATGAGAATTCCCCGGTTGATTGTCGACTTGAAAAAGGTGGACTTAACTCTGTTTCGGCAGAGGGAATGGATGGGCGTACATTTACCGACATTAATTTCTTCGTAGGGTCAAGATGTGTTTACGGAGAAAAGGGTAGCAAAGTTTTTGCTATTCCTGCAAAGGGAAGTGACCTGGTGTCCATGGTGGTGAGTAACGTTCCCAAAGATGTCGATGAATTCCGGAAAGTTACAGTATTGTTAAAATATGATGGAGACAAGGGTCATCTGTACGATTTTGAGCGGGTTCCGGTGCTGGGTGAGATGACAGCCAAGTTAGTTAAATAGTTCAGTTTTTTTGACCGGAGAAAGTTCTGAAGATTAATTTATCGGGAGCGACAGGTGAATAAGAAGGGAATAGTGTTTATCGCAAGCGTTTGAAGTTAATAGTGGAAGTGCGACTTATACAGAATGTATCAGTCGGGGCATCCTCTGGGGGGTCAGAGATGAAGCCACGTTCCTTTTTGACCAGGGAGAAGGAATTGCGAGTCATATCAGAGATAAAATACTCAGTATCCCTGAAATGTTTTTTAAAGAGATCTGAAGATATAAGGTCGTTTTCCGACAAAGAGTATGGATATTTGATTAGAAGGTCTGAATCAAAAAGTGTTGTGCCTTCTATCAGAGAAATGTTATTGTCAAAAAATTTTATAATAGTAAAAAGTGGGTCTCCGTGAGAAATCTCAGTTTCTGACGGGAGTGTAGAAAGAGAAATTGTGTCACGAGGAACAGAATTAGAGTAAATTTCAAAATTTCCTTCTGAAAGAAATAAAGAAGAGGTGGCCCATATTCCCGGGAGACCCTCCTCAACTGAAGGAGTAGAATTATTAATAAAGGGGAGAAGTTCAGAACAAGAGGATAACAGCGAAGCCGCCATAGCAGTCACGCATGATAATGTTGCAATGTATCTGAATTTTTTAGCCATCTTAAGCCGGGACTTCTTATAAATACAGTAGGAGAAAATCGGGTGCAAAATTAGTAAAAAAGAATAAGGTATCGTTGGGAATGGATAAAAATTACTAATTTTGGAGAATAAAAAACGAGTAAAAAATCGTTAACCGAATCTGAATACTAAAAAAATGAAGTAATGGAAACAGTGATGATTACGGGAGCTACCTCCGGGATAGGGAAAGCATGTGCAAAAGCGTTTGCAAAGTGTGGTTACAGAGTGATAATTACAGGTCGCAGGACAGGCTTATTGCTTGAGTTGGCAGAAGAAATCGCCGGGGAGTATGGTAAGGAACGTGTATATCCCTTAGTATTTGATGTGTGCGACCGCCAAGTAGCAGAAGCAGCAGTCAATTCCTTGCCGGAGAATTGGAAAGAGATAGATATTCTTGTAAATAATGCAGGACTTGCATTAGGTCTCGACCCCGAATATGCCGGAGATTATCATGATTGGGACACCATGATAGACACGAATATAAAGGGTTTGCTGACAATGACACGTACCATTGTTCCCGGGATGGTGAAGAGAAATCACGGACATGTCATCAACATAGGTTCAGTAGCGGGTGATGCGGCATACGCCAACGGGAATGTATATTGCGCCACCAAGGCAGCAGTAAAATCGATCACCGATGGTTTGCGTATAGATGTAGCCCACACTTCTTTGCGTGTCACCTTGATAAAACCGGGTTTGGTAGAGACAAATTTCAGTAATGTCAGATTTCATGGCGACAACGAACGTGCTGACAATGTGTACAAAGGAATAACTCCATTGACCGGAGAGGATATAGCAGACACAGTATTATATGCAGTACGTGCGCCGAAGCATGTGCAGATTGCAGAAATTCTTGTACTCGCGACCCATCAGGCAAGTGGAAGCGTTATAGTAAGAAAGTAAGGTTTCGCCGGAAATTCACCGGAATGAGAAGTTCCAGAAGAAATGAAGGCGAAGAAATAATCAAAAAACATATATACTATGAATTTATCAGACAGACTTCGCCATTTCTTTCATGTTGTATCAAACATTCGTCCCATAGTCTGGATAGGAATCTACGTAGCGATAACCCCGATATTTGCCCTTATATATTGGGCATTGCCCGACGGACAATTCAGGATTCCCGATGGAGCCGCCACTGATTTCGGCAGTTGGCTCTATTACAGCATAGTCACCATCACCACACTTGGTTTCGGTGACTACACACCTGCCCATGGATGGGCACAGGGAGTCACGGCCATAGAGGTTATGTGCGGTTTAATCTTTTTAGGATTATTCCTGAATGCGGTAGGCTCAATGAAGTCAGAGAATGATGTAGCGGCAGAGGTAGAGCGACAGCGTAAGCTCCACTTTACTGCAGAAGAGGATAAATTGAAAAAGAGTATCCCCTCACTCATTCATACCCTCAATGTATTTCTTGCATACTGTTATGCCATAACCACTCCGGCAGGAAAGAGAGAAGAGGGTGACGCACGTTACAATTCAGATTTTAGTTTCAGCGATTTAAAAGACCTCTTTTCCCCCTCCGGATTACCCTTTGATTTGTCCGGACAACCGGTAGTGAAAAGATTCTTGCAATCAGCATCACATCTTTCTCTCACTTTGGATTCCTTACATAACAGGGTAGACCTCACGTTATGGCGGGGTATTGAGGATTACAGCTTTGCGTTTGTAGCTAATTGGCAGATGTTTTCAGCTACCGATCCGTTGACCGGTAAAATATCAGAAGAAAAGCAGAAGGAACTGGAGGATGTTATTGGAAAAATAGATAAAGGTTCAAAGGGGATTCAGGAGGTAAAGAATAATAAGTATCTGCATCCGGTCCTTGAGTTATATTATTATATAAAGGAGAACGCCGAACTGGCACAGAATCTTGAGAGGGCACTTACAATCGCTGTAAGCAACGAGAACCAACAATGATAAAATTCATTTATCCAAGGAAAATAAAGGTAGTAACCGGCGGTCATCGTTATGAAGCGCATCTGCAGGAAGTGCTAAAGGAATTAGCAGATACGCAGACACTGACGGTATATGAATCAGAGACGCTTACAAGGATTCAGAAATTACTGAGTCCTCTCTTGTCGTTGAAATTCCTTGGCAATGTAAAACGTGGAGACACGGTAATATTCAATAGTTCCGGCGGATTTTACCTTCTCCCCTTGGTGTGGGGATTACGTATTCTTGGGAAAGATACCCTTGTGGTGCACCATCACTTTATGTATGAGGAATTCAGGGGGATAAAACGTCTGGCATACAGGGTGATGGAGAATTTGATGCTTTACGGAGCCCGGCGCAGGGTCACTCCCAGTCCCTACGTCAGGAAGCTGATGGAGAAAAGATGGGATACCGAGCTTCTCCCTATCCCGTTTGAACCGCGTGAAGTCACTCCTCGTACCATACCCGGCAGATTACTGTATGTCGGCACAATAGAGCCAAGGAAAGGGTTGCATCTTATGCTTGAGGGGCTCATGCAACGACCAGAACGAAGAAATTTCGATCTCCACATAATAGGGAAGACTGTGGATGAGGAATACAGGCATACATTATTGCAAATGGCCCGTTCGGCAGATATCCGCATAAAATTTCATGGCATGGTGGGGGAAGAGGAACTTAACCGGGAGATGGAACAGGCGGATATCTTTCTGTTTCCTTCGAAAGTAGAGGGTTTCGGGATGGCAATGAACGAAGCCAGATTCTATGGTTTGCCGGTAATCGGATTTAACACCAGCGCCATACCGCTATCCATCACAGATGGTGTGGATGGTTATCTCATCCCCCCATTTGACACCGCGGCCTACGGTAAAGCGGTAGCGGGATTATTAGACGACCGCGTAATGAGAAGCCGGATGAGTCAGAGGTCATTGGAGCGAAGCAGGGCTTTACCCGGAGAGGGAGTATTTCTGCAAGGTGTAAAAGAGATTATTTTGGGAATAAAATCCCGAAGGGTGGAATAAACGGCAATAAAGGGAAGATAAGAGGAAAATTGGGTGAAGAAATTTAATGAAGTTTCACAGATAATCATTAACTTTGTCCCAATTTACGGAGATGCTGAAAAAACAGCTGAAACGAGCCGAAAAAGAACGAGGAATGGATACAAAAGTAAAAGTCAACGGTCTGTCATTTGTGCCCTATCTCAAGCGTGAGGAGATAGACCGTCAGGTGAAGAGGGTAGCATCAGAATTACGCAGGGATCTCGCGGGAACGGAGCCACTGTTTTTATGTGTATTGAATGGCGCATTTATGTTTGCCGCAGATTTAATACGTGAGGTAGGAATAAATGAAGGGAAGATAAATTTTGTAAGATACTCCTCCTATTCCGGCACCTCATCGACCGGAAAAGTAAAAGAGATACTCGGGCTGACAGAAGATATAGAGGGAAAGGATGTAGTAATCATAGAAGACATAGTGGATACCGGACTTACGGCCGAAATGATGATGGCGGATTTGCGCTCACGCAATCCCCGTTCCATAAGGTTTGTAACTTTGCTTCACAAGCCCGAGAGCAGCAAGACAGGATTCAAACCCGATTACGCAGCCTTTGAAATACCACCGAAATTCATCATCGGATATGGTCTTGATCTGGATGGAAAGGTGCGCAACCTTGCTGATATTTATGTCATAGATGACGAGGATTGATAAAACCCGAAGGAAATGTTAAATCTTGTTCTATTCGGTGCCCCCGGCAGCGGAAAGGGTACACAGAGCGCAAAGCTCATAGATGAGTACGGACTCTATCATATCTCCACAGGAGAATTATTGCGCGACCATATAGCACGTGGTACTGAACTCGGCAAAACCGCCGACAAATATATTTCAGAAGGGCAACTTATCCCCGACGAGTTAATGATATCCATTCTTGACGATGTTCTTGAAAAAGATGCTAAAGATAAGCCCGGGGTAGTTTTCGATGGTTTCCCACGCACAATCCCACAGGCCGAGGCGCTCAATTCTCTCCTCGAAAAGAGAGGGACACAATTACATGCAGTGATAGGACTTGAAGTGCCGGAAGACGAACTTGTGGAGAGGATGTTGAAACGAGGAAAAGACACGGGACGAGCTGATGACACACTTGAAACCATTAAGAAACGTCTCGATGTCTATCATCGCCAGACCCAGCCACTCGCGGAATATTATAACCATAAAGGGAATTATCTTCCCATCAACGGCTCCGGAGTAGTAGACGAAATCTTTGCGGAAATAGCCAGGGGGATTGAACGGACCACAGGTCATAAGCGCCGTAAAAAATGAAATTCAGGACAGAACTTAAGATACCCTCCTCCCGGTCACCTCTTGATCCTCGGGGGAGGGTACTTCTTTTAGGGTCATGTTTCAGCGAGAATATAGGACGCAAGATGAAATCGGCACGCTGGAACGTTACCGTGAATCCCACCGGAGTGCTCTTTAATCCAGCTTCAATAGCAATCACCCTTACAGCCGCAATGCTCCATCCGCAGCAACGGGAATCATTGCTTCGTTACTCACTGACACGACGAGGGTCGGCATGGGTGTCATGGTTGAGCGATGCTTCCACCGGTTCCCTATCGTCGCAGGAATGTCTGGAAAAATGCCGCGCGGCATTTAAGGAATTACAGGTGGCATTGACAACTGCAGACACTTTGATAATAACGTGGGGTTCGGCAATTATGTATTCACTTGCCGGAGAGAGTGCGGAGATGGTAGTGGCCAACTGTCACAAACATCCATCCTCAGAATTCATACGGCGCCGAGCTACTGTGGAGGAGATTGTAACGACCACAAGAGAGGTCATAAATTCACTCCGCATTTACTTACCTCAATTGAGGATAATAATAACAGTCAGTCCGGTACGCCATTTAGCAGACGGTGCGGTAGAAAACAGCCGTTCCAAATCCACTCTTCTCCTGGCTGCAGAGGAATTATGCTCCGTCATGGAAGATGTGGAATATTTCCCGGCGTATGAACTTCTGAACGATGATTTACGGGATTATCGGTTCTATGCCTGCGATCTCTGCCATCCTTCGGAAGAAGCCATAGAGTATGTATGGGAACGGTTCTGTGAAACGTACCTTACAGATAAAGGGAGAGAACTGGTTGAACAAGGTGAAACCTTGACACGAAGGGAATCTCACATCAGTCAGATACCCGGCACGGAGGAGGATACCCTTTTCAGGGAAAAGACCCGCGAAATGCTTTTAAAGTGGGACTCTGAGAACAGAGGGGATTGAGAGAGCAAGGGGGAAGGATAATAAGGGGGATAAGAACTCCGTTATCAAATATATGAAGAAGAAAGGGATTATCTTACTGATACTGGGGATTGTTTTTATTGTGCTTGCAGGGGGATGCAAGACAGCGAAGCTTTCAGATGCCAACGATCAGCTGGCACGAGGGGAATATTATGAGGCATCCAAGACTTATAGGAAGATATATAATAAACTGACAAGCAGAGAAGAGCGACAGCTTCGCGGAGAAGTAGCTTATAAGATGGCTACCTGTTACCGTAAACTTAACATGGCGGCGCGAGCCTCAGCGGCATATCAGAACGCCATACGGTATCAATATCCTGACTCTATGGCATATTATTATTTAGGTCGCTCACTCCAGGCAGAGGGTAAATATCAACCCGCAATCGAAGCATACAACACATTCCTCGATTGGCGTCCGGGAGATCAGCTCGCACTGGAGGGGATTACCGGATGTCGCCGGGCAATTGATTCCAAGACAGCAAAAAAATCGCGTTATATAGTGAAGAATATGAAACTCTTCAACTCCCGGCGCTCCGACTTCTCACCCGCATATCTCGACAAATCCCTGCAACAACTCTACTTCACTACGACCAATGAAAAAGTAACAGGTACAAATCGTTCGGAAATAACCGGATTAAAGAAATCCGATATATGGTTTGTGAAGAAAAATGAGAACGGAGAGTGGCAGCGTCCGGAGCCGGTAGAAGGGGAACTGAACACCGATATGGATGAAGGTATCGTAGCATTCAGTCCCGACGGGCAGACAATGTATCTTACAAAGGCGCGTCGTTCTCCGGAAGCCAACACATCCGTAGAGATATATACTTCACAGCGCAGCGATGCGAGTTGGAGTGCACCTCAAAAATTTGAAATCACCGGTGACACCTTGTCCGCCGTAGGTCACCCGGCAGTATCGCCGGATGGCACTTACCTTTATTTCTCATCCGATATGCCCGGGGGGTATGGAGGGAAAGATATATGGCGAATAAATCTGAAGGAACGTGGAGGAAGTCTTGAAAACCTCGGTCCACAGATTAATACCGGAGGTGACGAGATGTTTCCTTATCTCAGGGCTGATACCGTAATGTATTTCTCATCCGACGGGCATCCCGGTTTCGGAGGTCTTGACCTTTTCAGAGCCGATCTTGACCGCACAGGTTCTCGCTGGAGCGTGGAAAATATGGGTACGCCAATAAATTCATCCGGTGATGATTTCGGAATTACTTTTGGCGAAGGGGAATCGGGATTTTTCTCCTCCAACAGGGGTGACGGTCGTGGATATGACCATATCTATAGTTTTGAACTTCCTGAATTGAAGATATCTATTTCGGGATGGGTTGTTGATAAAGATGATGAACCAGTGCCGCAAGCAGTGATACGCATTGTGGGAGATGACGGTTCTAATCAGAAAGAGATAGCCCGGGATGACGGCTCCTTCTCTTTCCGCCTTGAACGAGGTGTAAAATATGTAATGCTTGCCGGAGCGAAAGGTTATTTGAATGTTAAGCAAGAATTTGAGAGTGACATTGAGGAAGCGGATGCAGAATATGGTGTGGATTTCATACTTGCCGCAATCAATAAGCCGCAGGTAGTCGAGAACATCTTTTATGACTTTGATAAAGCCACCTTACGTCCGGAATCAAAACAGGCTCTTGACGAGATGGCTCAGATGTTGCGCGACAATCCCAATGTCACAATACGCATGGGTTCTCATACCGACAGAAAAGGGAGTAGCGCTTACAATGAAAGTCTCTCAGAACGGCGCGCCAAGAGTGTGGTGGATTATCTCACAGCTGCCGGCATAAATCGCGACCGTCTCACATATAAAGGGTATGGAGAAAGTGAGCCTAAGACCGTAACAAAGCGTATTAATAAAGAATATCCTCAGTTTGAGGAGGGAACAAAACTCACGGAAGAATTTATTGAAACCCTCTCGGAAGAGGATCAAGAAGCTGCCGACCAAATCAATAGACGTACTGAATTTCAGGTTACATCAATTGATTATGACATATACTAAAAAGAATTGCAAAGTTCTTTGAGGATTATTTCAGAAGCACCGGCTTTGCGGCGTATGTAATCACCCGCAATCTTTCCCCGTTCAAGTCGCTCCTCACTGTTTTCAGTCAGCATCGTGGCGACGCGAGCGAATTCCTCCATGCTATTGATGGAGATAGCTCCCCCTTCCGAGGTAAGCTCCTTTGCTTCAATAAACTTGTCGAATTTCGGACCAAAAATTACCGGCACCCCATAAACCGCCGCTTCATTTATATTATGAAGTCCGGCACCGAAAGCACCCCCTATATAAGCCATGTCGCAATAAGCGTATGCCGATGACAACAACCCGAAGCAATCAATAATCAACGCTTGTTTCCCCTTGAGCAGAGATTTGTCTTTCTCCACTTCACTCATCAAAACAGCACCATTGTTGAAACGTCCTAAAAGATGATTGAGACGTGTTGTATCAAATTCATGGGGAGCAATGACAATCTTTGTCTCGGGATGAGAGTTAATCCAGGGGATATAGATATCCTCATCTTTCTCCCAGCTGCTTCCTGCCATCATTACTGATTCTGCACCTTTCCTGAACTCTTCAAGAATAGGAATCTCCTTTTTGCAATTTTTAATCTCAATGACTCTGTCAAAGCGTGTATCGCCGGCAACAGTGACATTATTATACCCTATACCCTTCAGCAGATTCAGGCTTCTCTCATCCTGGACAAATATTTTATTGAATTTCGAGAGCCAGTCCCTGTACCATTTACCCCTCTTCTTGAAGAAGAGCTGTTCAGGACGGAAAACTGCGCTTACGAGGTATGTGGGAATTCCCCTTTTACAGAGAGCAGAGAGATAATTCCGCCAAAATTCATATTTTATGAATACCGCCATCTCCGGTTTCACAGTCTGGAGGAATTTACTGACATTTAGTGGAGTGTCGTAGGGGAGATAGCACACCACATCGGCACCGGCAAAATTTTTCCTCACCTCATACCCTGAGGGGGAGAAGAAAGTGAGGATGATTTTAATATGCGGATGACGTGAGCGGATACGCTCCATCAAAGGTCGCCCCTGTTCAAATTCACCCAAAGAGGCAGCATGAAACCAGATGTAATGCTCCCCGGGATTTATTGAATTCCCTATGGTTCGGAAAATTTGCCGGTGACCTTTGGTCATCAGCTCCGCTTTCTTGTTAAACAGAGAGACTAATTTAACAGCACCGATATACATGAATATACCGGTGTTATAAGCAGTCCCCTCCAGAAACCGGAGAAAAGCAGAATCTCCGGTTCCGTGGGTGGTATTAGATTTTTCAGACATAGGTCATTAATCAGGATGGGATACGATCAATTGCTTTACGAATCCTTGCTATCACCTCCTCTTTGGGCATGATTTCAGTAATATCAAACATGTGAGGACCGCGGCATGCCCCGACAACTGCGAGACGGAACGCGTTCATGACATTTCCGAGATGATACCCCTTCTCAGCAATCCAATCAAGTACAATCTTCTCGGCGTTTGCGGAAGTCATATCCTCAATTCCTTCAAGCACAGTGATGAGTTCTTCCATAATAGCCGGAGTGTTCTCGTTCCAGCGTTTCTTTACATCCTTCGGAGCATATTCTTCCGGGGATTTGAAAAAGAAATCCGCCTGGTCCCATAATTCACCGACGAAATTGATACGTCCTTTGACCATGCCCACAGCTTTAGCTACATATTCAGGAGAGAAACCCGTAATACCTTTCTCTTCCAGAATCGGCATGAAGAGTTGAGCCAGGGATTCATCCGGCAGGCGCATGAGATATTCATGATTAAACCAGATACCTTTCTGATAATCAAACTTGGCGCCACTTTTAGAGCAGTGAGAAAAAGAGAATTTGTCGATTAATTCATCCATATTCATCAGTTCACTGTCATCACCGGGATTCCATCCCAACAGAGCGAGGAAATTCACGACAGCTTCCGGGAGATACCCCTTCTCTTTATATCCGGAGGATATATCACCGGATTGCGGATCATGCCACTCCAACGGGAATACCGGAAACCCTAATTTATCACCGTCACGTTTTGAGAGTTTACCGTTTCCGACAGGCTTAAGCAAAAGTGGAAGATGCACGAATCTGGGCATTGTGTCAGTCCATCCGAATGCCTCATAGAGAAGCAGATGAAGCGGAGCTGAGGGGAGCCACTCTTCACCGCGGATTACGTGTGATACCTCCATCAAATGGTCATCGACGATATTTGCGAGATGATAGGTAGGTAGGTCGTCTGAGCTTTTATAAAGCACTTTATCATCAAGTATGGAAGAGTTTACAGTGACTTTCCCACGAATAAGGTCATCGACCACCACTTCACGATCAGGATCAATTTTGAAACGCACCACGTATTGTGCTCCCGAGTCAAGGAGACGTTTCACCTCCTCCTCCGGAAGAGAAAGTGAATTTCTCATATTCCCGCGAGTAGAAGCATCGTATTGGAAATTTGGTATCTCCTGGCGGGCTTTCTCCAATTCTTCCGGAGTGTCGAAAGCAATATAAGCTTTTCCCGAATCGAGAAGGTCTTTGACATGCTTGCGATAGATATCGCGGCGTTCACTCTGCTTATAAGGACCGAAAGGTCCTCCTTCGCGCACCCCTTCGTCTATGCCAATCCCAAGCCATGCAAGAGATTCATTGATATATTCCTCCGCTCCCGGCACAAAACGCCGGCTGTCTGTGTCTTCGATGCGGAGAATCATCTTCCCACCGTTGCGACGTGCAAATAAATAATTGAAAAGAGCTGTTCTCACACCTCCGATATGCAGAGGTCCTGTAGGTGATGGCGCAAAGCGCACTCTTACCGGTCTGTCCATTCTATTATGTCAGTTATTGTTATCATTGAAGTTTGAAATTCTTCCCTGTCCAGTGATATGTGATTTTTGGACGCAAGAAAAGTTTCAGTATGTTATAATCATCAATATCGATGTAATCCTTATCAAGAGATAATTCTGCCGTAAGCTCATCAGTGTCGGGATAAGAATTGAAAAGAGTTGTGTAGAAAGGAAGCATTTCCTGAATCTCCTTCATGGTCGTAACACTCCCCTTAGGGATATTCACGAAATTTTTGAGCTGGGGAAGAGGGAGGAAATTTTTAGAAGGTATCTCTTTAAGGGCAGAATTAAAAAAGGATACCTGACTGTCACCCCCGGGGTCTTTACCGATGGAATAAACTGTCATAACCAGCTTCCCGGTTTTATATGGAAGAAGCTTGATTTGAAGAGTGCTGACATCCGTGATTCGGAGTGAGAGGTAATCCGGACGCACTGCAATCAATTCCGACAACCCTTCCATAGCATTCGGTGCCTTCCAGACGCTATCAGCATCAAAATAATGAAGCATGGAAATCCTTGTGGATTTATCAAGAAGGTCAAGAACATCCACGGGGAGATTAACAAAGATATCCCTGGCTGTAACTGAGTCGTTGCTCTCCACTGTCACAGGTGCCCCTTTCATAAGAGAGCTCCCTGACAAAAGCAGGATGAGAGACAACAGTATATGTTTCATTGAGATTTTCTTAGACATCATTTTTTGATAAATTTTTCGAAATTCCCATGGTATTTGGGAGTTTTATCCTCCACTATCTTCTTTTCCCTGCTTTTGGTTTTACCTTTGGTTTCTTTTGTCTTAACGTCCTTCCTTTTAGCTCCATTCCTTCCGGATTCTCTTTTCCCTGATTCACCTTTTTTTCTCTTGGTATCTTTTTTCTTGGTATCTCCACGTTTATCAAGCGAATAATCCCGGTCTGTAGCCACTTCGGCACGAACCCTCTCTCCGAAGAAGTCGGCATTGCGTAAAGCATCTATCACTCGGCGTGCATCATTTTTACGTACATCGAAGAGGGTATAATCCGGGAGAAGATCGATTCTTCCCACTTCCGGTTTCGCACCTACGATACCCGAATTGATAAGTTCCATAAGGTTACCGGGGAAGAACCCCTGCCCCTTGCCGATATTCACCATAAGCCTTTCCCAACCGGCAGGTGCATCCCTTCTATCCTTGTTTTTCTTATCGGTCGGTTCATGCTTACCCTTTTCCCGCTCTTTACGGCTATCGTTAAGGTCGATGTCGGGCATATCACGATAATATTCAAGCAGGCGGTTAAATTCAAGAGAAAGAACACGCTTGAGCAAATCCTCTTCCGTGAGCCATTCCAATTTCTTACGCACACCGGGGAGATATTTGTCAATCTGGGCTTCATCAACCTGCACCCGCTCCAGCCTGTCAGCAAGGTTATAGAGTTGTTTCTCGATAATGTGTTCCGGAGAAGGAACCTTCTTATATTCAAATTCCTTCCCTATAATTTTCTCTATCTGCCGGAGTCTGCTCTTTTCGCGTGAGTGGATAATGGCAACTGATACACCGGTCTTATGAGCTCGTCCCGTACGTCCGGAACGATGAGTATAGACCGCTGCATCATCAGGCAAGCCATAATTTATGACATGAGTTAGATCATCCACATCCAGTCCGCGAGCCGCTACATCCGTAGCCACCAGAAGCTGAGTGACATGGTCGCGGAATTTCTTCATGGCGAGGTCTCTCTGAGCCTGTGAAAGATCACCATGCAAGCAATCAGCGTTGTATCCGTCGGCAATCAGCTTATCGGCAATTTCCTGCGTCTCCTTTCGGGTACGGCAGAATATGATGGCATAAATGTCGGGATTATTATCGGCGATTCTCTTTAGAGCAAGATAGCGGTCGTGGGCCTTGACCATGTAATATATATGCTTAACATTCGCAGACCCCTCATTCCTGTTTCCGGCAACAAATTCCACCGGATTCTTCATAAACCGCTTGGCGATTTTTGCAATTTCCGAAGGCATTGTCGCTGAGAACATAAGCATCTTACGCTCCTCCGGAATATGCGACAGAATCTCATTGATGTCATCAAGAAATCCCATATTGAGCATCTCGTCAGCCTCATCGAGAATTACAGTATGTACATCCTTCAGTTTAACTTCTCCACGTTTTATCAGGTCGAGAAGACGTCCGGGTGTAGCTACGATAACCTGTACTCCTTTACGCAGAGATCGAATCTGGCTGTCTATACTTGATCCTCCATATACCGGGAGGATTCTCAGGTTATCTATATATTTAGCAAAATCGGCAAGGTCGCCGGCGATTTGCAGACATAGTTCACGAGTTGGAGCAATAATCAGAGCCTGTGTCACATCACGATTCGTGTCAATACGTTGAAGCACCGGCAGACCGAAAGCCGCGGTCTTCCCGGTGCCGGTTTGTGCCAGCCCTACAACATCCCCATCCTCCTGCAACAGGTGAGGGATTACCATCTCCTGGATAGGCATGGGAGTTTCAAAACCAAGTTCCTTTATCGCTTTAAGCAGGGGAGCATCCACTCCCAATTCATCAAATGTCTTCATAGTTTTATTTTTTATAAGGTATCTTACCCACCGTAATCAACCTCTTTCTTAAATAAAACACTTATAAGGGAAATTTTTTCACAAAAGTACATAAAAAATCGCTATTTCCCCCGAAATCTTAAATATTAGTGCAATAAAAAGGCGAAGCCACCCGGGCTTCGCCTTTGATAGATTATTATGTGTCGCTGATTAGCGAACTACTTTAGATACCTTACCGTTAGAAATCTTCACGTAGATTCCACGTTCGGGGTTAGCAACGCGGATACCCTGGAGGTCGAAGTAGATTGCTTCTTCTTCTGCATCGATACCTTCTACAGATACCGGGAATGTAGATGTTGCCTCAAGAGTTACAGCATTTTCAAGATTAGCATCAACATTTCCATCCTTACCGAACATCACTACATATTTGTGACCCTTACCGTCAGTTGGTACGTTGATAACGTTTCCTTCCTGAAGAGGATAGATATCCATTGCTTCTTCAGCAGGTAGCCATACGCTGTCTGCCTTACGTGCAAGAGGATTAACCTCTGTTTCAGCTGTCATATCCATAAAGTAAGATGTGTCATAATCAGCAGGTATGTTGATAGTCACAGCCACGAAGTTACGGGTTGTTTTGAAGTCTGCTGTATAAACGTCATCAGCCTCATCGTATTTGATTTCACCTTCACAATCTTCATCAGCAGTGAATTCGAATATAGGAGTAGTCTCTTCCTGTACGTAAGTGAAGTCTTCATTGTAAATTAAGCTTCCATAACGCTGACCATCCAACATGAGATAGTAGAGGTTCTTCGGAAGAACGATACGGTATTCAGTACCGGGAACGAATTCATTAACATAACCGGCGTAAGCAGCATTTACTTTGAATGTCATAGTCATGGTTGCTTTGTCAAGAGAACCGGTGTATCTTATCCAGTTTGTACCTGTACCGTTTTTCAAAGTCTGAATCCAAACGTAACCTAACGAATTGAAGCTTGCAATATTTTGCTCTTCTTCAAATGAAACAGTGAATTCGCTTAAATCAGTAGCAGATGAAACTTCACCATTTTCACCGATAAAGCTGATTATGGGCTTCGGAAGCTCGGGAGCAGCAACAGTAAATCCTTCGATAGAGATAGCCTCATTTGCATAAGTCTTACCATTAGAAGCTACAAGGTCATAGCAACCTTCATCAACCTTAAGGAGAAGAACTGTGTATTCTGAAGCGGGAGTCTCAAAGATGGGAGTAACAGGAGTGAATGTCACTTCATTACCCTCAGCTGTGATATTGAAGAAATACTTGGCAGTCTTGGAAGTTGAGCCGTAGAAGAGACCTGCCTGAGCACCCTCTTTTACATTAACAGATTCGAAATTATTATACTTGATGGTGATAGCGGGGAACGGACGATAAGCTCCGGCCGGTGTCTCAAGAGTATAAGTCTGCTCAACAGAGTTGGGATCCTTACCATCTTTGATAGTGAACTGGATAGGATTAGTAACTTCGATTAATGAATATTCACCCGGTTCATCATCTGTTTTGTCCTTAATGATTACACGGAAGAAGTTCTCGGGGAACTGAAGCTTATATTCACCATCATTTTCGATAGGTGTGTTACCACCCTGACGAAGGTTAAAGAGGTAAGCACCACGTTGCATGGTCAGAGTTGCAGGATTGAATTTAGCAACAGTTGTACCGTCGGCAACTGAGATAAGTTCTGCAAATTCAGTAAGGTCTTCATTAACCTCTACCTGAGAATAGTAAGGAGTAAGCTTGATAGCGATAAGCTGATTGTTGAGAACAACACCACTTAAGTTTTCAGCCAAAGAAAGCTCAGATCCGTCAGCAGGTTCGAAATCACCGATACCGATAGAGTAGTAGAATGTAGAACCGTTGAGAAGTTCCTCACCATTCATAAAGAATCCCTTAGGAATTACAACTGAATATTTACCGGCTTCTGTACGTTCGTCTTCACCGAATCTAAGAGTTAACCAACCCTTGGCAGTGCTACCGAAAGCTCCGCCTTCAGTCATTTCAGCAAATGCTTCGTCTCTCCAGGTGTTCTTAGCAGGGATAGTAGCTACGACTGTACCATTGTGCTTAAGCTGGATAGGATCTGTACAACCTACGTTGATTTTAAGAGCTTCAGAGAAGTACATCATGATTTCATTCATACCGAAGTCTGAAGTTGCGAGATCGATAGGTTGATACATTTCGGGCATACCGCTCATATAATAATTCATGAGGCTGACACCTTCAACGATTTCGCTGTCAACAGTAAACATCACAGAGATAGCAGGGCTCTTTTCAGTGCCGTTGATAATGAAGCAACCTTCATCAAAAGCGAATGTGTAGACACCGTCTTCTACTGTGTAAGAAACACCTTTTGCAACTGCTACAGTAGCAGTATTTCCGGAAACGGAAGCAGTAAAGTTGTAAGAGATGGGTTCGCTTTCTCCTTGTTTAGTGATGTTGAAAGAAGCGTCATTAGCGATTGCGAGAGATTTTGCATTGGGGAATTCGATTGTGAAGTTTTCGAAAGTCTTCACGACACCCTGGTCACCCGGATTAGTTACATAAGACAGAGGATTTGTCGGAGCACCAATCTTAAGGGTATATGCAATAGCGGGAGAAGGCAATACAGCGCCATTGGGGAATGTAAGGCTGAAAGTGCCTTCTTCAATGGTAAATGTGTAAGTGCCCGGGTCTGTCAGACCTTCACCGTCACGATAAACGAAAGTCACAGGATTTCTGTCAGATTTCAATTGAGGAGCTGTGATAGCTGAGCCATTAAAGAAAGCCTTGACAGAATCAACAGTTGCATCCTCGCTAAGTTCGCATTTGGTTACATTGTCAAATGTAAGGCTGAAGTTCTGGATTAATTCAACTGTGCCATTGTTGGCAGGCTCCAATTTGTAAGAAATATTAGTTTCTCTGATAGTGAGCTTATAAACCAACTCGGGAGAAAGAACCTTCTGTCCAGCTGAATTTGTCATCTCAAACATACCGGCTTTGAACTTGAATTCATAAACACCGGGAGTGTTAAGAGCGGTTTTGTAAGAGAAAGTGTAAGGATATCTCCATGTACAGTTAGGCACTGTAATGGCATTTCCGTCGCAAGTTGCAGTAAACCAGCTTGAATCAGCATCCTCTGATAAGTCAACATTTGTAGCGTTAGAGAAATTCAGAGTGAAGATGTTGATTTGGTCAACAGTTTTATTAGGAGCGGGTGAGAAAGTAGGCACAATGAAGTCGTAACCAGTAGCACCCTCTTCATAATAAAGTGAAAGACCGCGGTCATTCTGGTCACAGAACTGGTAAAAGTTCAAGAAATAACCGAGAATGTTTTTGTCAGACTGAATGGTAGATTTGATAACGGCATCACCTTGAGTAAATCCGGATTTACCGGAATCGTCAGCCTGAGCAGCTGCTTCTTCAGCAGTCAAGATTTGAATGGTACAGGGTGAAGGAGTGTCAGACATACCTAATGTACGGTTGCTGGTACGTACAGGAAGAAGATATCCTGAATTGCCTTCATTCACCTGATGAAGGGCATAAGTGTTAGTACCGATACCTTCGATTTGGATTTTAGCCACATCAGCCGGCATGTCGGTAATCGTGTGATTGGAAATTGTTACATCAAGGGGAGCGCGGTAAGCATCGTATCCTAAGGATTGAGTCGATGTAGAAGACATTACATTCTCCTTGGACTCACAAACGATGACGTAATCCACACCTGCCTTGAGTTGGCTGGCTTCCATAAGCTTTACCCAGGCAGCGTCAGCATTAAAAATACCGATGCAACCCAGAGCAGCCAAGGTCAGTAAGGATTTTTTCATGTGAGAAATAGTTTGGTTATTAATGAAAAAACTGAAATGTAAATCAACCCCTTTTTATTCATATCAAGAGGATGGTTCAATTTCTGTATTAGCAAAGGTAAACATTATTTTTGATTCTTTACAATTTCTGTAAAAAAATTCTTATATTTGCACTGAAATTTTGGCATCACTTCTATGTTTTTCATCTCTCGGAACGAAATTTTTTTAGAATTTAATCTTAATTAAATGATAAAGATAGAAAAATATTCCAATTTTAGATGAAATTATATTAATTATTTCTAATTTGAAATATATTTTATTTAGCTTTAAGGTAAAATTTTCTAATTATCTGAGTTTCGGGGTTCTGTTGCCGATAAATGATATTCTTTATGGACATTAAATACTTTTTGATTGAAAACGGCAGTTCTACCGGCCCGTTTACATTTGAGGAATTAAAAGGGAAAAACATCAACAAGGAATCTATGGTCTGGCATGAGGGTCTCACCGACTGGAAAAAAGCCGGTGAAGTGCCGGCTCTTGTTCCTTTGTTTGAGCCGGTTGCAAACCCCGGTACCCCTCCACCCCATGCTTCAATGAATACCGGTGTGCCCGAGTACTATGCCATGATTAATGGGATACAGGTAGGTCCGATGGCTCCGGCTTTGTTGGTTCAGAACGGTATGACTCCCTCAACAATGGTGTGGTGTGCAGGTTTGCCTGACTGGGTGCCTGCATATACCCGTAGCGAACTCTCCCCTTATTTCAATTCAACCGCCAACTTAAATTCAGCTGCAAGCGGGTATAATCCCGGTGGATATAACTCCAATCCTTATCGTCCTGCGAACGGGATTCACTACCAAAGTATGATGGGAATGGCAATTGCCGCCACTATCCTCTCATTCCTCTTTTCTTGTATAGGGATGATTTTCGGGATTATAGCCATTGTTAACGCTAACAAGGCTAAGGATGCTTATCTTCTGGGAGATGAGGTAAATATGGACCTTTATAACGGTAAGGCGAAGACCAATTCAATAATTGCTTTCGTGCTTGCCGGAATAGGTTTCTTTGTAAGTCTATTTGTGATAGGGAATCTCTAACCATGAAGGGGGATGGGGAGTAAAAAGTATTTTGCGAGGATTGACGGGGAACAACGGGGACCCTTTACTCTTGATGAATTAATCGAGTCGGGAGTAAGACCTAAAACCTATATCTGGAGAAAGGGTATGGATGATTGGGAACGCGCCGAGAATGATGCCGAAATATGTCGCGCAATCCGGTTACGTCTCTCAGGAGTCAGGAATAGGGAAATTAAAACCGGGGAAGAATCTGCCCCCCTTAAGCCTTCCGATTCAAATCCTGAAGGTTTTAACTTTACTATAAGGCGTTTTCCGGTAGATGGAAATATAAACCCCATTAATGAGGTGGGAGACCCGGATAGAAAACCTCCTTATTCCTTATATATCATGTTATCGTTTTATTCCCTGATAATCTCTCCCCTGATAGGGATTTTCGCCATTTATTATGCCTTCCAGACCCGGAAATTATGGCTTCAATCTCTTAAAGATGGGTTAAGCAGCGAGCAGAGACGGAACTTGAGAATAAAGTCGCATGATAATTTGCGAAAAAACAAGATGGCCATAGGTTTTGCTATCTGCTTTACCTTGATGATGATCGGGTTAATTTTCTTGAACTGAGTAGACATTACCTGAGGTAATGCTATATAGATAGAAATATAGAAAAATAAACCGGGGTGATTTAAAAATTTTCACCCCGGTTTATTTTTATCAATGTAATTACTTTTGGATTGGTCAGAGACAGTAGCAGCAGTAATCTCTAATCGTGACGCAGTGTCTCGTGACCCGGTTTATAACCCTTTCCCATGGCAATTTTTATACTTTTTACCTGAGCCGCAGGGGCAAGGGTCATTTCGTCCCACTTTTGGTTGCGCTTTCATCGGTTGGCGTGAAGGAGCGGGTCGATTGACATTCTGAGCCGCCTGACGCTGGGCAGATTCACCGGGATAAGCATCACGTGTAGTGGAATAGTTAGCGTATGGATTATAACCCGGCATGGGACCATAAGCGCGCTCAATATGCTGTGATTGCTGAGCCTGACGTGCTTTTTCGGCAGCTTCAGCTTCCGCAGCGGCTTTAGCCTCATAATAATCGGGCACAGCGAGGTGTCCACGCATCAGTGTAGCTACCGCTTTTGAATTCATATCTTCAAGCATCTTCTTCCACAGTTCGTATGCTTCCAGTTTATAGATTACCAAGGGGTCTTTCTGCTCGTATGAAGCATTCTGTACGGATTTGCGTAGCTCATCCATTTCACGAAGCTGTTCCTGCCATGCTTTGTCAATCGAGGATAACAGCACAGTCTTCTCCCAAGCCTTAGTTATGGGTTTACATTCATTTTCGTAAGCTTCCTTAATGTCAGTGCGGATATTAAAGATACGTCGTCCGTCACTGACAGGAACCCCTACCAACCCTTCGGCTCCTTTCTCTTCCACAAACTCCTTGATATAAGGAGCGGCGGCAGTTGCCATCTTCTCTTCCGAACGATGAAGATTCTTCATGGCAGCTTCGGCAAGTGTATCGGTGAGTTCGCGGGAATCTATTTTGGAATATTCATCTTCACTAACCGGCACATCAATAGCAAGGTTCTTGCGCACTTTCTCTTCGAATTCGGGATAACCACCTTCATAACGTTGAGATGCAATATCTTGTGCCACATCGTAAACCATATTGGCGATATCTGTTCCGATACGTTCACCCTTAAGTGCATTCTGACGTTTCCCATACACACCCTTCCTCTGTGCGTTCATCACATCATCATACTCCACGAGACGTTTACGGATACCGAAGTTGTTTTCTTCAACACGTTTCTGAGCATTTTCGATTGAACGTGTCACCATCTTTGATTCAATCATGTCGCCCTCCTTGAAGCCGAGTCGGTCGAGGGTCTTCACGATTTTTTCGTTAGCGAACAGACGCATCACAGTGTCTTCGAATGAAACGAAGAATACGGAAGAGCCCGGGTCACCCTGTCGACCGGCACGTCCGCGAAGCTGACGGTCAACACGACGGGATTCGTGACGTTCAGTACCGATGATTGCCAAACCACCGGCTTCCTTCACCTCGGGTGTAAGCTTGATGTCAGTACCACGACCTGCCATGTTGGTGGCGATGGTTACAGTGCCTGTCTTACCGGCTTGAGCCACAATGTCGGCCTCTTTCTGATGGAGTTTGGCATTGAGCACCTGGTGAGGAATCTTACGAAGCTGAAGCATCTTGGAAAGGAGCTCGGAGATTTCAACGGAGGTTGTACCAACGAGAACCGGGCGACCAACCTTAACCATATCCTCCACTTCCTGGATTACGGCTGCATATTTCTCTTTCTTGGTGCGATATACACGGTCGTTCTGGTCATTGCGGATTACGGGGCGGTTAGTGGGAATCTCCACTACCTCCAGTTTATAAATATCATAAAACTCACCGGCTTCGGTCATGGCCGTACCGGTCATACCGGCAAGTTTGCGGTACATACGGAAGTAATTCTGGAGGGTGATGGTGGCGTAGGTCTGAGTAGCGGCTTCAACCTTGACTCCCTCTTTCGCTTCGATTGCCTGGTGCAATCCGTCGGAATAACGACGACCCTCCATGATACGCCCTGTCTGTTCATCAACAATCTTAATCTTATTGTCATCGATTACGTATTCTACATCCTTATCAAAAAGGGTATAGGCTTTAAGAAGTTGATTCACTGTATGCACACGTTCAGCCTTGACAGAATAATCCTGCAGGAGACTATCTTTCTTCTGCTGCTTCTCCTCAGCTGAGAGTTCGGCTTCATTGTCTACTTGTGAGAGTTGAGCCGCAATGTCAGGGAGTACGAAGAATTGAGAGTCCTGAGTAGTATCGGTGAGCACCTCAATACCCTTGTCGGTAAGTTCGATTGAATGGTTCTTTTCATCAATCACGAAATAGAGGGGAGCAACTGCGGTAGGCATCTCACGGTTGTTGTCCGCCATATATTTCGCCTCCACCTTAAGGAGAATCTGTTTAATGCCGTCCTCGCTGAGATAGCGTATAAGTTGATTATGTTTTGGAAGACCTTTATATGCGCGGAAAAGAGCGAGCCCTCCCTCTTCAAGGAGTTGGTCGGCAGTCATAGGTTTACGTGAGGGATCCTCTTTGCGTGCGGTGTCGTATTTGGCAATTTTTTCGGGGTCACCACTCATGGCGGCAGCGATTTTCTCCTTTGCTTCAATCAGCAGGCTCTGTGCCAGACGTCGCTGGGCTGTTACCACTTTCTCCACATTCGGTTTGAAATCGTTGAACATCTGGTCGTCACCCTTGGGAACGGGACCGGATATGATAAGCGGTGTACGGGCATCGTCAATAAGCACCGAGTCAACCTCATCGACAATCGCATAGTAGTGTTCATCGCGTTGCACAAGGTCTTTCTCAATGGTGGCCATATTATCGCGGAGATAGTCGAAACCGAATTCATTGTTTGTACCGAAAGTGATGTCGCTGCGGTAGGCTTTACGACGTTCTTCAGAGTTGGGCTCGGTTTTATCAATGCAATCCACGCTTAAACCATGGAATTGATAAAGAGGACCCATCCATTCGGAGTCGCGTTTTGCCAGATAGTCGTTGACAGTAACCACATGCACACCTTCCCCGGTGAGCGCATTGAGGAAAACGGGGAGAGTAGCTACCAGGGTTTTACCTTCACCGGTGGCCATCTCAGCGATGTTGTTGGAAGTTGTTTCACCATTCATAATGCCATGGAGCACCATACCTCCGATGAGCTGCACATCATAGTGCACCATATCCCAGGTCATGGTGTTGCCGCCGGCAACCCATGAGTTGCGCCAAATAGCTTTGTCTCCCTCAATAGAGACAAAATCTTTACCGTTCCCGGCAAGGTCACGGTCAAAGTCAGTGGCAGTGACTTCGATAAGTTCATTCTCTTTGAAACGGCGAGCTGTCTCCTTTACGACAGCAAAGACTTCGGGAAGAGCAGCATCGAGTTTAGATGCATACATTTTGAAGCACTCTTCACGCACTTCATCTATCTTTTTCCATAGAGGCTCGCGTTTATCATAGTCGAGGGTTTCAATTTCGGCACGTATTTCCTGAATCCGGTCTTTATATTTGCCGGCTTCCGTGCGGATATCATCGCGGATTACATTAATGCGTTCGCGCAACTGATCGTTGGATTCATTTACCAGTTGCTCTGAAATAGGGTTAATCTCTTTGTTTAAGCGATTCCAGAGGGGACGAACGGCACGTTCGCTCTGGTCACCGAAGATTTTTTTCAGGATATTATTAATTCCCATTTTAAAAAATATTATGTCATTGCCGGGTTATATACCGATTGGCAATGTTCTGTTCTGAATATTTTGCAAAGATAGTAAATATCTGAAGATTTGTTGCATCCGGGGTTGTCAAAAATGCGTAACCCTTTTGATTATCTTCAATAAAAATAAATATGTCTTATCCTTAATGCCCGGAGTGGGATAAGCTTAAAGGTCGCCCGGATGCGCCGTTGGGTGACCGTATATGGAGTGTGGATGTGACAGTAGGTGCCAGGGTTGTGGCTTCGACAGGAGTGGTTATCTCTATAGCCTCAACATCCGGAGCCATGATAATGGCGGGGGAAAGTGTGCGACCATAACGTACCGGCGTAGTGGTCGAGGGGAAAGATAAGTCATCGGTAATGTTCCATCCGGGTGTGAATTTCAGGAATATATCACCGCAACTTTTAGGGTCGGCTGAGAGACGTAGACTCTCTGTCGCTACGGAGTTGCCATCGAGGACATCGCGTATGGTGAATGCCTGGCTCACGCCACTCATCTTAATTAAAAATTCACGTGCTTCGCGACGTAAGTCATCGATATTGATTCCTTTATTCTCGATAATATTATGATCAAGAAATACTTGGGAGTCATGGATGGTAGCTACGTAATCGGCATTGCCGTATTTTGCGGAGAGATAGGAATTTAGTAGAGATTCTGCTCGTTTAAAAGAGAAATCACCTCCGGGAATACGGTATTTTGGATCATCCGATACCGCATCGTCATAATAACCTGTGGAGGTCAGATATATCAGAGTGTTGTCAAGACCGACTTTAGAGTCGATTTCTTCAAAAAGACGGGCAAGCTGGGAGTCGAGACGCAGGTAAGTGTCTTCCAGTTCGATGCGATAGTCTCCATCCTTGATATCCTTGAACGGTGCCGCTGTGTATCCGATATTCAGCATGTCGATGGCCTCTCCGCGATTTCCCAGATTGAGGGAACGGAGAAATTCCAAAGCCATGTCGGTGACCTCCCGATTTACCGGAGCGGAGGTTTTGAACCGGCGATAGGCATCGCGATCGTTCGAGCGGAAGAAGTGACGGAACGGGTAATATTTTTTCTGAGGTGGAAGACCTGGATATGATGATAGGTCACGTGAAGGTTTCCACACGATGGTATCGATACGTGAGGATAAGGGTGAATATTGATTAATTCTCCCAACAAGGGCCGGTAGTTCGGGATAGTAGGATGTAGAGGCCCATTTACCGGTGTTATCGTCAATCCAGACAGCATTTTTTCCGGCATGACCAGCCATTATTATTGCTTGCTGTGGATCAGCAGCAATACTATAGACCGAACCTAACCCGACGCCATCTATTACAATCTCGTCCGAGATGGTGGACAGTCGCAGGGATGAGGGGGAGTATTTATCTGATGTGAAGTTGCCGGAGACACTGTTGTCGGTAAGAACCGGGATACTTCGTTTTGATGTGTTATCGTAGATGGTAGCCGCCGGTATACCGGTAGAGGAGGGCCACGCTCCGGTATAACCTACCGCAGTAGCAGCTGCCGGGTCCGAGACCGTCTGGCGGAAATCAACATCATGGATAAAGGCACCCTTCTCCATGAGCTGACGAAACCCTTTCTCTCCAAAAAGCTCTTTAAGGTATTGAAGATAATCCGTGCGGAGTTGATCAATCACAATCCCCACCACAAGGCGGGGGCGTGCAGGGTTGGCGTTGACCACAGCGTTGATGCTTACCAACCCGAATAATACTGATGTGATTAATCTATTCATTTATTCTTGCTTCTTGAAGAGGAGATTTTTTTCGTAGACTTAGTTTTCTTAGAAATCCCTCTTTTATTCCCTTTGGAGGGTTCCGGTGTATTTATATTATAACTCTTATTTAGTGAGAATATTGCATAGGTCACAGCGAGAATCAAATCGGAGACCATAAGGGGGAATATGGCGATGTTGGCACTTTGGGATTGCAGTGGCCATGACACCAGAAGAGATATGATGGCAATGATATTTACCCACATTAAGACTGTCACTGCCGGACGTGTCCGGTAAGACCAGATGAGTACCGGCACCAGAAGCTGGAGAGGATTGAGCCAGATTATCATCAGATTAGGTGATGTGGCAGTGTGAACAGAGAAAAAGTAGAGGAAGAATATCAGACACCCCGGCAATCCGAGAAGTGTATAAAATATCGCCCACCACCACTTAATGATTTTTTTTAGACGGAAGGATATTAGCACAATGCTGATTGAGACAATGAGAATCAGGAGTGTTGCAGCGAGCGGCGATAGCCAGAAGGGGGTGGGGGGAAGTGTCATATCTCCTTTACCTTCTGAGAGAATCCGCTCCGGGGAAACCACCGGTGATCCGTCATAAAATGTTGATTGTGCCATTATCCGCTTTAGTTCCAGAGGGAGATACAGTTCCTTTTGAACCGAATAGTTTCCTGCATCCAACCCGGGACCGAGCACAAGATCGATGCCGAACTGATACCAGGGGTAATTGCGGTTGTAGTATCTCATTCCGTTGCGGAATGAAGTGAAACGCGGAGTCGTTTTATAAATTATGGAGTCGCCTGCAGCTTCCGAGACTCTGTCAGCTACACGAGTGGCGCAATTATCGAGAATATAGTTGTAGCGATATGTGCAGTTCTGAGGAAGAGATTCTTCTTGAAGGAGTTTGCGCAGACGGCGTGTAGATTCTTCATCAAAATTCAGATCCTGTTCCACCACCTTAGAGCCTCTGCGACGATAATCCTCCATAAACCATACGAAAGGATAACCGGCAAGCATATAGTCGGTTTCACCTTTTACAAAGCGATATACGAAGTTGGGTCGTGTAAAGTCAAAGACGCCGTAGTTCCAGACTGAATCAAATGGGAGACCGTTATCATCTATTCCATGAATACGTATTGCTTCGTGACCGTAAAGCTCATATACTTCAGGTCCGGGATAGCATGTGATAAGACTTGCCCGGATATCAGCTGAACGGGCTGAGAACCAGGGTGAGACAAGCAGTAAGAAATAGAGGAGGATGAGGTTGAAAATTCTCATGATTCGGGATGTGGAGAGAAGAGAGGCTGTGTCAAGCAATGTTGACACAGCCCCGTTATAATTAATATTCGCAATTATTCGGGTAGCGGGGGAAGGGGATGACATCACGAATGTTCTGCATGCCGGTGACGAAGAGGACGAGTCGCTCAAATCCGAGACCGAAACCGCTATGTGGCACTGTGCCGAAGCGGCGTGTGTCGAGATACCATTCCATACCTTGCAGACCAAGTTCATTTACCCGGTTCTGGAGTTTTTCAAGCGATTCCTCACGCTGAGAACCTCCGATGATTTCACCGATTTTTGGGAACAGCACATCCATGGCGCGCACTGTTTTCCCGTCATCGTTGAGTTTCATGTAGAATGCTTTGATTTCCTTAGGATAGTCAGTAAGGATTACCGGTTTTTTGAAATGTTCCTCAACGAGATATCTTTCATGTTCGCTGGCAAGGTCAACTCCCCAGAATACCGGGAACTCAAATTTCTTGCCACTCTCTTCGAGGATACGGATACCTTCGGTGTAGGGGAGACGTACAAAATCGTTGTTTACTACGAATTTTAGACGGTCTACAAGGTCTTTGTCGAAATGTTCGCTGAGGAATTCAATGTCATCTGCGCAATGTTCAAGAGCGTAGTTGATACAGTATTTAATAAATTCCTCGGCAAGATCCATATTATCTTCAATCTCATAGAATGCCATTTCCGGCTCAATCATCCAAAACTCGGAGAGGTGTCGCGGAGTGTTGGAGTTTTCAGCTCGGAAAGTGGGACCGAATGTATAAATTGAGCCTAAGGCAGTGGCTCCGAGCTCACCTTCCAGCTGCCCTGAGACAGTGAGGGCTGCCTGACGGCCGAAGAAGTCGGCTGTATAATCTACGTTCCCTTCTTCGGTGCGGGGCAGATTCTCCATGTCAAGAGTCGTGACCTGGAACATTGCGCCTGCTCCTTCACAGTCGGAGGCTGTGATGAGTGGGGTGTGGAAGTAGTAGAAGCCTTTGTCGTTGAAGAATTTATGTACGGCGTATGCTAATGCGTGACGTATACGGAGAACAGCGCCGAAGGTGTTGGTGCGTGGTCGGAGATGGGCTATCTCGCGGAGGAATTCCAGGGAGTGTCCCTTCTTTTGCAGAGGATATTTTTCCGGATTTGCTTCTCCGTAAATTTCCAGCTCATCGGCTTGTATCTCCACGCTTTGACCTTTACCCTGAGACGCTACCAGTTCACCCTGAACCCGGATAGAACTTCCGGTGGTGACTTGCTTTAGCATTTCTTCGGTGACTTTACCTAAGTCAAAAACTATCTGGATATTTTTTATAGTTGAGCCATCGTTGAGAGCTACAAACTGTACGTTTTTGTTGCCACGACGGGTGCGAACCCAACCCCGGACATCTATGGTCTGTCCGATATATTTTTCCGGATCTGCGATAATATCGCGGATGCGAGTCATTCGTAAATCTTTCATATTCTTTTTATTCAAATGAACCCATTCGTAAGAAATTAACCTCTTCCTGTGTGAGATATCTCCAACGTCCACGTGGAAGATTCTTTTTAGTGAGACCGGCGAAGTATACGCGGTCAAGTTTTGTTACCCGATATCCGAGTGTTTCAAATATGCGTCGCACTATGCGGTTGCGTCCGGAGTGAATCTCGATTCCGGCCTGATTGCGATCGGTGTCGGATACATAGCTTATGGCATCAGCATGTATCTCACCATCTTCAAGTTCTATGCCGTCAGCAATACGTTGCATATCTTCTTCTGAAATATCTTTATCTGTCCATACGTGATAGATTTTCTTTTTCACATATTTGGGATGCGTAAGTTTTGATGCAAGGTCTCCATCGTTGGTGAGGAGTAGAACCCCGGTTGTGTTACGGTCGAGACGACCAACGGGATAGATTCTCTCTTGACAAGCGTTCTTCACAATGTCAAGAACGGTAAGTCGTCCGTGGGGGTCATCGCTTGTTGTTACACAATCTTTGGGTTTGTTAAGGAGGATGTAGCATTTACGTTCCGGAGTGACTACCTTATCGTCAAATTCGATTACATCATTCCGTTTGATTTTAGTGCCGAGTTCGGTTACGGTCTCGCCGTTAACTTTGACACGGCCGGATGTGATGTATTCGTCGGCTTCACGACGTGAGCATATTCCGGCATTAGCCATATATTTGTTGAGACGCAATTCTTCAGCCGGATCAATATCTTCGAGTACATAATCAATCTGCTTAGGACGCGGAGTGAATTTCATGTTGGGTCGTTGCTGATAGCCGAAACGATTGTTCTGCCGGGGTTGGTAACCACCCTGCTGACGCGGCTGAAACCCGTTATTGCGTTGCTGATATCCACCTGATTGACGCTGGTAACCCCCTTGATAGTTTCCGTTCTGACGGGGTTGGTAACCACCCTGTTGACGAGACTGATAACCATTCTGAAAACCACCTTGCTGGCGGGATTGATAACCTCCTTGATAGTTTCCGTTCTGGCGTTGCTGGTACCCCCCTTGCTGGCGTGGTTGATAACCGTTCGGTCGTTGCTGATAACCACCTTGCTGGCGCTGTTGATAGCCATTCCTTTGCTGGTAGCTGTTCTGCTGACGCGGCTGATAACCGCTTTGGTTATAAGTGTTGTAGCGCTGACGGGGTTGGAAACCGTTGTGACGGGGTTGGAAATCTTGGGTTGATGCTGTGGAATTCTCAGTGGTTTCTGTGCCCTCGCTATCTGTGGAGTTGTAATTTCGATTAGAGGGGTAAGAATTCTGGTTGTCATACTTGTTGTAACGGGGCTGATACCCGTTAGGGCGCTGATAATTGTTCTGATAAGGTCTGCGCTGATAATTCTGTGTGGATTCCTCAGTGTAGTTTACTTTTTCAAATTTACCTGTTTCCTGTTCTGTGGAATCATTGGTAGTGCTTACGCCTGCGCCTATTCTTGGGCGTCTGGGTTTCTTTTCTTCCATGGTTTAAAATGAGTTACTGAAATCGGCAATCGCTTGCCGGAGGTGGATTTTTTCCATCCGAAAAAAATCACCTGAATATATAATTTGTTGAAGCTTAATATTTTAAAAATTATATTAAGGGCGTTACCCTATTCCTGCTGATTGATTTTATGTAATAATCTTTTTAAAACGTTTAAAATCACGACAAAAGTAATAAATCTTAATGACAATCCAAAATTATTCGTAACGAATAGCTTCGATGGGGTCGAGATTGGAAGCTTTGCGTGCCGGATACCACCCGAAGAAGACTCCTGTGACTGTACATACCAGGAATGACAGACCTACCGAATAGAGTCGGATTTCTACAGGCCAATGCGCCAGAAGAGTGATTAGCCACGATGCCAGACAACCTAATATGACTCCTAAGAGACCCCCGGTGATACTGATAATCACGGCTTCTATCAAAAATTGGGAAAGGATATCTATTCCTCTGGCTCCTATTGCCATGCGTAAACCTATTTCCCGGGTGCGTTCTGTCACAGATACATACATTATGTTCATGATTCCGATGCCACCGACAAGCAGGGAAATACCGGCGATACATGCTAAGAGCATAGTCAGCATATCGGAGGTAGAGTTCATCATCTCACTCAGTTCCTGCTGCGAGCGGATTTGAAAATCATCCTCCTCTCCGTCTGCTAACTTATGCTGAGTACGTAACACTTCAGTTATCTCTTCTATTGTTTGTTCCGTTTGTTCCTCATCTTCAGCGCTGGCGAAAATTCCTTGAATATGGTCAATAGCAAGAATTCGTTTCATGACTGTGGTGTACGGTGCGAGGACCACATCATCCTGGTCCATACCCATAGAATTGGTGCCTTTGGATTCAAGCACTCCGATTACAGTCATGGGTATCTTCCCGAAACGAATTACGTGACCTATAGGGTCGGTACCGTCAGGGAAGAGGTTGTCAACTACGGTTTTCCCTAAGATACAAACTTTTGCAGCTCCCTTGATGTCATGTGCGGTGAACATACTACCTTCCTTGATTTTTAATTTTCTGATATCGAGGTAATCACTGCTAATTCCATAGATGGAGGATGGATAATTATTGTTGCCGTTGACGAGTTGACCGGCGGTGTTGACAGATGGTGAAACGGCGGAAACCCCCGGGATGGAGCGTAAAGCTTCATAGTCCTCAACTTTGAGCGTTTCCATATTGTCGGCACTCTGTCTCACACCTCCCCGTTGCATATTTCCGGGGTGTATCATAATCATATTTGAACCCATCTCGGAGATGCTGTTGCGGATACTGTTTTTCGATCCTTGACCAATTGCCAGCATTGTGATGACAGAGCCTACTCCGATTATTATTCCCAACATTGTCAGGAAGCAACGCAATTTATTATTGGCAAGAGCTTTGAGTGCTATTTTCAGTAGATTTATGAATTTCATTGGTCATTATCTTTGGGGAGTGCTTCGAAGGCTTCTTGTGCGGAGAGGGGTGTAGGGTTGATGGTATCGGAGATTATCTTCCCGTCGCGAAGCACAATATTGCGTGAGGAATAATCGGCAAGTTCCGGATTATGGGTGACAAATATGATTGTTCTCCCTCGCGCATGAAGTTGCTGAAAGAGTGTTAATATGGAGAATGAGGTGCGCGTGTCAAGATTTCCGGTAGCTTCATCGGCTAAGATGATCACCGGGTCGTTGACCAATGCACGCGCTATGGCAACCCGCTGTTGCTGACCTCCCGACATCTGGTTACTCTTGTGGTATATTCGGTCTTGAAGACCTACCGCATCCAATGCCTTGATTGCACGCTCTTTACGCTCTTTTGCCGATACGGAGGAGTTGTAAAGCAACGGAAGTTCCACATTCTCCAATGCCGTTGTCTTGGGGAGAAGATTGTAGTTCTGAAAGACGAATCCGATTTTACGATTACGGGTAATGGCGCGCCGGTTTCTACTCATGGTCTGTACCGACACCCCGTCAAGAATATACTCACCGGAAGTCGGTGTGTCCAAGCATCCCAGAAGGTTGAGAAGGGTGGATTTTCCGGAGCCGGAGGTACCCATAATGGTTACGAATTCACCTTCTCTTATTGTGAAACTTACGCCACGTAACGCTTTTACCGTCTCATCTCCTACTTTGAATTGACGGCGTAGCTTTTCTACACGGATAATCTCTTTCCCCTCATGTCCCGGTATTATTATCTCTTCCATAATCTCGTTCATGGCGCGATTTTATTTCTTTTTACCCCGTGGCCCCGGAGCAAACGGACTTTTCATCTTGTCAGCTCCTTCGGGGATTCCGGTGCTCTCGTTATAACCTACTGCAACTTTCTCTCCCTTCTTTAATCCTGAGAGTATTACAGTCTTTATGCCATTGGTATTTCCTATCTTTACTATCTTGTTAGTGAGCCTGTTCCCCTCTTTTACCCATACACTTTTCTCATCAGCGCCAAGTTTCTGAGCAACGGGAGCTCCGATTTCAGTCTCCCCTTTATCCTCTCCGGGATTCTCCTGGGGTTTGAAATTGAAGGCTGAAGTTGGGAGAAGCAACACGTCAGGTTCGCTTAAAGTGTAGATTGTAAGGTTGGCAGTAAGACCGGGGATAAGCTTGTGTTCCGGATTCGGAGCAGCTACAATTACTTCGTATGTGACAACGTTGTTTTCCGTAGTGGGGCTTAAACGTACCTGGGTGACAGAGCCTTCGAATTGCTCGTCAGGGTAGGCATCAACGGAGAAGGTCACTTTCTGCCCCACTTTTACCTGCCCTATGTCAGCCTCATCTACATTTCCCACTATCTGCATGTTATCGAGGTCTGCAATTGTGAACAGTTTGGCAACATTCATGCTTGCAACAACGGTCTGACCCACCTCTACATCTCTTGAAATGACAATTCCGTCAATTGGGGAGTAAATCTCGGCATAATTCAGATTTTTTGCTGCACGTACCCTATCGGCAGTAGCTTTGTCATAATTCTGTTTTGAGACCTGCATGTCTTTCAATGAGGTCTGATATTCAAGATCACTTATGAGTTGCTTGTCATGCAGGGCTTTGTCACGCTTGTAGTTGGTGAGATTGTATTCGTAAGTGACGCGGGCGGATTCTACATTTGCTTCTGCACTTTTCAAGTCGCTTGCAAGCAGAGTTTTCTCTATTTCCGCTATCAGTTCTCCTTTCTTCACAATACTGTTGTAGTCGGCGTAAAGTTTGTCGATGATACCTGTGACTTGTGTGCCGACATCAACCTGAGTTACAGATTCTACCGTGCCGGTAGCGGTGACGGTTTCAGAAAGTTCTCCAAGTTCTACGTCAACCGTTTCGAGCGATAGTTTCGCGTGTTTCTGACAACCGGTAGCCAGAAATGTAATGATAATAGAGACTAAAAATATTATCTTTTTCATATTATTAATTTTCAGTTGAGGGTTGATTAAAGGGATACGGAGCCTGTACGATAGAAATCAATCATTTTTTCACCTAAAAGAGCGAGGTATTTAGCTTGAATGAGAGAGTGTGCGGCATCAGTGAAATCGCGGTGTGCGGTCATTAATTCGATAGTATTGACCATTCCGAGCCTAAATTGTTCGTCGGTGAGCTCAGAAGCTAATTTCGCCGAGTCGAGTTGCTTGACAGCGGCCATATATCGTGCTCGTGCAGAACGGGTGTCGAGATACCAGTTTTCAACGAGCTGTGCCAGGTCGGTGTTTCTTTGCTTTATGTCAAGGTCAGCGTTCAGCAGGGATATCTGGGCTCGCGCTATGGCGGAATTGGATTTTTTATTATCTAAGATTGGTACTGACAGGGTCAGACCGATATTCTCATTCAATCCTCTTTTCAGTCCTTCACCGAAATTTCCTCCAGGTGCTGAATATCCTGTGGAAACACCGGCATTGAGTGAAATTTTCGGTAATTTCTCCCCTTTGGCTATCTTTACATCGTATTCGGTCATCTCCTTTTCAATTTCGAGCTGTCTCAGACGTTGGTCGGTCTTCAGTGCCAGCGCATAGCTTTCATCCATAGGGGGAAGTGGCGCTTGAAAATCTATGGCTGTCCAATTGATATCTACGGGATTCAGGTCGTTCTCAATTCCTAACTGGAGAATTTTTTTGAGTTCCATGACCCTTAGAGAGTATGAGGACTGTGCATCAACGAGGGAATAATTATCCTGTTCGTATTGAGCTTTAAGTTGAGTATAATCCACTCTGGATAATCTGCCGGCATCCATAAGAGCCTTTGCGCGTTCCATCTGTGCTTTGCTCAGTGATGCAGCTTCTTTATATATCTCTATTGTTTCCCGGGCATAAAGAGCATTGATGTATGCCTGGAGGATTTCGGTCTCAAGTGTACGGATTATGTCGGCAGATGCATGGGAATAAGATTGAACGGCGAGTTTGTCCCGTTTGATGGTGTTGGAACGTATGCCGCCATCGTAAGCTGTCCACCCGGCATTTAATCCATAGGCACTGCTATAACCGTTTTTGACATTTCCCCATGGAGAATTAGTATATCCATGGCTTGTAGAGAAGTTCAGCGAGGGTTGCCAATTCCCTTTAGCTTCTTCGAGATTTATATCTGCAACAGCTTCATTCAGCCGTGATTGTTGCAGGGAAATATTGTTCCCTTTAGCGTGTTGCAGGCAATCGGTGAAACTCCAGTCTTCACCTCTGACGGAAATAAACAGTAGAGAGGAAAAGGCGGATAATATCAAAATTCGTTTGCAGATGTTCATTCTGAGGAATTTTCTAATTTTTTTATTTCCTGCCCCGTAGAGTGGCATAGGAATATTTTCCCATTAACATAACAATCCACATGAGATAAAGTTGAAGGGGTAAAACCATCTTAACTGAATTCTTAAGGATTTCTGACAAGTATGCGTGTGGTTACACTTTCTTGCCGGGACTGATGGAATGAGAGTTGAGATAATTTTGAACTGCCTGCCGATAGCTGTCACCTACCGGAATTTCAGTGTTATTGTTCATAATAATACGTGATTTGTAAATTTGATTTACATGATTGATATTTACTATATATGAGCGGTGTACTTGCATGAAGCAGTCGGGGAGTATTTGAGAAATATCCCTGAAGGAGATTAATGTAAGGAATGGCTTGGTTTCATCTGCAAGGTATATCTGCAGGTATTCTCCGTATCCTTTAATATATATTATATTGAATGGGTCGATACGTATATATCGGTAATCGCTTTTTATGAAGAGGGGATGATTGGCGGAGGTCTGTTGGCTTGTAAGATGGGGCATTGAAGGGACCGATAGTTTTTTCAATCTATCGAAGGCCTTTTCAGCCGCCTTATGAAATTCACTGAAGCTGTAAGGTTTCAGAAGATAATCAACAGCTGAAACGCGATATGAATCAACTGCATATTCATTAAAGGCTGTGGTGAAAATTATCAACGGCGGGTTCTGCATGCATTTTATCATTTCCATGCCGGAAATGTCAGGCATGGAAATATCTGTGATTAACAGGTCGATTTCCGTTTCCGCTATTGTTGTAAGGGCTTCCGAAGCACTGGTACAGGCACCGGCAAGTGATAGAAAGGGCACTTTTTCTACGTAACTCTGTAGTTTTGCCAATGCTATGGGTTCGTCATCGACTATTAGCGTTTTCATCTGCATATCTGAGTGCTTTTAGGGTTTCCAATGTTCCTGTAGTGAGTTATATGGTCAGGATTCAAGGGGAGTTGAAGTAAAATATTATATCTGTCCGGTTCGATTGTGCGTTTAAGAATGAAATTGTCGTCATATATAATCTTGAGACGTTGGTTGACATTCGAAAGACCTATCCCCGGAAGTCCTTTTCCGGTCGGAGTGTCATGAATCGGTTCGTTCAATGAGTTGCTACATTCAAAAATAATGTTTTTTCCTTTAATCTCAAGTTTTATATGTACATAAGAATGCTTTTTATAAGAGATGCCGTGTTTAAATGAGTTTTCAACAAAGACGGGTAGCAGCAGGGGTGGAATCTTATACCCCGACGGGTTCTCGATATGGGGAAATCGGGTGGTGATTTCTACTTTATCCTCAGGATATCTTAATCTCATTAACCGGATGTAGTTATCAATAAATTCAATCTCCTTATTTAAATCCACAAAAGGAGCGGAACTTTCATAAAGAGTGTATCTCATCAATTTTGACATATCTACCAGCATCTCCTGAGCTTTAAGGGGATTGATATCAATCATTCCATGGATATTGTTGAGCATGTTTAGATAGAAATGAGGGTTAATCTGCTCTTTTAGATATGAAAGACGGTTTTCGGCATCTACCGTCTGAAGAGCCTCTTTCTCAAGCCGGTAGCCAAACCATTTGAAAATCATTACGATGGCAATGTTGCCCCCAATGGTTAGAAGTAAATATCCTAAATCGAGTAGAAAGGGGAATGAGAGGAGGTGGTGTCTGGGCTTGCATGGTCTTGGGGGATGAGGAAGGCGGGGTTGCACCTGAAAATGAAAAAACAGATATTGTGCCTCGAAAATGAGAAGAAATAAAGCGAGGATTATCAGACAATAGGGGAGAATCTTGTCTTTTAGCAGCAGTCGTGGAATGAGAATGAAATTATTAATCAGGAAGAGTGTGAAAAATGGAAGCAGGATTCTAAACATTTTCAGAATTATACCCCATTCAAATATCGGTGCATCCGTAATGGCGTGCTCCTGTATGGTGTCTAAGAGATATAAGAGCACCACCGTCCCCCAGATTACAATGTACACCCAGGTTTCGGTGGTTTTATAACGGTTATTCTCTATCATTTATCTTACGGTTTCATGTTTGGGATTCTATCACTGACCGGGAACCTTTCTCATTTTGAGAGATAAGGGATTTTGGTCAGGCTCGATGTATAAGGTTCAATATCTTTTAAATATTATGGAAACCGGAATCATTTGAGCCATATAGAATCTATGGTTATTGTCATCACAAAAATAGAATTTTAATGATAGAGCGACAAATTATTTCAACGAATCGGGTTCAATGGCATAGGAGTACAGATTGGGATATAAAAAAATTGATTGTCATCCCGACAACCAACCTTCGTGTTAACCTTAAAATCTAATACCATGAAAAACTCACTACAAAGTTATAAATATTTTTTAAAACAATATTCTAAAACATATAAAATTCTTTACGATTTAGTATTATTTAACATTATTCCTATTGTGGGTTTTAAATATTAACATTTGTTAAGATTTAAAACAGTAAAAGTATTTGGAGTGGAGAGTATTTAATGAAGATAATGATAAAATTCAGACATTTGGGTCAGATGATTTCTGCCGTATGGTTAGTTGAGGGTATGAATTTTTCTATTAAATCAGAGGGGGTGAGAGAGATAAATCCATGTAAGGATGAATCGGTGACAGAAATTTTGGGAAATTCCAATATTTCACGGTCGATAATGGCTCTGACTTTCAAATCTTTGTCGTTGATTAAACTTAGAGGGGAGGCAGCCCCGTGGGGAGTGCCAAGGATTTCCATAAGAAGTTCGGCAGAGGCGAATGACACACGGGGTATACCCAATGAAGCTCCGAATTCTTTGGTCACAAACGGTTTAGAGGCAGGCATCACATAAAGATAGAATAGTGTTTTCTGACGATTTGTAAGAAAGACTGTTTTGACTGTGGGATTGCCGAAGGCTTTATCAATGGCTTTACAGTCTTCCATAGTAATTGCAGGGTCATTTTCAACTCGCTGGAATGGGATTTCTTTATCTGTCAATAATTTATAGATAGCTTTTTGAAGCTCGGTTTCATATTTCCCGGGAGCACCGGTCATGGGTGCACTGACGTAAATGCTGGATTCCATACTTTTATGTGACGATTATATCATCGATGATTTTGTGGCAAAATTAAGAAATTTAATTCAAATTCTATCGTCTCTCCGGGTCTTAAAAAGAGAAGGAATTTTTTTTCGCGAAGTATAAAAGACATTCAATTATCAATATATTTCAACCTTCACATCTGTTGTGGCGTTAAGATTATAAAGACTAATTATAAATAATTATAATAAAAAGAAGAAATTTGGATATGAATACCGTATCAATGAATGGTTTGAAAATGAATCTCCATGGCGAGATTCCGGCAGTAGGTGCCAAAGCACCGGAAATTCACCTTGTAGCCCAGGATTTATCGGAAATTACACTTGAATCACTTAAGGGGAGTAGAGTAGTGCTTAATATATTCCCGAGTATGGATACAGAAGTCTGTGCTGCTTCTGTTAGAAGATTTAATTCAGAGGTCTCAAAATTGCCGGATACTAAGGTGGTATGTGTTTCAATGGACCTGCCGTTTGCCGCCACACGTTTTTGCACAGCTAACGGAATAGACAATGTCATGACCGGAAGTGGATTCAGAAGTGATTTTGGTGAAAAGTATGGTGTTCGCATAGAAGATGGACCGCTCCGCGGTTTATATGCACGTGCCTTGGTTATTTTCAATGAGGATGGAGAAGTTATTGGGACTAAGGTTTGTGAAGACATCACTACAGAGCCTGATTATGCTTATGCGGAGTCTCTGCTTAAAAAATGAAAGTAATACCCTATGCAAGCGGTAATACTATTTTAATAAAAAACTATTGAGATTACTAATTCCAGCCGATTTGTAAAAAATAACGGGTATTTTCACCCGTCTTATAAACTACAGGATAATTAAAATGAAGAAATTCACAAAGATAGTAGCAACTATTTCGGATAAACATTGTGAAGTTGCGTTTATTAAATCTTTGGCGGAAGCCGGGATAAATGTTGTCAGGATGAATTCTGCCCATCTTGATTATGAAGGGTTTAAGAAGATAGTGGAAAATACTCGGGCAGCAGATGAATCGCTGGGAATCATGATGGATACCAAGGGACCGGAGATAGGTACCACAGCCACTCTGACCGGAGAACCGGTAGAATTTCATTCGGGAGATGTGGTGGAGCTAACGGGAAATCCCGATACTTTCACCACCTCTTCCAAAATAGCGCTCAATTATCCTAACATTGCACAATTGCTTAAACCCGGAGTCAGAATACTGATAGATGACGGTGAGATGGAATTTGTGGTCAAAACAATTCGGGAAGGGATAGTAGAGGTAATAGCGGAGAATGATGGAATGTTGGGGTCGCGAAAGAGTGTCAATATCCCGGGGGTCCGCGTGGATTTACCCGCTGTTACGGAGCGCGACAGAAGGAATATTGGATATGCAGTAGAATTAGGTGTGGATTTTATTGCACATTCTTTTGTTCGTTCTGCAGCCGATGTCAAGGAGGTGCAGGATATTCTCGATGGTCTTGGAGCAAAGACAAAGATAATATCCAAGATTGAGAATCAGGAGGGTGTGGATAATTTTGATGAGATACTTCAGGCATCATACGGTATAATGGTGGCACGTGGAGACCTTGGAATTGAGGTATCTGCAGAGAAAATACCGGGAATTCAGATGATGATGATTAATCGATGTATAGCACATCATAAACCGGTGATAGTTGCAACTCAGATGCTTCATACGATGATTCGGAATCCACGTCCTACAAGAGCGGAGATTTCAGATGTGGCAAATGCGGTGTATCAGAGAGTGGATGCCATGATGCTTTCCGGCGAGACCGCAAACGGGAAGTATCCCCTTGAAGCTGTCAGAACCATGACTAAAGTGGCACGGGAAGTGGAGCAATCCTTATCACACAGAATGGAGGTACCACCATTGATGGATTGCGATGTAACCTCTTTTCTGGCACGTGAAGCTGTTTTATCGGAGGAGCAGTTAGGCACTAAAGGAATTTTTACCGATGCATACAGGGGCGTATCAGCCAGATTTATTTCTTCTTTCCGTGGAAACAACCCCACTTATGCAATATGTCATAACATATCTGTGCAGAGATGGTTATCATTAAGTTACGGCGTGTTTGCCTTTTATGATCATCATCCTACTGACGTGATTCCACGACATTCTGTAAGGGCGGTAAGGAAGATAGTAGAGTCGGGACATTTAGAACCGGACGACAGAATCGCCTATCTCACAGGTACTCATAAGGGAGCCAGAGCAATAGAATTCCTCACTCCCGATGAATTATTCAGCGAGGATTCCTGAATCGTGTGAAGAGCGCCGTGTCCGCGACTGCTGCATCTTCCGCGTGAATGACCTCGAAGTTTTTATTTGATAACTAACTGAAAATGCGTAACTTTGCGCGTTATGCTTAGACGTTTTACATATTTATTGCTGACGCTCTTATGTCTTACCGGTTGTACGGCATTCAGAGCAATCAAGTGTGGAACTCCTACTACTCATACATATACAAATTTCGCATTAGATACAATTTCCGCCGATGATACGATAAAAAAAATACTAATCGATTCCCCCAACACATATTTCAAAACTACGAAATTCAATGGCGGTCAATTCCATAGCGAAACCATAGGAGAGTATTTTGCAAGAGTACGTGGTAACGGTGCGTTACTAATTGTCCGCAATGACTCTATATTGTTGGAAGAATACTTTGGCAACGTCCAAAAACATGAACCTGTGAATATATTCTCCATCTCAAAGGCGGTAACATCATTACTATGTGGCATTGCAATTGATGAAGGTAAAATCGGAAGTGTGAGCGACACAGTCACAAAATATATACCTGAGTTATCAAAAGCCGATCCATATTTTTCACAGCTGACTATTGAGCATCTGCTTGATATGCGTACCGGTCTTGACTTCAAGGAGGGATATGGTTGGAATCCATTTTCAAAAATGGCAAAACTCTATTACGGAAATGATGTCGTTGACTTCATTTCCAAATCAAAATTCAAAGATATACCCGGCTCAAAGCATTATTACAATTCTCTTGCTACCGCAATTTTAGGAGTTGTAATTGAGAGGGCAACCAACCAAGCACTTGCCGAGTATCTACAAGATAGAGTATGGAAGCCCCTTAATATGGAATCCGATGCTTATTTTGCTCTCGATAGCAAAAAGCACCACCAAGCAAAGGCTTATGGTGGTATCGCTACCGATGTAAGAAATCTCGCTCTCATTGGCAGATTATTTCTAAATGGGGGAGTTCATGACGGCAAGCGTATTGTAAGCGAGGACTGGATAAATCGCTCAACCCACGCATCCTTAGATAATGAGGCGTATTCCTATGGATGGAACAACATAATAAGTCAAAAGGACGGTGAATTATACGTAACACCTCGATTTTTCGCCCTGGGCTTGTTCGGTCAAGTCTTATTCTGCGATCCCGAACAAAATCTTATATTCGTTACGCTGGGTGAGAAGAAAGGGTATGAATACCACTTGCTTTTTGATGACTTTTGTAATATTTTGAAGAATGACATCATAGAATAAGCGTCTTTTCGCAACCGTCATATCGTCCATACCTTTGCTGAAAAATCAGCAAGTTGTGGACGCTTCTTTTTTCCAAACATCTCTATTTCAACTCCGTTGAAGACCTGCCCGGCTTCAAGGTTCGTGTCGCCTTCACTGTCAACTTGCAAGTAGTGTTCTGCGGCATTAGAACTCTGTCTCCCTCTCTCCTTCAAGGGCTTTTCCAAAGAAAGGCTCTTGATTTTATTAATTATTTAATTACAATCCAACGACCTCTATTCCTATCACCCTCCCTTATCAACATACCGGCTTTTTGTAGTTTAGCTATATCTCGCTCAATAGTTCTATCCGATACGTCTAACTTTTCTGAGAGTTGAAGTGCTGTAATAAAGGGATTTTTTATTAGTTCCTTAATTGCAATATACCTTTCTGCAATTTTCTTTTGAGTCGAATTTCCGACATCGTTTCCGACATTTTTATTAAGTTGTTTAAAATAAGTACGTTCAATAACTATTTGAACGCCTCCAAAATGCTCCGACACTGTCGGAATTGGTAAACCGTTCTTTTCAAATCCGGTGTATATCTTATTATATCCTCTCCCCCAAGTATCAATAAATCCTGCCTTAAACATAGTACCGGCAATCTTCGGATTTCGAGGACGTGACGGATGATTAGAATATATTGTATCAGCAGTATAACCTTCAGGGAGAGTGCCGTCATTCCATATCTCTATGCGGTCATCATATACGTGCATTTGAATAGCCGGACCCATATAATTCTTATGAGCAATACCATTGAAAATTATCTCTCTCAATGCCTCAATGGGAATTTCAAGCGTCTCATAACGTTGCATACCCTCAAACCGCACGGGTGAAACAAGATACTTCGCTTTCAAAATATCCACGACCTTATCCGCCATTTCAATAAGATTAACTTCGACTATATCCTGAATTAAGAGATCCGATTGGTCCCGACCAAAACGACCAATCTTAAATTCAACGCTATGGAAGTACTTCAACGGATTTTTGCCAAACAATAATATGGCTGCATTTTTCAATTTTCCATTATCATCAATCAGTTGAAGCGATGTCAATATTTCTTCAGTCGAAGCGATTTGCAATGTTTCCGGGATACGCTGTGCAGCAATGCCTTTGCTTAAAAATATTCAATGGAATTGCGGTCAATATCTTCTATTTTCGCTTCGTCAATACATACATCGTTCCAAGTTTTTCCTAATTTCCTAAGGAGAAAATCTTGAAGTGCGGCACCTTTCAACTCCTGTTTTGTACTCCCGGAACGATAGTGATAAGCACCTTTGTATGAGATGGGAATATTACTCGGAGCGACAATAATCTCTATGTAATCAAGTCCTTCAACTTGTCGCAAATTAACATCAGCTACAATACCAAGATGTGTAACTATCTTATTCGGAATATCTTCCATAAGACGCTTGCTATTTTCTACGCCTACAATCTTATGTGAATCATCTTCTACCCCGATATAAATGTAGCCACCATAAGCATTTGCAAAGCCGCATACCCACTTGAGGTATTCGTCTCTCCAGCTTTCCTTAAATTCTACATTCTGAGTTTCCGGGTTTTCAGACTTGCCATATTCTTAGATGTTAAACGTCTTATTCATATCCTAACTGTAAAGGTACGGAAAATCTTGAAATTTCCTGTTTTTTATACACCCTCATATGCTTAAAAGGGAGTTTTCTTCGTTATAATTTTGTAGGTTGGGAAATTATTACTAATTTTGCATTAGAGTTCATTCCTCATTTGAGGAAAGGAAATCGAAAAACGCAAGCCTTGATGCT
>CAZDWB010000005.1:0-78704 GCA_964509225.1 uncultured Sangeribacter sp.
ATTAATATTACCCCTACCATCTACATTACGTTTTAGAGGAAAGTTACAAAAAAATGGTGTGCCTAATTATTTGACACACCATTTAAATACCAATTTTAACGCAATATCTTTAATTATATTAATAATATCTGTTTCTAACTCTATTGTACAAATATACCGGTTGTACTTTCATAGTAGTTTTAGGAGCGAATAACGCTTTAATAAGATCAAGGAACATAACAACTTTAATTTAAGGCTTATTTTTAATTGAAATTAATATCTCTATTTATGCTTGGTAATCAGCAAGCTGACTGCGAAGACGTTTGCGTGCGAAGAAGATACGACTTTTAACAGTTCCTAATGGAAGGTCGAGCTTCTCTGCAATTTCGTGATATTTATAACCTGCAACATACATATTGAAAGGAATACGATAGTCATCTGAAAATTCCCCAACAGCTTTGGTTATCTCTTTAACTGCAAATGAACCTTCGGGAGTATCAAGACCGGAGTCTTGAGATATGTTGAGGTGATAAAGATCTTCGGTCTTATCGATAACTGTTGCTTGACGTACAGTTTTGCGATAATTATTGATGAAGATATTACGCATGATGGTAAAAATCCATCCTTTGAAGTTGACATTGTCAACATATTTTTCTTCATTATCCAGAGCCTTGAGCGTAGTATCCTGAAGAAGATCTGAAGCTTCCTCACGGTTGCTTGTCAACTGGTATGCAAAACTCATAAGATTGCCCTGAAGTCCGATTAATTTCTCTTTGAATGATTCTTGCTTTTTCATTGTTTTTGCGTTTTAATTGGTTTTGTCTATATAACATTGGAGAAGAAAAAAATGTTTTAAAAATTTTTATTTTTTTATCATTATTTTAAAAAAATTTTTTGAATAATTTGTAAGTAGCAGATTAATAATAATATATATTAAAAAGAGAAATGTAATGAAATTCTTAAACCTGATTTATCAACATCAAGTGAATTAAGATAAGTCAAGCGCCATATATAATCAATCCTTAGAAAAGTAAGGATATTGTCTATTCCGATTCCAGCCTCCATATACGGAGTGCCTGACATTTTCTGAGGATGAATACCCGCCGGATACTGTAATTCCTTAGGGTTCAGATAAGGGTTGTTTTTAGCTGATAGTCCCCCTGTCACCCCTTTAAAGGTTACTACCTCTCGAAGTTTGAGTCTTTTAAATCCGGGAATGAGATTAAATAAGGCCCCGTTAGCCCAATATGTCAAATGAACAGCAACATATTTGTCTGTGGCGAATTCCATAGGATTCATAAGAGAAAAACTTTCAGGCTGGATAGTATAAGAAAGATTTGCGTTTTGCCATAATAGAGCGGGGAAGGGAACTTTGCTCCACATATAACCGGCGTTAAGCGTAACGTCCATATAACCGAATGCTGAAAACCAAAACCTCTTAAATACTGATAATTCGGTACAGTTCATTTCGTAAAAACTGTCAAATAATCTTCTGGGCCCATATTTATGGGAAAGCTGGAAGACAGGTGCATCCATATTGACAGGGGCTCTCATAGTCTTTCCTTGAATGAATTTCTCACCCGGTGCCCACCGGAGAGTCAGATATAGCGATGTTTGAGAGAAATGATTGATTCTTTCACCGAACCCATTAACGAATCTGACATTTCTGGAATCATACATGATATTGTTTTCTACTCCAATAGTAAAAGAGAAATTATTATAATACTCATGTTTATATTCAAATTGTGAAGTGCGTAAATATGTTGCAGGATATGAGCCTTCACGTTTTAAAGATAGGAAAACATTATCGGAGTTTGTAAAAGGATAATGTTGTCCCAAAAAGTCAACATCATATTTATGGAGAAGTTTAAAAGAATTAACCGGGAATTCTTTGGCATGCTTATTTTTGGGAATTAAGGAATATTCCATTTCGGCACTATATTTCCAGCGATTATCATGAAAACCGTATGCTCCGTATCCTCGGGCAAAAAAATGCTGGGACAAAGCAGCAGTTGTCATTCCCCCTACGCGAAGTCTTACTCCCTCTACATCATTATAACTTATGAGGGTATTTACAGGTCCGAAAGCTATCGGGAAATTCGGTTTGGGCTCCCAATAACCGGCAACAAGAATGGAAAGAATTTTTTCTCCCCAATAGAACCATGGCATTCGTCTTAATCTTCCGAGTAAGGACCCCATCTTCTCCTCTGCTGTTGTTAATGGTACAAGTCGTGCATTTCCCCAGAACTCTTCATTGCGTGCTGTAGCTTCTGCAAGCATGAACTCCCCGTTATCCAATTGGAAAAATTCTCTTTTTTTATCATTTGAGAAATTTTCATCTGGATTACTGTCGAAGTCAGAAAAAAGTGATATTTTACGACCATAAAATACCGGTGTTCCAGGTATAAGTTGAATCTCCAGGCTCATGTCGTCTTTCTCTTTATGAAGATAATTGGAGTTATCTAAATGGAATTTCTGACGGATTAAAAGATTATTTACATAATTAATATTTGTGGCCTTTGGAATTCGCATCTCAATGCTGTCTACAAAGCATAAGGAATCTTTGGATCCTATCCACATTTTACCGTTAAAACCAAAAGATTCATAGTTGGAGGGAGTGAATGATAATTCAATCAATTTCTCACCAGTTGGGTTAACAATGGTGTCTGTGATGTAATAATGGTAAAAGTTATCGGCTATCCTGCTTATAGGAGAAACAAATCTATTCTGTAAAAGAATAATATCATTGTCATTAATATTTATATCACGAAGAGCATCATCAAGCATTTTGCGAATATTCTCTTTTTCAAACCCTCCGTCAATACCTTCAGAACGTTCACCCAACACAAGATTTATTGAAGTATTATTAATAGATTTAAATTCTCCGGCTCTCTCTTTAATGCTTAGGAGTGTAATCGGATTTCCCGAAATTATGGATGAATCCGTATATTCTCTCAAGAAAGCCATTTTTCCCTTTTCCGGAGCTTCAATGCCATTTAAACCTAATGATATTTTATTATAATAGTTATAACCGTAATTTGATTGAGATAAAGGGTTTAAATTTGGTGCATCCTTTCTCACTCTTTTCATTAAATCATAAGCCGGATTATTTTTCTTAGAATATTTTGGACGTTTCCCTTTTACTGTTACTTCTGCGAGTCGTCTTGAGTTTGGTTGAAGACGTATAATATAATCCTCACCAATAATATCTTCAATACCCAATGTACGAGGAACATATCCGGATACTATAAAAGACAAGGAATCTGAATGGAGAGCTGAAATTGTAAACTTACCATCAAGATCTGTAATAGAGCCTTTATATCCCGGAATTGTACGGATTGTTACCAAAGGCAACGTTTCGGAGGTAAAATCATCTACTACTACCCCATTTATGATATCTACGCTATCTGATGTGTCGGCATAAATACCGGATAGTTGAAATATGTTAAATAATAAGAGAATAAAAATTTTTTTAATCTCTATAGTCTTTATCTGATACATATCATGTGTTTCTGACAAGTCGATTCTTTAGTTTCAGAAAGGCTTCAGCTTTGTGATATAGTGAATTATAAATTTGAGTTATAATATTTAGGATTACCTGTTACATTCTCTCCAATAAACGGAGGAAGTTCATAATGGAAACCGGAATGGGATAATTCAATCTCGGCAACAGTTAAAGGATCCGGAGTAGATAAAAATTCATCTACCTCCCATTTGTTTCCCTTATAATAAATAATATATCGTATCTTTCTGATAATCGGTTTTTCACACATTCCGAGCAAGACATGAGCGTCATTTAACGGAATTGGATATTCCATTTCTATTCTGGTATCACCCTCATTTTTTCCTTTAATCGTAAGAAATGCTTCATGATTGGCAATTCGCACTCTGACTGTCCTTTCCGGTTGTTTATTGAGGTATCCCTGTGTGATTTTAACAGTTTGAGTAGCCAAATCTTTATACGAAGAATCTTTAACCAGGTATTTATGTTCTATTTCAAAATTCATTTTACCTTTTATTTAAAGAAGCAAGAAGATTCTGAAGGTCATCACGGATATTTTCCAGATTTTCAATTATTTCCAGCCGCTTACTCAAGTTTTTTCTATTCACCGAAATCTGATACTTTGCAGCTTCAATTTTCATCCCTTTTTCGCGGAGCAAAAAATATATAATCCGAAGCGTTTCGATATCTTTGGGAGTGTAATAACGAATACCCTTTGGTGATCTCATGGGTGATATTTCAGGAAATTCCTTTTCCCAGAATCTTAAAGTGGATTGAGTAACACCTACGAAATCGGCAACATCTTTTATTTTATAATATTTCTTATCAAGTTCTTCCAAGACTCCTGAAATTTAATCCATAACATTAGCAGCGTCTTCCGCTATCCGTATCATCTCATCGTATTCTTTTGCTGTAATATCCATAAAGAAATAGTTTATAGGATTCTGAGGTTCATCCTTGAAACGTACTTCATAGTGGAGATGGGGACCGGTAGATTTACCGGTTGATCCTACTAATCCAATTAATTCTCCCCTCTTAACTTTTTGACCTTGATGCACAAGTATTTTGTCAAGATGTCCGTATCGGGTAAGGTAATTAAAACCATGGTCTATATCAATACAATTTCCATATCCTCCTTTGCGTTCAGCCTCACGAACTACGCCATCAGCAGTAGCATATATATGAGTGCCGGGTTTTGCAGCAATATCAAGACCTGCGTGAAAAGCTGAGGAGCCGGTGACGGGGTCTCGACGCAATCCATAACCGGAAGATAAGGTGTAATCATTAATATTGATGGGTAGAACAGCGGGCATTCTGTCAATTTTTTCTTTTTGATCCTCAGCCGCACTTTTTAATTGGTCAAAAGAAAGACTTTGTGCATAGATACTCCTTTCCAGGAGGTCCATTTGACGGGACAGTCGTTCTAAAAGTGAAGCGTCGGATAGTTTTCTTAAACCCTTATATCTTTCTTCATTGTCAAGACCCGCATATCTTTTGGTGGTGGACAATGGGTCAAGCTGCATCAAAACTCGGTAAAAGTTATCATCGCGATCCCTGATATTTTCCATTACTTTAAGGGAATTTGAAAGACGTCGGTCGAGGACATTAAATTGTGCATGCAAAGCATTATTTTCTTCTCTTAGTTTGGATTCAGTCGGTGTTTCAAAGAAATTAAAGTATATTAAAAGAGAAATCACAGCAATAACCGACCCCGCCAAAATAATTTTGACGATTTCCTTAAGACGTGTTTTCCAGGAAGGATAGAAGCGTTCAAAATTATCGGTGTCCGGATTATATGTATAAAAAATATTCGCCACGTTTAATTTTAAAAATTCTGATAAATCCCGAGTTGCAAAAGTATAGAAAATACACTAAATTTGCAAATCGTAAGGAGTCACCCTAAAAGTGGAAAAATCTTATATATTAATAAAATTTGAGAAAAAAGGTCTTATGAATTCCAAGGAGATAAGAGAATCATTTAAGCATTTTTTTGAGTCGAAGGGACATAAAATTGTACCTTCCGCTCCAATGGTTATAAAAGATGATCCGACATTGATGTTTACCAATGCCGGCATGAATCAGTTTAAGGACATTATTTTGGGAAATCGCGCGGCAGAAGCGCATAGAGTTGCTGATTCTCAAAAATGTCTGAGGGTCTCCGGAAAGCATAACGATCTTGAAGAAGTTGGCCACGACACTTACCATCATACAATGTTCGAAATGTTGGGGAATTGGAGTTTTGGCGACTATTTTAAGAAAGAAGCAATTGATTGGGCTTGGGAATATCTTGTTGATGTTCTTAAACTTGATCCTTCCCGACTGTATGCCACTGTATTTGAAGGGTATCCTGAGGATGGTCTTGAAAGGGATAATGAAGCTGCGGAGATATGGTTAAAACATCTTCCTGCAACACACATTATCAATGGAAACCGACATGATAATTTTTGGGAAATGGGTGATACCGGTCCATGTGGTCCATGTTCAGAAATTCACATTGATCTCAGAAGTGATGAAGAAAGAGCTTCAGTAGATGGGGCATTATTGGTTAATAAAGACAATCCCCAGGTGATAGAAATCTGGAATCTTGTCTTTATGCAATATAACCGTAAATCGGATGGAAGTCTTGAACCCCTCCCTGCCAAGGTAATAGATACCGGAATGGGATTTGAACGTTTATGTATGGCTCTTCAGGGGAAGAAATCTAATTATGATACTGATGTTTTCACTCCCCTCATCCATGAGATTGAAAAAATTTCAGGTTTGAAATATGGAGAAAATGAAAAGGTAGATGTTGCTATGCGTGTTGTTGCTGACCACATCAGGACAATCGCATTCTCTATTGCGGACTCACAACTTCCTTCAAATGCTAAAGCAGGATATGTAATTAGGAGAATTTTACGAAGAGCCGTTAGATATGCTTACACTTTCCTAAATCAAAAAGAAGCATCTATATACAAACTGGTGGATTGTCTTGTTGCAGAGATGGGAGAAGCATATCCGGAGTTAAAAGCGCAGCAAGAGTTAATCCGTAAGGTTATTAAAGAGGAGGAAGATTCTTTCCTTCGAACTCTTGATAATGGTATTCGACTTCTTGATAATGTCATTGAAAAAGCTGAAAAATCGGGAAAGAAGAGTATCTCCGGTTTGGATGCATTCACTCTTTATGATACCTACGGTTTCCCCTTGGATTTAACAGAACTCATCCTTCGGGAAAAAGGTATGAATCTCAATAAGGAAGAGTTTGACTCAGAAATGAACAAGCAGAAAGAGAGAGCGAGAAACGCCGCTGCTGTTGAAACGGGAGATTGGATTGAAGTCAGACCAGGTGATCAATCGTTTGTTGGATATGACACGCATACTGTTGAAGCCAAGATTCTGCGTTATAGGAAAGTCCAGCAAAAGGGGAAACAGTATTATCAGATTATTCTGGATAAGACACCTTTTTATGCTGAAATGGGTGGACAAACTGGAGATAAAGGGTCTCTGACAGATTCGGAAGGTAATAAGATTGAAATCTATGACACTAAACGAGAAAATAATATAGGGGTTCATCTGACTAAAAATCTGCCTGCCAACCCATCCGATACGTTTATCGCAACCATTGATCTTGAGTCCCGAATAGCTACATCGGCCAATCATTCGGCAACTCACTTAATTCATGAAGCTCTTCGAGAAGTCTTGGGTAGTCATGTGGAACAGAAAGGCTCACTTGTGACTCCGGATTCTTTAAGGTTTGATTTTTCCCATTACCAAAAATTAACACCTGAAGAAATCAGGAAAGTAGAGCATTTAGTAAATGAACGAATCCGTAAGGCGACTCCACTTGAGGAACACAGAGACTTACCTATTGAAGAGGCCCGTGCTATGGGAGCAATGGCACTCTTTGGTGAAAAATATGGTGATAAAGTGAGAGTTGTAAAATTCGGAGAATCGATAGAACTTTGTGGTGGAACACATGTTGAGAATACCGGAAATATTGGTATGGTCAGGATTGTTTCGGAAAGTTCAATTGCTGCCGGAATACGCAGAATTGAAGCTCTTAGCGGAAGAGGTGTAGAAAAACTTCTTGATTCTATGCAAGATGATATCCTCACTGTTAGTGCTATTCTTGGGAACAGTCATGATATAAGAACCGCAGTGGAAAAAACTATTAAAGAGAATGCAGACCTGCATAAACGTATTGAACAGTTTATGGAGGAGAAGGTTATCTCGCTCGGTAATAGAATTCTTTCTGAAGCAGAAGATATCAACGGTATCAAATTTGTATCTATTACAGGTCCTATTCCCGGAGATATGGTTAAAAATATCTCATTCTATTTCAAAAAGAGTGTCAAAGAACCGTTGATATTTATCGGCGCTACGAAGATTAATGAAAAACCGATGCTTACTCTCTACATATCAGATGAATTGGTTAAAGAAGGACATCATGCTGGTAATTATATACGTGAGGCTGCTAAGCTAATTAAAGGTGGTGGAGGAGGACAACCCTTCTTTGCTCAAGCCGGTGGAAAAGATGCAGAGGGGCTAAATTCTGCGGTTGAAAAATTGAAGGAACTTTGTAAGTTAAAGTAAATTAAGTACGAATTTACGAACATAATTGTCAATTAAAAAGCAAGAGCACTGAGTTCACTCAAAGCTCTTGCTTTTGATATCTATCAGAGAAATTGATTAACAACTTTCTTGAGGTTGATAATATTTAAATCAGAAAAATTTAGTGATTTCGTTGTTATAGTCCATAACTAATGGTTTTCCGTTTAGAACCACCAGTGAGTATACAATATTAGAAAATTCATTTTTGAAAATCACGATATTTTCAGATTCTTCACCATCAAAAGTGTTATTTGAAACGTTAATTTTCCACTGATTTCCAGAATTGTAAATTTCTACGGGTTTGTTGCTATTTGCTGTTATATATTTTCCACCAACAGGTTTACCCAGGAGATCAGAGCCGGCAGTAAGTTGTGAGAAAATATATCCCTGCAATCCCGGAGTATATTGTATCATAACCCATCCATTTTCTTTGTTTGAAGAGGGGAAAACCATCCCGGGAGATAGTATTACATTTTCACCATTCCTATTTGTGGTAGGATACGATTTGTTATTAGGTTGGTCGAAAACTCTACCCTCTTTACTCATAACTATTAAGTTTTGCGCACCCATAGTAATTGAAGCAAAACATACAGCTAATGTTAGAAGAATTTTTTTCATAATTAATTCATTTTTATTTCAGGGTTTTCTCCGGCAGTAATATTGACCTTTATGTCTTGTGCTTTTCCCATATTCGATTGCATGAACAGGACAGATATGATAACATCCCAAACATGAAATGCAATGTTTCCCCCATAAAGGATGATTACCTTTAAATGAAATGTTTTTCACCGGACAAGCTTTCACACATTTTCCACAACTGATACATTCCTGGGTCCAGTTCCATTTGGAGGGAAAGATACCCCATTTTTTAAACAACGGATAAATTAACTTTGTTTTTAAATATGGAATTGAACCACGGGAATAATCATATTCAGTTTTATCTTCCAGAATACTCCTTGAGATTTTCTTTATTCGATCCGGAACTTTGTCGAGTTTTTCCATTTCCAAATCCTTATTGTCCACATTAAAGCCCGGAAGCAATACATAATCATTTGGCATTATCACACTCCATCCTCCGGATAAAGACAACTCCTTTTCTGCTAAACATTCCACCAACATTTCCGGTGCTAATGCTGTCTCATCACCGCATGTACATACCATGTATATTTTAAGATTCTTAAGTTTGGTACATGTTTCTTGCGATAAACCTTCAATATATTTCAACACTATCGGAGGCACACCCCAGGAATATATGGGAAAAACGAATATTAATTTTTTTTCTCGGGAGAGATCTATCTTTTCAAGATCAGTGTCCGGAAGAAAGTAAAGATCTTCACCAAGATTTTTATGTAAAAGTCCGGCAGCATATCTTGAATTCCCGGTGCCGGAAATATAAATAATCATTTTGTTTCTTAAAGTTAAAAGTTTAGAATCATTATTTTTATTCTTATAATTTTTAATTAGTTAAATTTTAATTAACTGTAATTAATTTAAAGATTAATTCCCGAAGTAAATCATATTCATTTTGTGTCGAATCAATCCCTTTGGAAGAAGAGTCAAATTCACGAATTAATCCAATGGCCTTTAAGGATTGCAGGGGATTGTAATTTGCCTGTGCTACCCTTAAATCTTTAAGAGCGTAAGAATTTTTTAATTCACATTCCTTAATGATTGAAGAATCTGACTGATCTTTCGCAAAATTTGCTATTACTAATTTTGAAAAGAAGCCAAAGATAGTTCCGGTCGTGACAATTGTAGGATGTTTAGTATGGTTTTTCTTAAAATATTCAACAATCTGAATAGCCTTGGAATAATTCTTGTTTGCTAACGCTGTTTGCAGTTCGAAGTTATTGAAATCTTTACTTATTCCAATATTTTCTTCTATCAACTCACAAGTGATTCTCCTGGTATTATTACCGGCGGCCACTAATAACTTGTCGATTTCACTAAAAAGTTTATTCAGATTATTACCTACAAATTCCGCTAATAAGGAAGAAGCTTTATCATCAATTGAACAATTATGGGAATTACAATATTCTTTGATTGGTGTACCCAGCTGATAATCACGAATTAAGGGACTCTTGAATACTATCGCATCAGATTTTGTAGTGGCTTTCATCAACTGAGAGGTGCTGTTAAGATTATCACCTTTAAATACAATCACAAAAACTGTTGATTCTGAAGGCTTCTCTACAACCCCTGCGAGTTTGTCCAATGATATCTTGGCGTTTTGGAGACTTTGAGCCTCTTTTAGAATGACCAGTCTTCTCTCAGCCATCATAGGATACTGGCGAACTGAGGCTTCTACCGCTTCCAAATCCGCCTCCGCTCCATAAAATATTGATTGATTAAAGTCTTTGTCCTCTTCTGCTACAACGGTTTTTTCTAAAGCTTCAACTATTTTATCGAGATAATATGGTTCCTCTCCCATTAAAATATATATGGGAGCAAAACTCTTTCGAGAAATTTCCGACATTATTGTCGAGAATGATAGATTAGTTTTTGCCATTGAGGAAGAAGAAATTACGTCCTAAAATGATAAATCCCGCAAACATTAGTAGACTTCCTGCCGGCAACCAGGGGAATCCGGTTGTCGCTACACCCCATGAATCAAGATTTTCCAAATCAATCCCACGGTTAGTTATCCAGGTTATAATAACTACCATAGAATTATTTAGGGCATGTGCGAAAGCACAGTTCCATGTAGAGCCAGTCCATAACAATATATACCCAAACCATGCTCCTAAAAGCATACGCGGTATAAAACCGAAAAATTGAAAATGAATAGCGCTGAAAATAAAGGCGGAAATCCAGATTGCAACAATTTTACTACTTTTTTCTCCAATAATTCTTTGTAGTGCACCTCTAAATAACATTTCTTCGCTTATCCCGGTAAGTACTCCTATTACCACTATTCCTAACAACAGGGTGAAAACAGAAGTGCCGGATAACATCATCTCGGAAACTGCCCCGTTAGCTTCTTCTAATTGTCGCAATATTTCTTCAATATGCGACATTGATTCAGGGAGTTTAGTGTTAGCGTTCCAGTATATTATTTGATTCATTGCAGGAATGGCAATAATATACGCTATAATAATTCCTGCAATAGGTCTCAATGAGGGTGCCTTTTTTAAACATAAAAGCTTTAGTGGCTTTTGACTGAGGAAAGCACTTGCAAGGACAGCTGTACCAATGAACCCTACGATAGCCTGTACCACTATTGAAAGATAAAGAAAAGTTATTGAATTACTTGGGACAACAAGTGTCAAGGTTCCCACAATAGAACTTGCCACCAGCATCATACCAATAAAAAAGAGTGTAAAAATTACTACACTCTTTAGTAATCCATATTTCAATAAGGAATTATTTTGAAAAACAGGAGGAGTTTCCAAGTAAGTATTCATAGGTTATCAAATTTTTTTCTTCGGAATATAAAATTACGTCCTAAATATTTTTCTTTTACTACAGCGTTTTCTGACAGCTCTTCACTCGTGCCTTGAAAAAGGATTTTTCCTTCAAAAAGTAAGTAAGCTCGATCTGTTATACTCAAGGTCTCCGGTGCGTTATGGTCAGTAATCAGTATTCCTATATTTTTTTCTTTAAGTTTATACACTACACTCTGAATATCCTCAACCGCTATAGGATCCACACCTGCAAACGGTTCATCAAGCATTATGAATTTAGGATTAATTGCCAGACACCTGGCAATCTCGGTGCGTCTGCGTTCACCTCCCGATAATTGATCGCCCAAACTCTTTCTTACTTTTTCAAGGTGAAATTCGCTAATCAGACTTTCTAACTTCTCTTTTTGATATTCAGCAGAAGTATTTGTCATCTGAAGCACTGAGCGAATATTGTTTTCAACACTCATTTTTCTAAAGACCGATGCCTCCTGAGGAAGATATCCTATTCCCAATTGAGCACGTTTATACATCGGGAATGAGGTTATGTCTTTATCATTGAGAAAAATTTTGCCTGCATTAGGGGTAACTAAGCCAACTGTCATGTAAAAGGTCGTTGTTTTACCAGCACCGTTTGGACCTAATAATCCAACAATCTCGCCCTGGGTCACATCAATGGAAACATGATTGGCTACCGTTCTTTTACCGTAACGTTTTACGAGATTTTCAGTACGCAAGATACCCTTTTCCGGTACAATAAGTTCTTCTTCAGCTACAATTTTGTCTCCATTGTTGTCCAAATCAGTCAGAACCTCATTTACAATGATTTTCTGCATATCAGGGACAGGAGCATCCAATCTCTCTGATTCTCCGGGTTTATTCCCTTTTTTTCTGTTAAAAATACTCATCTATCCTGTTTAAAAGAAGGGAGGAGAGACCTTATATAATCAGTTAACAATTTCACTGCCACTTTATTATGTCCTCCTTGCGGAATAATTAGGTCAGCATATCTTTTAGAAGGCTCGATATATAGTTCGTGCATAGGTTTTAAAGTTTCTGAATAACGGTCGATGACCATCTGAGGAGTTCTTCCTCTTTCTATGCAGTCTCGATGTATAACACGAATTAGGCGTTCGTCAGCATCCGCATCTACAAATACTTTTACATCCAGCATATCCCGAAGAGGCTTATCTGTAAGCACTAAGATTCCCTCTACAACAATCACCTTACGTGGAGAAATATGAATGGTTTCTTTCTGGCGAGAGCAAGTAATGAAATCGTAAGTTGGCATCTCTATCGATTTACCTTTCTTCAATTGGTCGATATGATTTGTAAGCAATGTCCATTCAATCGAAGCCGGTTCATCATAGTTCATTTTAAGGCGTTCCTCTAAAGGGATATGAGCATTGTCATTGTAATAACAATCTTGGGGGATTACCGCAACTTCTTCCGGGGGAAGACTTTCAATAATTTTTCTAACAACAGTAGATTTCCCGGAACCGGTACCTCCTGCGATTCCGATTACTAACGTATTGTCTGAATTTAATGTATCCATCTTAAACCTGTCTTTGAGTCTTTTTCCACAAATGTTAATGATACTGACAGCATCGTTGTGTCAACTATAGTCTGCAAGTTATCAAAGACCTGCAAACTTGAAGTTTAGAGGTCAGAGTTAAGAATTAAAATTTAATGCCACTACTGATAATGATTTATAAAAAAATTCGTATAAGTAAAGAGTTAAAATTAAATTTTAATCTCCTTTCAATATACTTTGCAGGTGTTCATTTTGAATTCTTAATCTACCAACAAAATTAAAGAAAACTATTAAAATATACAAATCCTCTTTCAAGTTCATAATAGTTGATGAAATTGGAATAAAATTTTTGCAAGCGCTTCTTTTTTATTAATTTTACAAATTGAAAATTTCGACATGGAATAAAATAGTAGGAATTAATTTTTAATCATTGATTCACATTATTTTTAGAGGCAACCCATGTGATGCATAATCAGTAGAAGATGATTGTTTCAGGAATTAAGACATTCGGAAAATATTGTATATTTCTTAGCCAGGTGTTCAGAGTACCTGACAAATGGAAGGTGTTTTTTAAGAATTTACTTTTTGAAATCAGTAAACTTGGTGTTGATTCAATACCACTTGTGATTATAATTTCAATATTTATTGGAGCAGTTATATGCATACAGATGACAATAAATATTGTGTCTCCTCTTATACCATCTTACTCTACGGGACTCGCCACCCGAGAAATACTACTTTTAGAATTTTCATCCACCATGATGTCCCTGATTCTCGCGGGTAAGGTAGGTTCGAATATTGCATCGGAAATTGGGACGATGAGGGTTACCGAACAAATTGATGCCATGGATATTATGGGAGTCAAATCAGCGAATTTCATAGTACTCCCCAAAATAATAGGTTTTGTATTATTTGTTCCTGTATTATGTGTATTATCCATGTTTATGGGTCTTATCGGGGGTTGGCTTGTAGCTGAATTCACATCAATGATATCAGTTGAGAATTACATATTTGGAATTCAATCATTTTTCAATGAATGGTATGTGTGGTATGGAATAATTAAAACCATAGTTTTTGCCTTTTTGATTGCCTCCATAGCAGCTTTTTACGGATATTATGTAAAAGGGGGTGCCTTGGAAGTAGGTAAGGCAAGTACTTCGGCTGTTGTATCCAGTTCCATACTCATTCTTTTGGCAGATGTTATTCTCACTAAACTCTTACTGCAATGATAGAGGCAAAGAATATTTCAAAATGGTTTGATGGTCAAAGAATACTCCACGATATCAATGCTACTTTAGATACCGGAAAAACAAATTTGATTATTGGACAAAGCGGCTCCGGAAAGACCGTTTTTATGAAGTGTCTGATAGGATTGTTAACCCCGGAGGAAGGAGAAATCTTTTATGATGGCAGATCTTTTAGGTCCATGAATGCTGAGCAGAGAAGAAGTTTACGCACTGAAATAGGCATGCTATTTCAGGGCTCGGCCCTTTTTGATAATGAAACAGTTTTGGGAAATGTGATGTTCCCCTTAAAAATGTTTTCAAAACTTTCTCATGCTGAACAACTTGAAAGAGCACATTTCTGTATTAAGCGTGTGGGTCTGGAGAATGCTGATGAAAAATTTCCTTCTGAAATCTCAGGAGGTATGCAGAAACGTGTGGCAATTGCACGTGCTATTGCGTTAAATCCCAAATACCTTTTCTGTGATGAACCAAATTCAGGTCTCGACCCTAAAACTTCCATTATGATTGATGAGCTTCTTTCGGATATCACCCACGAATATGGGATGACAACTGTCATTAACACACATGATATGAATTCAGTGTTAGGTATCGGAGAGAAAATAATTTTTATAAATAAGGGACATTGTGACTGGCAAGGTAATGACAAAACTATCTTCAGAAGTCATAGTAAAAGCTTGAATGATTTTGTTTTTGCTTCGCAACTTTTCAGAGAGGTAAAAGTCTTCCTTGAAAGGGAATACGAGGCTAATGGATCTAAGAATAAAAATAATTAGTTGAAAATAATTATGAAATTAAAACAGACAATTTTCTCCTCCGTGTTTCTAATATTAGGTACGGCAACCGGTTTTGGTTGGGGTCAGAAGGGTCACGACACTGTGGCGGCGATAGCAGAGAAACATTTTACACCAGCAACCAAAGTTGCTGTAGAAGAATTGCTTAATGGACATTCACCTGTTTATTATGCAAATTGGCTGGATAACGCTTCTCACACTCCGGAATATGCTTACTCTAAAACATGGCATTATAAAAATATCGATGCAGACAAGACATTTGAAAATGCACCTAATATTAAAGAGGGAAATATAGTTAATGCAATTTACGAACAGGTTGATATTCTTCAATCGCCCGAATCTTCTAAAGAGGAAAAAGCTTTGGCATTAAAAATGGTTATTCATTTTTTAGGAGATATTCATCAACCCCTTCATTTAGGTCATGCCTCTGATAGAGGTGGGAATAAATGGTATGTGAAATTTTTTAAGTCTGCCACTAATATTCACACAGTGTGGGATTCCAGAATTCCGGAAGCAGCTCACAAATGGAGTTATTCGGAATGGGTTGATCAATTGGACCGGGCTCCAGAAGAAAAACAGATAGAGATTGTTTTGAATGGAACTCCCGATACCTGGGGTAAGGAATCTTATCTTATCTGCAAGGAAATTTATGACACAACACCTATAGATACTAACATTGAATACGATTATATCGCTGATTGGACACCTATAGTTGAGCAGCAGTTCCTTCGGGGAGGTCTCCGGCTTGCAGACTTATTGAATTCCATATTCGATTCTGAATACACCCCTCAAAATGGTTTTGTTAAAGGTAATAGATGAAACCTCAGAAAGAGAATAAAAATTTACCACCCTTAAACCTCCCTCAAGTCGATTTGAAATTAAAACTTGAGGGAGGTTTAATGAAGTTATTTGATCCGGTTAGAAATAAATTTGTTGCTTTGACTCCAGAAGAATATGTAAGACGACATTTTACTAACTGGTTGGTTTCAGAGCTTCATTATCCAATATCCAATATAGCTAATGAGGTTGGTGTAAAGGTAAACGGTACTTCTAAAAGATGTGATACGTTGGTTATTGATAGATATGGTGAACCTCTTGTGATTGTAGAATATAAAGCACCGGGAGTAAATATAACTCAGGCAGTCTTTGATCAGATTGTGAGATATAATATATCTTTAAAAGCACGTTATCTGATCGTATCAAATGGGCTTAAACATTATTGCTGTATAATGGATTATAAGTCTGATTCCTATCATTTTATTCCGACAATACCAGATTATAACGAAATAGTTAACCAATTCAGTGATAACTGAAAAAGAAATAATGGAAAGTAATCCAGATTATAATTATCTCGCCTCGTTAAATGAAGCTCAGCGAGAAGCTGTCACATATAAAGATGGACCGTCTTTGGTTATTGCAGGTGCAGGTTCCGGTAAAACCCGTGTCTTGACATACAAAATTGTTGATCTTCTCCATACCGGTTACGATCCCTCAAGAATACTTGCCCTGACATTCACTAACAAGGCGGCACGCGAGATGAAAGACAGAATTAATGCCATGGTTGGTAATAGGATTGCCTATAGACTGTGGATGGGAACTTTTCATTCAATATTTTTGAGGATTTTGCGTAGGCATGCTGATGAGATAGGTTTCAGTGAAGGGTTTACTATATATGATGCCAATGATTCTAAATCATTGATTAAAATGATAATAAAAGAGCTCGGTCTTGATGATAAACTTTATAAGGCATCTTCGGTTGCATCTCATATTTCTAATGCAAAGAATGCATTGATTTCTCCCCAGCAATATATAAATGACAGTTCTAACTATGAGAATGATCGTAAGTTGAAACGTCCCCTGATGGGAAGAATCTATCAATTATATTGCGAGAGATGCAGGATATCCAACGCAATGGATTTTGACGATATCTTGGTTTACACTAATATTCTCCTTCGTGATCATGAATCAATAAAGAAATATTATCAGGAATATTTTCAATATATTCTCGTAGACGAGTATCAGGATACAAACTTCGCTCAGCATCTTATAATTTCGCAACTTGCGGAATTAAAACAGAAACTTTGTGTCGTAGGAGATGATGCTCAGAGTATATACTCTTTTAGAGGTGCAAATATCACAAATATATTGACAATGGAGAAGCGATATCCAAACCTCAAAATCTTTAAATTAGAGCAGAACTATCGTTCTACACAAAACATTGTCAATGCTGCAGGAAGTCTAATCGAAAAGAATACAAATCAGATAAGGAAAAGTGTTTTCAGCCAAAACGAAGTTGGTTCTCCGGTAGAAATAGTCAGGACTTATTCGGACATGGAGGAAGCATTTATGGTCAGTTCTTTAATTTCCAAGAAAAAGTTTGCAACCTCCTCCTCCTTGGATGATTTTGCTGTTTTATACCGTACTAATGCTCAATCCCGATTAATGGAAGAGGCACTTAGAAAAAGAAACATACCTTATAGAATCTATGGAGGCCTTTCTTTCTATCAGAGAAAAGAAATCAAGGATGCAGTTGCTTATTTTAGACTGACGGTTAACCCTAATGATGATGAAGCATTAAGGAGGATTATTAATTATCCGGCACGTGGAATTGGAGAAACTACAATGAAAAAACTTTCCGGTGCGGCAACCAAATTCAGTAAAAGTATTTGGGAAATAATTCAGAATCCCTTGGAATATCAATTACCGCTTAATAAAGGCACATTAGGGAAATTGGATAATTTCAGACAATTGATTCAAACTTTTATTGAAGATAATAAAAGCGGACATAATGCTTTTGAGGTCGGTCAACTTATTTATAATAAGACAGGAATTTTAGCTTCCCTTGCACATGACAAGACTCCTGAAAGTGTCAGCAAACAAGAGAACCTCAGCGAATTGCTCAGTGGTTTAAAAGAGTTTGTAGACTTAAGGATGGAGTCGGGTGATGATGGATACGATATGAATTCCTTTCTATCAGAGGTATCCCTCGCCACTGATCAGGATGAGAATGAAACTGAGGATGGAGCTAAAGTAACACTCATGACAGTTCACGCTGCAAAGGGGCTCGAATTTAAACATGTTTTCATTATAGGAGTAGAAGAACAGCTCTTCCCTTCCATTTTATCATCTGAATCTCTTCAACAGATAGAAGAAGAGAGACGGTTAATGTATGTAGCCATCACGAGGGCAAAAGAATCGTGTACAATTTCCTATGCACAAAGTCGGTTTAGAAACGGTCAAACCATATTTTCTCAACCTTCACGTTTTATAAGAGAAATAAACCCGAAATTTCTGAGCTTTGGTCATAGTCTCGATATTGCCGGTAAAACTACTCAGAATTTAGTTAATTCAGTAAATGTATATTCATCTTCTTTTGGTAAATCGGAGTCGGTGAATAATCGAAATTACTCTCCTTCAAAAAAATTACCTAAGGTAAATAGTTTTCACACAGCAGAGGATGTTAGGAAACTCTCAGTATCTTCTGACGGAAATTTAAGAGAAGGAGTTTCAATAAGACATGGAAGATTTGGAATTGGAGTGGTGAGAAAACTGGAAGAAGTATCAGGAAGCGAAGTTATAACTGTAGATTTTGGAGTCGTGGGAATAAAGAAACTCCTATTGAAATATGCCAAATTTGACATACTCAAATAGGAGTTGAATTTCACACTTCTTTTCTCATTTGTTTCAATCCATCCTATCTCTATAGTCTGAGTAAGTGAATTCACGCAACATTTCTATTTCACCTGATGACTTCTGTAATAAAATGGAGGGATGTTGAATACCGTTAAACATATTTGTTTTAACAGTAGTATAATGATTCATATCCTTCAATATAAGTCTGTCCCCGGGTTTTAAGGGATGATAAAAATGCCAGTCACCTATAAAATCCCCGCTCAGACACGAGTTGCCACCCAACCGGTATGGGAAGGTTGATTTTTTTTCATCTTCTGTGGCATTTAAAGATAGAGCGGACTCAATTTCCGGTTGATAGGGCATCTCCAGACAGTCTGGCATGTGGCAGGCGAAGCTTGCATCAATTATAGCCGTCTTAATCCCATCATTTTCAACAATATCTAAAACTGTAGTTATCAAATCTCCCGTCTGCCACGTAAAAGCACTTCCCGGTTCCAGGATTATATCAACTCCGGGATGTCGAGATTTGAATTTTTTCATTAATTCAATAAAAAAAACTTTATCATAATCTTCCCGGGTTACTAAATGCCCCCCTCCCATGTTAATCCATTTTATTTTATCCATGAGATGTCCGAATTGTAATTCAAAAGCTTCTAACACTTTAGCCAAATCGTGACTGTCGGATTCGCACAATGCGTGGAAATGTAGACCTTCAATCCCTTCAGGAAGATCAGGTAATTCACTGGAGTTGACACCAAAACGTGTCCCGGGCATACAAGGATTGTAAATATCGGTTTCTACAACACTACATCTTGGATTTACTCTTAATCCTAATGAAACATGCCGTTTAAATTTTTTTTCATATTCTTTTACATGAGGATAAAATCGATGAAATTGTTCCAGAGAATTGAAAGTAATGTGGGTGCAACCTTTTAGAAATTCCGTAAAAGTTTCTTCTGTATATACCGGACAATAAGCATGAACATCGTTCCCAAGGAATTCATTTGAGAGTAACATTTCATTGATAGAACTCGCAGTTGAGGAATGGATATATTCACTGATTATTGGAAAAGTTTTCCATAATGCATTGGCTTTAAAAGCCATAATAAACTTGACGTTCGCTTTTTCCTGTAGAGTGCATATAGTTTTCAGATTCTGGCGAAGTTTATCTTCATAAACTATATAATACGGAGTTTTAAATTCTGCCATAATGAAGATTAAAATGCGATTCTTCCCTTTTTAGCCTGGTCCACCATCTTTTTTCCCGGCATCAAATATACCTCCAGTCTTCGATTCTTATCCCGGTTATTCATGGAATTATTAGGCACTAAAGGCATATCGTCGCTCATTGCGTATGAAAAGAGATATTTCGTATCTACTCCTTGTTCTTCAAACCAGTCAAAAACGGCTTCAACTCTCGATTCGGTTATTTCATCCCGATATTCATCTGAGCCGGTATTATCCGTGTGCATTACTATCAGCACCCGGTACATATCAGGTTCTTTAAGGTATCTTTTGAAGGGTGCCAGGTATTCTGATGCGTTAGTTCTAAGACTTAATTCATTAGGTCCGAACAGTAAATGAGCGGGAATGGTGACAAGAAGAACCTCTTTATTTCTATAATTTTCCACAGTACATTCTCCTTTGGGATTAAATTTCCCGTTTAGTAGGCGGCTTGTCCCCTCTTTTGCCTGAAATTTCCTTATTAGTTCGGCACCTTTCCCCGGTTCGACGGAATTAATCATTTCAATAAATGTTAATTCATCCAATTCATCTATTCGAGAGGATTCCTCATTTTTACTTTGTGCGTAAAGAGACATTGAGCCAAAAATAATTGTCTCAATCAGAAAGAAATAGATTCTGCTCGGTTTAGAAAATATTTTCCAGCGACTCTTCATATTTTAGTTCTGCTTTAACAATTTTTTCTAAATCCTTGGGATCCATTATTATCTCGTCATCGTTAGCAACCTCTTTCTTGACATAGTCTGTGAGTTTATCTACATCCAGAAGCTCTTCATCAGTTATCTCAGCATCAAGTGAGAGATAACCATTTTTTTCATAATAATCCCATATTGTATCAATAACATATAGGATTTCATCATCACTATATTGATTACTGATATGTTCTCCAACATAGTTGCGAATAAATTCTATAGCTTTATCCTCATCAAATATACTGTCGTTATTCATAATTATCTGTTTTTGTTTTTTTATTTAAATCAAGTAAACCCTCCGGTATCTGAACCTTAATTTTATTCTGCTCCGGAGAAATTTCAATTATCAAATCATCAACGAAAGGAAGGAAAATTTGTTCTTCGCTATCGTTAATCTCTACAATCAGGAGTTCGTTGATAGTGGAGGTATCCAGTTCTTTAACATTACCAATGAAGTTGTTAAATTCATCATATACTTCCATACCGATGAGATTGTCACCGGTAATCAAATCATCCTCATCCATGTCGTAAAATTCAGAGAGATCTCTTTTCAGAGCATATATGGGTTGATTTACCAACTCTTCGGATGCCATCTCAAAATTGACATTTTCAAGCTTTATCAAAACTGTAGTACTTCCCTTAGGTCTCCACGATTCAATATAGAACGGAACTGCTATCCCCTCAATTTCTACAATCAGTGGACAACCTTCGGATAGAAAATCCTGATCAATATCTATCCGGGCATTAATTTCTCCCTGTAATGCATGAGTCTTATGAAAGATTCCTATGGGTTGTAATTCAGATTTATCTATCATTAAACGCTTTTTTGGAGTTGGAAATTATATTCTTGTTGAAACAAGAACAATATTTATATTACTTTAGTTCAGTCGTTTATTCGAAAAATTTTAGCTCCGAGACGATTGAGTCGATCTTCTATATTTTCATAACCTCTATCTATCTGATCTATATTTTGTATACGACTTGTTCCTTTCGCACCAAGTGCGGCAATCAACATTGCTATTCCGGCTCGAATATCTGGTGATACCATATTTGTAGCATGTAAAGAATGAAATTTACCCGAACCTATAACTGCCGCTCTATGAGGGTCACAAAGAATTATTCTGGCCCCCATGTCAATGAGCTTATCTACAAAGAACAGACGGCTTTCAAACATCTTCTGATGAATAAGAACACTCCCCCGAGCCTGAGTTGCCACAACTAAAAATATGCTTAATAAGTCAGCCGATAATCCCGGCCATGGAGCATCGGCGAAAGTCATAATCGACCCGTCCATAAAGGGATCAGGTTCATATATCTCTGTCTGATTTACTCTTATATTGTCGCCATTTACTTCCAGAGATACTCCTAATCGCTGAAAAGCAGCCGGCATTAGTCCAAGGTCTTCCATGCCGACATTTTTAAGAAGAATATCAGACCCTGTCATGGCTGCCATACCAATAAAACTACCTACCTCAATCATATCCGGGAGTAGCTTGTGAGTAGTACCCTTTAGTTTTTCAACTCCATATATATTTAAAAGATTTGAACCTATTCCTTCAATATTAGCACCCATACGATTGAGCATTCGGCATAATTGTTGAATATATGGTTCACAAGCTGCATTATAGATGGTCGTTTTCCCTTTAGCCAAAACGGCACTCATAATTATATTTGCAGTTCCGGTTACAGATGCCTCATCTAATAATATATAACACCCTTTTAAACCATCGGGAGCTGAAATGCTATAAACAGATTTTTCCTTGACATATTCAAAGTCAGCACCAAGTTTGTTCAAACCCAGGAAATGGGTATCAAGTCTGCGTCTGCCGATTTTATCACCTCCAGGTTTGGGAAGAATAGCTTGCCCAAAACGTCCTATCATGGCTCCTACAATCATGACCGAACCTCTTAGTGCTTGAGCCTTTTTATAATATGCTTCCGAGTTGATATATTCTAATTTTACATCTTTAGCTTGGAATTCGCATGTATTTTTACTTAGATATCTTACACTGACTCCCATTTCCTGAAGAAGTTGTATTAGATTTCTTACATCTAAAATATCAGGTATGTTTGAAATCGTCACCTTGTCTTCAGTGAGTAGCGTTGCACATATCACTTCCAATGCCTCGTTCTTGGCACCCTGAGGTTCTATTTCTCCATGGAGCTTATGCCCACCTTCTACGATGAATGTACTCATCTCTTATTCCTTCTGGATTTTACATTCTTACTCTTCCCGATCACTAATTCTTGAAAATCAAGGAGTTTACAATCTTCCTCACCAAGTTGGAGTTTCCCATTGGAATATGCATTCAAATCTGCAATAATTCTATTGTTATCAACTCCCTCCGGATTGTGCATGAGAAGTAGTTTTTTCATCTGGTTTGCCACTAATACAAGTTGTTCTTCTTTCTCTGGACCATCCTCCATTTCGGTTATCACGGAAATCATGTTTTCCAGATTCCTGCCATAATGACGCCATCGGATGGGAGATTTATTATATGATAATCTTTCCGGCTTTGGATTCAATTGATCGGAAGTTATGACTTCTGTTGGAAAATCTATATCCAGCTCAAAACGAGCCATAATATTTAAGTGATCCCAAAATTTAACGTTATCTTTGTTCTCAGCAGCCTCTTTAGGGAAAAGAGTCCGCATAACATTTATTATAGAATATGCACAAGCAGTCCTTTCCTCTTTATCCGGAATCATTACACAATAATCCACCATCTGTTGAACAGTTCTTCCGTATTCCGGCAGAGGTAATGGGGAATTACCAGTATTATATGGGATAAATTTAATCTCCTTTTCTGGAATTGATATATTCTCTAAATCCATAATTTATTATCTATTTTTGGGTGGAGAAGTGCAAATATAAAAAATATTATCTACTTTGACAACCCTCCCAATACTTTATTTTTGGGTGTTGTAGCTTGATATTCCTTAAGGTATTGCGGTGTAGAATATGCCAAATCTAAGAAATCTTTCTTCTGATAGGCAAGATCGGATAACGCTGTCATATCTATTGCAAGGGGATTTTTATAATCTAACCATTGGCAATTTTCAGATTTTATTAATTTTTTAGCCTTTTCCACTCCATCTCCAATGAAAATCAATTTTTTAATATTTAATAGTTCAGAGAAAGAATCCTCTGTCAGAATCAGGGGTTGAGGAGAAATCACATCTTCCAATTTAAAATTATAAACAGCAGTATAGACTTCCATCCTACGAGCATCGATCATGGGAACTAATAACTCGTTTCCTTCCCATTCAAAAGAACTGAACATCCCTTTTACAGCTAAGATTTTTAAGGTGTTTATTCCTATTAATGGAATATTACGACTAAAACAGATTCCTTTTGCTAAGGATAATCCAATTCTAAGTCCCGTATATGAGCCTGGACCGATACTTACCGCTACTGCTTCCAGAGTATCCCCTTTCCTTTCAATTTCCTTCAGACACTTTTCAACAAATGGTGCCAGGCATGAAGCATGGTTCATTTCAGATTCAGATTCTATATGAAAATCCACACCTCCGTTTGATGTTAAGGCAACCGAACAAATTTTTCCTGAAGTTTCAATATTTAATATAGCCATAATTTTAATTATTTGTTCTGGAGGAAGAGAGAGCATCCATACATCTTCTCCCGTCAAGAGCCGCTGAAATTATTCCACCTGCATACCCGGCTCCTTCACCCGCAGGATAAAGACCTTTAATTTTCGTATGTTCAAGTGTCTCTTTATTTCTTGGAATCCTGACCGGGCTCGATGTACGGGATTCAAGACCTATTAAGATTGCTTCATTTGTAAGGAATCCGGGACACTTATTACCGAAATGCTTAAACCCCTTTTTAAGTCTACGGCTTACGAATTGCGGAAGGAGGTGATCAAATTCAGCTGAATGTAAACCGGGAATATATGAGGAAGGTGGAATCAATCTGGATTTTTTCCCTTCTACAAAATCCTTCATACGTTGTGAAGGTGCATTTAAGGTATTCCCACTCTCTTCAAAGAATTTTTTTTCTATATCTTCCTGAAATTTTAAAAGTTGTAGTTCCCCATACTTTTCATATCCTTCAATATCTCCCGGGAGAATCTCTACAACCATTCCTGAATTCGCCCATCTGCTTGCACGTGCAGATGCAGACATACCATTAACTACCAATTCTCCATTAGCCGATGCAGCAGGTACCACTACGCCACCGGGACACATGCAAAAACTATATACCCCTCTTCCTTCAACTTGAGTCACGAAATTGTATTCGGCTGCAGGAAGAAACTTCCCTCTCCCCATCGGAGAATGATACTGGATTTTATCTATCAATTCTTGAGGATGTTCAAGCCTGACACCCATCGCAAAACCTTTGGCTTCGAGAGTAACCTCTTGCTTTGACAGTTGATAATACATATCACGTGCGGAATGTCCGGTAGCCAATATTACCGGTCCGGAATAAATATCTCCAGTTGAGGTAGCTACCCCTTTAACCGTTTCATCTTCAATAATCAGTCTTTCAACTTTTGTATTAAATTTAACTTCTCCTCCACATCCTATAATTGTTTCCCTGATGTTTTTAATTATATGAGGAAGCTTGTCGCTGCCTATATGTGGATGAGCATCTATAAGGATATCTTCCGATGCTCCATGCTGATATAATAACTGAAGAATTTCCCCGGTATTTCCGCGTTTCTTTGATCTTGTAAAGAGTTTCCCATCTGAAAACGTACCGGCTCCCCCCTCTCCAAAACAGAAATTTGATTCAGGATTCAAATTTCCATTTCTGTTCAGTTCAGTGAGATCCAGCCTTCGCTGGTCAACATCTTTTCCCCTCTCTAACACAATAGGCTTCCATCCTAACTCTATAGCTCTTAAGGCGGCGAAAAGTCCGGCAGGTCCCGAACCAACTATTATAACTTGAGGTGCGTCTACAGGAATTATTTTGAATTCTATTGCTTTTGTTGAAGCTTTGATTTCTTTATCATTATCTGTAGCAACTTTAACAGTGAGATTCAAAATCACTCTTTTTTTTCGAGCATCAATTGAGCGTTTAATGACGCGGAAAGAATTAATCCTTTTTTCTGAAATATTCAGTTTGGAAGCTATTGCAGAAAGTGTCCTTCCTGAATCAGAGGCAGTTTCCGGTGAAACCCGTAATATTAAATCCTGTATCATACTGCAAAAATACGAATTTTTTTCTATAGTTGCAGACCTCTAACGTTTTTATTATTTTTGCATTAACGTATAGAACCAATTCCTGCTTAATAGAGTTGTAACTTAAAAAGAATTTTCATGGAAAATATAAATATAAAAACTGTTAAAGCTTTCCTCTTTGATCTCGACGGAGTGCTAATTGACAGTGAATCCGAATACACTAAAATCTGGGAAACTATAGAAAAAAAGTTCCCTACAGGGATAGAAAATTTTGCAATTAAAATAAAGGGTACTACTCTTGAGGATATTCTTTCAACCTATTTTCCGGATTCTTCTATGCGAGAAGAAGTTGAAAAAGAATTGTATAGGCTTGAGAGTGAGATGGTATACAAATATTCTCGAGGAGCCAAACGATTATTAGATATTCTTGCAAAGAGACAAGTGCCGATGGTCTTGGTAACTTCAAGTAATTCAGATAAAATGTCACATTTATATTGTGATATTCCTGAAATAAAGAATTATTTCAAAACAGTAATTGTTGGTGAAATGGTTAAAAATTCAAAACCGGCTCCTGATGGATACCTTATGGCAGCAAAAGCACTGAACGTCTTACCTGAAGATTGTATTGTAGTGGAAGACTCTTTGCAAGGTATACGAGCCGGTAAAAGAGCCGGGGCTTTTGTTGTTGGAGTTGCAGGCACCCTTCCCTCCTCGTCTATTGAATCCGAAGCGGATTTGGTAGTTGAGAATATAGAACAGTTAGCAGTCTTATTAGAGAATGAATAATATACCATTAGCTGAGAGGATGCGTCCAGATTCTCTGGATAATTATATTGGACAAAAACATTTGGTGGGTCCCGATGGTGTTATAAAGAAAATGATAGAGTCCGGTAGAGTTAATTCGTTTATTCTTTGGGGTCCTCCAGGTGTCGGAAAAACTACTCTTGCCAGAATTGTTGCTAAATCTGTCGATGCCTCTTTCTTTACTTTAAGTGCTGTTACTTCCGGTGTAAAAGATGTCAGGGAGGTGCTTGATAAATGTAAGAAGGAATCAGAAAGCATGTTTTCTAAAGCTCGTCCTATCCTTTTCATTGATGAAATACATCGATTTAATAAATCCCAGCAGGATTCCCTTTTGGGCGCTGTGGAGAAGGGAATTGTCACACTCATCGGTGCTACAACCGAGAATCCTTCTTTTGAGGTGATTCGTCCTTTACTTTCAAGGTCACAGGTGTATACACTTAATCCACTTGATAAGGAAGATTTGGAAACATTAATGAACAATGCCCTTACTAATGACCCTATATTATCAAAGAGAGAATTCAAAATTGAGGAGACAGATGCTCTTTATCGTTTTGCCGGAGGAGACGCAAGAAAATTGTTGAATATAATTGATCTTCTCACTAATTCTACTGATGAAGCAAACCCTGTGATTATTAATGATAAAGATGTGACAAATGCTTTGCAGGAGAATCCAGCGGCTTATGACAGGAACGGAGAAATGCATTACGATATAATATCTGCTTTTATTAAATCTGTGAGAGGTTCAGATCCGGATGCAGCTGTTTACTGGTTAGCACGAATGGTTGCCGGTGGAGAAGACCCGGCCTTCATAGCACGTAGATTGGTTATTTTGGCAGCAGAAGATATTGGCCTTGCCAACCCGAATGCTTTACTTTTGGCTAATGCTACCTTTGATGCTTTAAATAAGATAGGTTGGCCTGAAGGAAGAATTATCCTTGCAGAGTGTACAGTTTATCTTGCAACTTCTCCTAAAAGCAACTCTGCATATTTGTCTATTGATTCGGCGTTGGAAGCAGTCAGAAATAGTGGAAATCTTCCTGTGCCCCTGCATCTCAGGAATGCTCCAACTAAACTTATGAAAGAATTGGGTTATCACGAAGGTTATAAATACGCTCATGATTATAAAAACCATTATGTGAATCAACAATATCTTCCAGACGAACTTAAAAATGCAAAATTTTGGGTTCCGGCAAATAACCCATCAGAGGCAAAAATGGTCGGAAACCTCAATTCAATGAAATCGTAGAATTTTTAATCGGCTTTTCTTAGTTTTATATTTTAATGATGAAGACGGCTCTTATCACAGGCTCTTATGGAGGATTAGGGACTTGTTTTGCTGAATTACATGCAAAGACAGGAGGAGGATTAATTCTGGTCGGGAGGAATGAAAGAAAGTTGAAAGAACAAGCTTCATATCTGATTAATAGTTTTAGTATCCCCGTTAATATTATTTTGTCAGATTTATCTCAAACGGAATCAGCAGACTATATTTATCATACCTGTAGAAAAAATAATTGGCAGGTAGACTATCTTATCAATAATGCAGGATTTGGAGGTCAAGGAGATTTCGCAAGGGAAAGAGCTTTGGAAGAGGATGTGGATATGATAAGGGTAAATATAGATACCCTTACACGTCTATGTAAGCTTTTTTTATCGGATATGGTGGAGAAAGGTACGGGGCGTGTTCTTAACGTAGGGTCCATAGCATCATTGATTCCGGGTCCTCTTCAGGCGGTGTATTTCGCCAGCAAGGCATACGTCAAAAGTTTTTCAAATGCATTATGGCAAGAATTGAGAAATACCGGAGTATCGGTGACCTGCTTGATGCCGGGTGCATTACATACAGGTTTTGCAGTTAGGGGTGGACTTTCGGATACTAAACTATTTACAAATAATCCCCCTCCTTTAAACGCAGCCAAAAGTGGCTATGAAGCGATGTTAAAAGGGAAAATGAATGTTGTAGCTGGTCTTCCTGCTATATACCGTATTTTTGTTCCTTTATTAAATATAATTCCCACCAAATGGACCATTCACTTTGTTGAAAAATTGCAAACGCCAAAAATCTCTTGATAATAATCTATATTTAAAGAAATTAAATATTGATTTCAAATAATATATTTGAAATCACCTTAACGGCATTTTAAAAGCTCCATGAATTCGCTGCGTAATCCCGGATCTTCTGCGAATTTTCCGGTGTAATCCATTGTAATGGTAGATGAATCTTGTTTTTCCACACCACGCATTTTCATGCAAAGATGTTCAGCTTCACATATCACTATTATTCCATCGTTGGGTAAGGCTTCACCAAGTAGTTTACAAACTTCTGCGGTGAGACGTTCCTGCACCTGTAACCTACGTGCAAAACAGTCTGTGATTCTTGCAAGCTTTGAAAGTCCTATCATTTTCCCTTTGGGTATATAACCTATTGAAACCTTACCGAAGAAAGGGAGGATATGATGTTCGCACATACTGTAGAATTCAATATTCTTCACAATAACCATATTGGAGCCGGCATGTTCAAATATTGCTTTTTGTGCTACTGCCATAGGATTGGAACGATAACCGGCAGTAATATCAATTAACGCCTTAGCTGCTCTGATAGGAGTTTTTTTCAATCCTTCCCTTTCGGGATCTTCCCCTATTAATTTTAAAATTTCTTTATAATGATAAGCTATTTTTGACGTCAGCTCTTCCTCATGAATTTCTTTCCGTGCCATAACCCAGAGTAGACCTTAAATATTCTAATACCGATTATTTTATTAAAGTTATCTGACATTTCACAACTCGCATTTCATTTGCAAAAGACGGAAATGCTCTTTTTAGTTCGACAAGTGCGGCATTTGCCTCAGATTGAGTTTCAAAATTACCAACCCGGGTAAACCAGTTCGGAGATGATGAAAAAGTATAAACCTGTCCACGATATTTTGGAAATCTTGAGGCCACAGCATTCCCACGTGCTTTAGCACGAGCTTGGAGTGAACTCTGATTTCGCCCATCACTAAACACTTGTACCCGATAACCTTGTCGCTTGTTTACAGAAGGTCTGCGATTTAATGAATTCCCACTGTTATTCTTTTTTGTTGCGGAGGGTCGTGAAAGGAGTTTTTCGAGTATGGAATCCGGTATATCAAGTTCAATATCACCTCCGGACTCTTCCTCTATTCGTTCTATTACGTTAGAAGAGACGGCTTCGGGTTCAAAATTTTGAGCGCGAAGCGTTATTGCGGGAAGTATGGATAATACCCCCGCAATAATAAGATTCAGAGCTACCTGGAATTGTGACATTTATATTATTTTACTTGATAGATATCCTTAATCAAAGGCTTTGATTATACCCAAAAACGAATCTGCCTGAAGTGCTGCTCCTCCGATTAAACCACCGTCAACATCCGGCTTTGAAAACAATTCTTTTGCATTTCCGGGTTTGCAACTTCCTCCATATAAGATAGATGTATTATCCGCTATTTCATTACCATATTTGTTTTCAATGACTTTGCGGATATGAGCATGCATGTCTTCAGCTTGTTCAGCAGTGGCTGTTTTCCCGGTACCGATGGCCCATACTGGTTCGTAAGCGATTATAATTTTGGAAAAATCCTCAGCAGGCAAACTGAACAATGCTTCAACCTGAGATTGTACCACATCATTATAACTTCCATTTTCCCTCTCTTCAAGAACTTCTCCTACACAAAAGATGGGAGTTAATCCGTTTGAAAGAGCCTGTCTGGTTTTTGCAAGAAGCTGTTCATTATTTTCACCAAAATATTGACGTCTTTCACTATGACCGAGTATGACATAAGTAGCTCCGGTAGATTTTACCATCGAAGCACTTACTTCTCCAGTGTAAGCTCCTTTATCATGTTCAGAACAATTTTCTGCACCTAAACCTATAATTTCGGGTTCTATGACGGCATTTACTGATGTAAGGTGAGTGAAAGGTACACATATCACCACATCACAGTTAACTTTTTCACCTTTGAGAAGGGTATTGATGTCATTTGCCAACTCTACACCCGCGTCAAGTGTGGTGTTCATTTTCCAATTTCCTGCAACAATATTTTTTCTCATAACTTAAGATTTCAGGATTATTTTATTCTCCGACTTATACTCTTTTTACCTGTAGTTCAGCCTTTAAAATTTAAAACAATCCAATTTGTTTTTTATTTTCTGATTTGAACATGTGTCGACTACCAACATGTTCAGCCTCTCTTTTATAATTATCCTACAAAATTAATAAATCTCTTCAAGTTGGACAACTTTTATAATTTATAAATTGGTTCAAAAAAAATTTTTTTTACTGCTTTTTCTTTTTACGGAATGTCCCTTAGAATTTTTAAAGTTTTTATATTCAATGTAATTTGGAGCTTTCCCATAAAGCCTGTCAATTAAATCAGGACGATGGAGTCTGCGTAAACTATTGATAATATCACTTCGAAGTTCAGGTTTATACCAAAAGAAATATTTCCTTTGATTTAATTTTTCTATCTCGCTGTGAGCTGTAAAGACTTTTTCTCCGGTATAAGGATGTAGTCCGGTATAATATATTTCCGTGGAAACAGTCATCGGGGTGGGTGTAAAATCTTGAACCTGTTCCAGATGAAAATCCAATTCTTTCGTAGTAGCGGCAAGTTCTGCCATATCATCCTCATTACACCCGGGATGGGAAGAGATGAAATATGGAATTATTTGTTGACGTAATCCATTTTCTTTGTTTATCTTATCAAACAAAGATTTAAATTTTTTAAATAATGAGAAAGATGGTTTTCTCATATAATTTAAAACCCTGTCAGAAGTATGTTCCGGCGCTACTTTGAGACGACCACTTACATGGTTGATTATCAATTCTTTTATATATTCCTGATTACCTTTTTCAATATTTTTGTCAGGATTGGGAGCCATACATAAGTCATACCTGACTCCGCTTCCTATGAAGGTTTTTTTAATTCCGAGTAAATTATCAACCCTTTTATAGATAGTCAGTAATTTTCGATGGTCGTTATTTAGATTTGGACATGGCAAAGGATGCAAACAGGAAGGTTTAACACATTTCTTACATATAGAAAGGTCTTTACCTTTCATTGCGTACATGTTAGCTGAAGGCCCTCCCAAATCCGAGATATACCCTTTAAAATCTTGCATTTTTGATACCTGTTTCGCCTCTTCAAGAATTGATTCTTCAGAACGTGAAGAAATAAATTTTCCCTGATGAGCCGAAATGGTACAGAATGAACATCCTCCGAAACATCCTCTGTGCATCGTGATGGAGTGTCTTATCATTTCGTACGCAGGTATTCTTTTACCTCTGTATCTTGGATGTGGTAAACGTGTAAAAGGAAGAGAATAGATTTTATCGATCTCCTCGGTTGACATCGGAGGATACATCTGATTAATTCTAATCATTCTTCCAGCCGTAGATTGACCTAAAATATTACCATACATCTTATTTGACTCCTGTTCAACGATCCTGAAATTTTCGGATTGATGTTTTTTGGATTTTAGGCATTTTTCAAAAGAATGTAAAACAACACTGTTATCGGGAAGAGGATCATCTGTAAAAAAGACGGTCTGAGGAATGTCAGTTATTTTTTTAATATTTTCACCGATTTCCAATCTTTTGGCAATTTCAATTATAGGGCGCTCTCCCATACCGTAAATAAGCATGTCTGCTTCAGAATCGTGTAGAATGCTTGGGCGGAGAGAGTCAGACCAATAGTCATAATGAGAAACACGTCTTAGGGAAGCCTCAATACCACCTGCAATAATAGGAACGTCCGGATATAATTTCTTGAGAATCTTAGAATAGACAATAGTAGGATAATCAGGTCGCATCCCGGCTTTTCCTCCGGGTGTATACGCATCATCATGTCTTTTTCTCCGGTTTGCGGTATAATGATTCACCATTGAATCCATCGCTCCGGGGGAGATGCCAAAAAAAAGTCGCGGTTTTCCCAGCTTTTTAAAATCTCTCAGATCGTCCCTCCAATTAGGTTGTGGCACAATTGCTACTTTATATCCCGCATTTTGAAGAACGCGCCCAATAACAGCAACCCCAAAAGAGGGATGGTCAATATACGCATCTCCTGAAAAAAGTATAATGTCCGGCCGATCCCATCCCAATGATTTTATTTCATCGGCTGTAGTAGGGAGAAATAACTTTTTATCAGGATATATCAGTTTATCCATTTTTTTCAGAACCCTTCTCTTTTAGTTTTTTTAATGATACTAATTGGTCTCTTAATTGAGCAGCCTCTATAAAGTTTGTAGCTCTGGCAGCAGCCAACATGCGGGAGTTTATATCCTTTATTTGATTATCAAGTTCGTTTTCATTCATTAGGGAATAAACCGGATCCGCTACAAGACTAACAGTATGTTCCTCTTCGAAATAAGGACGAGGTGTTATCAATTCTTTCTTTCTGGGTTTCACTACAGAAGATATACCCCTGATCTTACCAATATTCTTTGTCTTATCGCCGTTGGTTTTTTCTTCGGCATAAAGATCTATCAAATCATTGGAATTTTCTTTAATTATTGGCCGAGGAACGATATTGTTCTCTTCATTATATTTCATCTGTTTTGAACGTCTTCGTTCGGTTTCATCAATTGTACGTTGCATTGAATCTGTGATTTTGTCCGCATACATAATCACTTTGCCGTTAACGTTTCGTGCGGCGCGACCTGCGGTCTGGGTCAAAGATCTGTGATTTCTAAGGAATCCCTCCTTATCAGCATCCAAAATCGCAACTAAACTGACTTCAGGAAGATCTAATCCCTCTCTTAATAAATTCACCCCAATCAATACATCATACACTCCGGCACGTAAATCTTCAAGAATACGTATTCTATCTAAAGTGTCGACATCTGAATGAATATAAGCACAATTAACACCCCATTTCTGAAGATGAGCGTTCAATTCTTCTGCCATCCTTTTGGTTAGAGTAGTCACTAATGTGCGTTCATTGGCTTCCGTTCTAACTCTTATCTCCTCCAGAAGATCATCAATCTGATTCATTGAAGGTCGAACCTCAATCTCCGGGTCCAATAATCCCGTAGGACGAATCACCTGTTCAGTAAACACGCCTTCGGTTTTTTGAAGCTCATAATCTCCCGGAGTGGCACTCACATAGATTACCTGCGGGGTAAGTTGTTCAAATTCATCTAATCTAAGAGGACGGTTGTCAATGGCTGCCGGAAGCCGGAATCCATATTCTACAAGATTCATTTTTCTTGAAAGGTCTCCCCCATTCATACCTCTGATCTGAGGTAAAGTTACATGACTTTCATCAATAATGGTCAGAAAGTCTTTAGGAAAGTAATCTAACAGGCAGAAAGGGCGAGCTCCGGGAGCCCTCCCGTCAAAATATCTTGAATAATTTTCAATTCCTGTGCAATGACCAAGTTCCTTCATCATTTCCAGGTCATAAGTGACACGTTCCTTAAGCCGTTCCGCTTCTAAGAGTCTCCCTTCGTTTCTGAACATTTCATATTGTGTGCCAAGATCAAGGGTTATCTGATCTATTGCGGAAGCCATTCTTTCTTTTGTAGTTACAAATAAGTTAGCGGGGTAAATGTTGAAACCATCAAGTGTTGTAAGTTGAATTCCCGATTGGGGATCAATGGTCTGAATCTTTTCGATTTCATCACCCCAAAACACTACTCGGAGCTGAATATCTTCAAAAGATAACTTAATATCTACAGTGTCTCCCTTAACCCTGAACTGTCCGTTCATCAATTCCAATTCCGTTCGCGAATATAGAGAATCCACTAATTTTCGGAGAAATTGGTTTCGTGAAATTTTATCCCCTACTTGAATTCTTACCACTCCCTTCGAAAAGTCTTCCGGATTACCCATACCGTAAATACAACTTACGGATGAAATTACCACTACATCTCTCCTTCCAGATAAAAGAGCTGCCGTAGTAGAAAGACGCATCTTCTCTATCTGATCATTTATCATCAGGTCTTTCTCAATGTACTTATCAGAGGATGGAATGTAGGCTTCAGGTTGATAATAATCATAATAACTCACAAAGTATTGTACAGAGTTTTCGGGAAAGAAATTTTTAAATTCCGAATACAGCTGAGCAGCTAAAGTTTTATTATGAGACAATATCAATGTAGGGCGTTGGACTTTTTGAATTACATTGGCCATTGTAAAGGTTTTACCACTCCCTGTTACTCCAAGAAGAGTCTGGTAAGGTTCACCGCTCTCCACACCTTTAGAGAGTTCGGCAATGGCTTCCGGTTGATCTCCGGTAGGATAATAATCCGAGGATAATTTAAAATCTGACACAATCAAAAATATTAACGAAATCTTTTAAATTTCAAAATTACAGAAAAAATCGCAATTTTTTAGTTAATTTTGCGGAAGAAAATAATTAACTAAATCTATATATTTCATGAATAAACTTACTGTTTCCATGAGTGCACTCCTTTTACCGGCTTTAATTTCCGGTTGCTCTTCAGGAAAACAAAATGATGAAAAGATTATTGAAAAACCTGTGGTAGAGATTAAAGATGGAATGCTTACGCCGGAAGTACTCAATTCTTTCGGGAAAATCGGAGAAATGCTCCCTTCACCGGACGGGAAAACTATCGCCTTTACTCTTACTTATGACGATATCCAGGAGAATAAAGGGAACTCGGAAATCTATATCATGAATGCAGATGGTAGTAATATGAAACGCCTGACCACTACTGCTACTTCCGAGTCTTCTCTCCAATGGATTAACGAGGGGAAAAGAATTGCATTCTTAGCGATGGATAAGGATACTGAAAATTATCAGGTTTTCTCTATCGCTGCTGACGGCTCTGACCGTAGACGCCACACTAATATGGAACGCGGTGTGGAATGTTTTAAATTTTCCCCGGATGAAAAAAAAGTTATTGTAGGTTCGACAATACAACCTTATAACTTGGATTCCTCGGTTTTTGAAGGTCTGGACAAAACTACGGGAAGACTTGTAAATGATTTGATGTATAAACATTGGGATCAATGGGTAACAGATCTCCCTCATCCCTTTATAGGGGATTTTGACGGAAAGGAGGTTACCGGTCTTTCAGATATAATGAAGGATGAACCTTTTGAATGTCCGATGCGTCCTTTTAATGGCGCCGAGTCTTTTGCATGGTCACCGGATAGCAAACAACTTGTTTACGTAAGTCGAAAATTTTCAGGTCTTGACTATGCTTTTTCTACGGATAGCGATCTTTTCCTGTATGATTTAACCTCGGGAAAAACTACTCTTCTTACGGAGGGTATGGATGGGTATGATACGGACCCAATGTTTTCACCTGATGGAAAGACACTTGCTTGGCTTTCTATGGCAACTCCCAAATATGAAAGTGACAAAAAGCGTCTGATGGTTATGGATATGGGTACACGCTCAATGCGCGACCTCACTGAGAATTGGGATTATTGGCCAGAATCTATCGCTTGGAGCAAGGACGGAAAAGAGTTATTCTTTACAGCTTATTATCAAGGTACTGAGCCTGCATTCAAAATGAATGTCAGTTCATGTAAAATAGATACCCTTGTTTCTGATGTTGCAGATTATTTATCTCTGTATCCTACATCTGAAGGGAAACTTTACGCACTTCGTCAGTCTATGCTTTTCCCCACTGAAATGGTTGAGATTATCAACGGACGAGCTCAAAATCTGACAGAAATCAATAAAGATATACTTGACCAACTTGCAGAAGTTAAGGTTGAGAAAAGAATGGTTCCAACTACTGACGGAAAAGAGATGTGTACTTGGGTTATTCTTCCTCCTGGTTTTGATTCAAACAAGAAATACCCGGCACTTCTTTATTGCCAGGGAGGACCACAACAAGCGGTAAGTCAGTTCTGGAGTAATCGCTGGAATTTTAGAATTATGGCTGCACACGGATATATCGTGATAGCACCGGCTCGTCGAGGGACACCAGGCTTCGGATATGATTGGAATCATCAAATATCAGGAGATTATGGAGGCCAAAATATGAAAGATTATCTTTCTGCCGTGGACTATATGACACAATTCTCTTATGTGGATAAGGATCATATAGGAGCTGTTGGTGCAAGCTACGGAGGATATTCGGTATATTGGCTTGCCGGACATCATGAAGGACGCTTTGCAGCTCTCATTGCACATGCCGGTATTTTTAACTTTGAAGCACAATACCTTGAAACGGAAGAGATGTGGTTTGCCGATTATGACATAGGCGGTCCATATTGGGATGCACAGAATTCTACAGCACAACGTACTTATGCTAATTCTCCTCATCGTTTCGTTAATAATTGGACAGCTCCTATTCTGATTACAGTTGGAGAGTTAGATTACAGGATACTTGCATCTCAAGGTATGATGGCATTTAACGCAGCAAAGATGCATGGGCTGGAAGCGGAAATGCTCGTTTTTCCGGACGAGAACCATTGGGTAAGAAAACCCCAGAACGCAATCCTGTGGCAGAGAGTGTTCTTCAGATTCCTTGATAAGTATTTAAAAAACGGCAAAATTGATAAGCCCCGGAAACCGGCTTCTGTTACAGTTGCTAAACAATAATATTCAAATACCTACTTTAAGGTATTTTTGAATAATCCAATAACATTTCCTCCGGACCCTGATGTCCGGAGGATTTTTTATTGTAATTTTGTAGGTACAAGTTTTTCAAAATGATTTATTGAATTTATCTTCATATTAAAATCAGATTCAAATATGAATTTATCAGACCTTCAAAGTGGAGAAACTGCAGTAATTATTAAAATAAAGGGTCATGGTGCCTTTAGAAAACGTGTCATGGAGATGGGTTTTGTCAGAGGACGGGAAGTCACTATGATTTTAAATGCACCCTTGCTTGATCCTATCAAATATAAATTAATGGATTATGAAGTGAGTTTGCGTCGTTCAGAAGCAAAACTGATTGAAGTAATCCCATTGGAGGAATGGCATGAGTTGTCAAAATCAGAACATTCCGAACATCAAATAGCTATCCATGAAGAGAAAGAAGGGGGGATTGTAAGAAAAGATAAAATAATAAATGTAGCCCTTGTAGGGAATCCTAATTGTGGTAAAACTTCTTTATTTAACAGAGTTTCAGGCTCTCACGAACATGTAGGAAACTATGCCGGAGTGACAGTAGGTTCAAAAGAAGGAACTCTTTATCATAAAGGGTATAGACTTAACATTGTAGATTTGCCGGGTACTTACTCCTTATCAGCTTATTCACCTGAAGAATTATACGTTATGCGTTATCTTCGTGAAGAAGTGCCTGACGTAATAGTAAATGTGGTTGTTGCTTCAAATCTTGAGCGTAATCTTTATCTCACCACAGAACTTATTGATATGAATAGGAGCATGGTAATTGCATTAAATATGTATGATGAATTGGAGAAGAGCAATGCTGTTCTCGATTACAAGATGCTTGGTTCATTATTGGGAGTTCCTGTAGTTCCTACGAAAGCAAGTACCGGGTGGGGAGTGGATCAACTACTTGATACTATTATAGAAGTATATGAAATGAAAAATCCGGATACACGACATATACATGTCAAAATGCGTCCGGAAGTTGAGCAGGGAGTGAGTGCCATAAAAGACGAGATAAAAAAGGATCCGGATATCGCACAAAAATTCTCCCCACGATATCTGGCAATAAAAATGTTGGAAAATGATCCTGAAGCCAGGCATATCCTTGAAAATAGTAAAGAGTATGACAAAATTGTCACAATCTGCAATGAAGAATCAAAAAGAATCAGCAAGGAATTGAACAGAGATGTTGTAGAGGTCATTTCTTCGGAAAAATATGGTTTTATTGCCGGTGCTTTGGCTGAGACATTAGAAAATAATAGTGTCCATGAAGAGAAGTCAACGAAAATAATTGACACTTTTGTCACAAATAAATTATTTGGATTCCCAATTTTTCTGCTTGTAATGTGGCTTATGTTCTGGGCTACTTTCCGGATTGGCTCATATCCTATGGAGTGGATTGAAAACTTGGTTTCTTACCTTTCCGACATAATAGGACAATATATGCCTGCCGGACCGCTAAAAGACTTAATTCTGGACGGAATAATAGGTGGTGTAGGGGGTGTAATAGTATTCCTTCCCAATATTTTGATTCTTTATGCATTTATTTCATTTATGGAGGATTCAGGGTATATGGCTCGTGTTGCCTTCATCATGGATAAAATAATGCATCGGATGGGACTCCACGGAAAATCTTTTATACCTCTTGTCATGGGATTTGGATGTAATGTTCCGGCAATAATGTCTACAAGAATAATCGAAAGTAAATCAAGCCGATTAATTACAATACTGATAAATCCGTTTTTCAGCTGTTCAGCAAGAATTCCTATTTATGTTCTTTTAGTAGGAGCATTCTTTCCTCATTATGGAGCCTGGGTGTTTGTTGGCTTATATCTATTAGGGATCATGGTTGCGGTATTAACAGCGCGTGTATTAAGAAAATTCTGGTTTAAAGAGGATGAAACTCCTTTTGTTATGGAACTTCCCCCCTATCGGATTCCAACAGCCAAAGCTACCATCAGAAACATGTGGTCGAAAGCTCGTCAATATCTTCAGAAGATGGGTGGTTTGATTTTAGTAGCTTCTATAATAATTTGGGCTCTTTCTTATTTTCCCAGATATTCCCTTAATGACATACCTTCGTCTTACCGTTCAGAAATATTGGCAAATATGCCACCGGCAACTTTATCAGATTCTTCTGAAGAGGAGATTGATGAACTGATTTTAAATCAATATCAACAAGAGTATTCTATTTTAGGTTATATTGGAAAAGGTGTCGAACCGATAGTCCGTCCGATGGAAATGGGGTGGAAAACCACGGTTTCGCTTATTGCAGGCGCTGCAGCCAAAGAAGTTGTAGTTTCTACATTGGGGGTGCTTTATGTGGGAAGTGATGATGAGGCTGCATTATCGGAACGACTGCGTACCCCTTCACCTGTAACAGGTAAAACGCCGTTTAATACGGCTCAGGCTTTAGCATTTATGGTTTTTGTCTTGCTCTATTTCCCTTGTATAGCAACCATTACTGCTATTGTTAAAGAGACAGGTTCCTGGAAATATGGATTGTTCTCTATGATTTATAATACTTCACTCGCTTGGATATTTGCAATGATTACTTATCACATAGCGATTTTATTTTAATTACATCCGTCTGTTCAACTCTATTACTTCACAATCCTTCATTTCTTCCCCATCAATAGAAAGCCGAACTAATGTTCTCACCTTATGCCAGCCCTGTTCTCCGGCTGCTCCCGGATTAATATGTAATAAGTCCAGTTCCGGGTCAAACTTTATTTTCAAAATATGTGAATGTCCGTCAATCATTAACTTAATTCCATTTTCTTTCAAAAGCTTTTTCATCCCGGGAGCCCATTTCCCGGGATAACCGCCTATATGAGTAAGAAGTACTTTTATTCCCTCAATATTAAAAATTTCAAGTTCTTTACATTTACGTCTTACCATTCCAGAGTCAATATTGCCACTTACTCCAATTACTTTTGTGCATTCTGAACTCAGACGTTCTAAAATAGTGTAGTCTCCTATGTCTCCTGCATGCAATATATAGTCACACTCTTCAAAATATTTTAAATATCTTTCATCCCACTTACCGTGAGTATCGCTCATAATACCGATTCTTTTCATATAAAAATGTAGGGGAACGCTTAAGGCAATCTGAAATTGCCGTCAAACGTTCCCCTGATAAATTATTAAAATTAATCTTCTATCTTCTTTTCTGAGTTTTCGTCAGAAGAATCTTTAGAGTCTGAAATACTTTCTCCATTATTATCTCCCGGTTGAGAATTTGTGGGGATCTCATCAGATTCCTGACGATAAGCTAATGTAAGTTGATCACTTCCATCAATATAGGCTGCCGAGATTGTACCACCGATTTTCCCTTCAGCATTCAGTTTAAGCATCAGTTCAGCAAGTTCATCTTCAAGATATTTTTGAATTGCTCTCTTTAAGGGTCTGGCGCCAAAATTTTTATCATATCCTTTCTCGGCAATGAAATCTTTAGCTTCTTCACTTAGATTCAAGCGGAACCCCATGTTATTTATACGCTTGAAGAAACCTTCTAATTCAATATCTATAATCTTATGGATATCTTCTTTGCTGAGCTGGTCAAACATTACAATGTCATCTACTCTATTGAGAAATTCGGGGGAAAAAGCTCTGTTTAATGCTTTGGAAATAACACCCTGTGCCTGCTGTTTGGATACAGACTCGGTATTAAAACCTACTCCTCCTCCAAAATCTTTTAATTGACGTGAACCAACATTACTTGTCATAATGATGATGGTGTTCTTAAAATCAATTTTTCTACCAAGAGAATCTGTTAAACGTCCTTCATCCATAACTTGCAGAAGCATATTGAACACATCGGGATGAGCTTTCTCTATCTCGTCGAGCAAAACTACCGAATATGGATGACGGCGTACTTTTTCAGTAAGTTGACCACCCTCTTCATAACCGACATATCCCGGAGGTGCTCCTACAAGTCGTGACACGGTAAATTTCTCCATAAATTCACTCATGTCCATACGGATTAATGAATCGGAAGAATCAAAAAGATACTCAGCAATTTTCTTAGCTAACAAAGTCTTTCCTACACCGGTAGGACCAAGGAACATGAAAGTGCCTATAGGTTTGTTCGGATCTTTAAGACCAATTCTGTTTCTTTGAATTGCTTTGACAATCTTTTTAATTGCATCATCCTGACCAATTACCGAACCCTCCAGAGCTGCTCCCATTTCAAGAAGGCGTTTACCCTCCCCCTGTGCTACTCTTTGCGTAGGTACACCGGTCATCAATGCTACTACCTCGCTTACTTTTTCTTCATCCACAATTTCCGGAGTATTCTCCATATTGGTTTCCCAAGCCTTAATTTTTGAATCGAGTTCATTCTTGCGCTGGAAGACAAGGTCGCGAAGTTTAGCAGCTTCTTCGAATTTCTGTTCCTTAGCTGCTGTTGTTTTCTGAATGTTTAAATCTTCAATCTCCTTTTCGAGATTATCAATCTCTTCAGGAACTTCATAATTTGTAATATGAGCACGGCTACCTGCTTCATCAAGGGCATCCAGGGCCTTATCGGGGAAGTTTCTGTCAGAAACATACCTCTCGGTTAACGATACGCACGCTTTTAGAGCATCATCAGTATATTTGACATTGTGATGCTTCTCATACTTATCTTTAATATTCCTGAGGATTTCCAAAGTCTCTTCAGCAGTGGTTGGCTCAACAATCACTTTTTGGAATCGACGTTCCAATGCCCCGTCTTTCTCAATATTTTTTCGATATTCATCAAGAGTTGTTGCTCCTATACATTGTATTTCCCCTCGAGCAAGAGCTGGTTTCAGCATATTGGCGGCATCCATAGAACCGGGAGTAGAACCGGCTCCTACAATAGTATGCATCTCGTCAATAAAAAGAATAATATCCTTATTTTCAGAGAGTTCTTTTAAAACCGCCTTTATACGTTCTTCAAATTGTCCTCTATACTTGGTGCCGGCAACCATACCTGCCATATCCAATCCGATGACACGCTTATTGAAAAGGATTCGGGGTACTTTTTTCTCATTAATGCGAAGTGCCAACCCTTCCACTATAGCTGACTTACCTACACCCGGTTCTCCAATAAGAACCGGATTGTTTTTCTTTCTCCGTGATAGTACCTGAGCAAGACGCTCAATTTCGTTCTGTCTGCCTACTACGGGGTCAAGTCTGCCTTCGGCAGCCGCCTTTGTCATGTCATACCCGAATTTGTCAAGAGCGGGAGTTGAAGAATCACTATTCTTCTTCCCTTTCCCGGATGGAGAGAATCCAGGATTCCCATTTTCAAATTCATCATTTTCTTCGTCGTCTGAAAACGAATTTTCTACATTAAAGTTTGAATTTCCCTGAGTTCCAATTCCGGGGTCTCCTATACTTTGAATAGAAATATCAAAATTAAAATACTTGCTTTTTATTTCTGCCAGAAATTCACTATCCATTGACTTGGAATCATGCATAAGCGCCAAAAGAATATGTTCCCCTCCTATTGTGGGGGCATTCATCTTTCGAGCCTCTACTGTTGCAAGTTGTAAATGTCTGATTGCTGGCATTGTAAGTTTGTAGTTCTCTTCAAACAGTGTGGTGCTGTCGTCATTTTTAGGAAGAGTTTCAAGATATTCTCTGATTTCCTCAATGATTTTCTCTACCGGGATATTGAGTTGTCGGAGAATCTTATATGCATATCCGGAATTATCACTTAATGAAGCTAACATAAAGTGTTCACTTCTAATTACATCAGAATTCATCCCTTTTGCAATAGCATACGACTTCTGCAGCATTGGACGAAACTGTTTCGAAAAATCATTCTTCATATATTATTTGAAATATTTATCTTTAGTATGGAATTATTATATTTAATTTAAAAGTAGCAGATAGATGCTACTTAATATATAACACTTGTGAGGAACAAATTGCAAATATCATGCCAAAAAATATTTTTTGAGAACTTAATACATTTGTAAAAATTCGAAAAATTAGTTAATTTTGTAACTTAAAATTGTAACGGGCATCCTCCCCCTGATGTATTACTCAAATAGTATTTTTGTTATCACTCAGATAGGCTGCCACATTATCAAAAGATAAATAAGATGCAAGAAGACGATAAAATATTTCCGGTCAATATTGAATCGGAAATGAAGAGCGCCTACATTGATTACTCAATGTCTGTAATTGTTTCCAGAGCTCTTCCCGATGTTCGCGACGGCTTTAAACCTGTTCATCGCCGTGTTCTTTTCGGAATGAACGAACTGGGTAACTTCTATAATGGTGATACTAAGAAATCAGCTCGTATTGTCGGTGAGGTAATGGGTAAGTATCACCCTCATGGTGACTCGTCTATATACAATACTATGGTGCGCTTGGCCCAAGACTGGTCTCTTCGGTACCCACTTGTTTTCGGACAGGGAAACTTTGGTTCAATTGACGGAGATTCACCTGCAGCGATGCGATATACGGAGGTTAAACTTGAAAAAATAGGACAAGAAATGCTGCAGGACCTTGATAAAGATACTGTGGATTTTGTCCCCAATTTTGATAATACTCTAAAAGAACCTTCCGTCCTCCCTTCTAAAATTCCTAATCTTCTTGTTAATGGTGCTTCAGGTATTGCCGTAGGTATGGCTACCAATATGCCACCTCACAACTTGACTGAATCGATTAACGCCTCGCTTGCACTCATTGATAATCCGGATATTGACATTGATGGTTTAATGGCGCATATTAAAGCACCGGATTTTCCCACGGGTGGTGAAATTTTTGGATTATCTGGTGTGCGTGAAGCATATATGACAGGTCGTGGTAGATTTATAATACGTGCTAAAGCGGAAATAGAAAATACCGGCGGACATGATCAGATAGTCATTTCTGAAATTCCCTATGGTGTTGTTAAAAATGAACTTGTTGAAAGTATCGGGAATCTTGTACGCGATAAAAAAATCGATGGTATTTCAGATATAACTGATACTTCCGCACGTGGAATCATGCACATCGCAATTGATATAAAACGCGATGCTAATGCCAATGTAGTACTGAACAAACTATTCAAGCTCACTCAACTGCAAATTTCTTATAGTATTAATAATGTAGCATTGGTTAAAGGACGTCCCAAAACGTTGAACCTTAAAGAAATTCTTGAGGCGTTCGTAGACCATAGGCATGATGTCGTCATCAGGCGGACACGTTATGAACTAAAAAAGGCAGAAGAGCGTGCTCACATTCTCAAAGGACTGATGATAGCCTGTGATAACATTGACAGAGTCATAGCTATTATACGCTCTTCTTCTACCACAGAAGAGGCACGTAACAGACTATCAGAGGAATTTGAACTTGATGATGTTCAGACTCGAGCGATTGTTGAAATGCGTCTTAGACAACTTACAGGGTTGGAGATGCAGAAACTCCGCGGCGAATATGATGAATTAATGCATCTTATTGAATATTACAACTCTATTTTGAGTGATGAAAATGTTTGTCGCAATGTTATTAAGGAGGAACTGATTCAAGTGCGAGATAAGTATGGGGATGAGAGACTTACGAAAATCAACATGTTCTCAAGCGATCTTAACGCACAGGATTTCTACCCTGATGACGAAATGATTATCACCATCTCTCATCTCGGTTATATAAAGCGTACTCCCCTTTCTGAATTTAGAGCTCAAAATAGAGGAACTGTTGGATATAAAGGTTCACAAACACGTGATGAGGATTTTATAGAATATATTTATCCTGCCTCCAATCATAACTATATGCTCTTCTTCACCCAGAAGGGTCGTTGTTTCTGGCTTAAGGTGTATGAAATTCCCGAATGTGCCAAGAATTCTAAAGGAAGAGCAATCCAGAATCTTCTCCAGATCGATGCCGATGATAGTGTAAACGCGTTTATACGTGTGAAACACCTTGATGATGAAGAATTTATAAACAGTCATAATTTAATCTTTGTCACAAAGAAGGGTATCATCAAGAAAACGAAGCTGGAGGCTTATTCTCGACCCAGGGCAAATGGTGTGAATGCCATCATAATCCGAGAAGATGATCAGGTTATCGAAGTACTCATGACTTCAGGTAATTCAGAAATTATTCTTGCCAACAGAAAAGGAAGAGCGATACGTTTCCATGAAAGTAAGGTGCGGGAAATGGGTCGTAATTCAACCGGAGTCAGGGGTATGACTCTTGATGGAGCTGAAGATGAAATCGTTGGGATGATTACAATTGATGGAAATCCTGATGAGACAGTATTGGTTGTTAGTCAAAAGGGTTATGGTAAACGTTCTGCAATAGATGATTATCGTGTCACCAATCGTGGTGGTAAAGGAGTCAAAACATTAAATATCACCGATAAAACCGGTGAATTGGTAGCTATTAAGAATGTTAATGACAATAATGATTTAGTCATAATTAATCAAAGCGGAATCACTCTCCGATTACCCGTTGATTCGATAAGAGTGATGGGTAGGGCTACTCAGGGTGTAAAGCTTATTGATTTATCAAAACGAGGAGATACCATTGCTTCTGTATGTAAGGTTGATTCAGATCCCGAAGAGGAAATAGAAGAGGAACTGGAAATGGGGAATGATGGTTCTCAAAATTCAACAGATTCAGAAGGAACAATATCGGATCAGGTAAATAGTGAATCTTCAGATAAAATTGGAGATTAAACCAAAATTTAATTAAATAGTCAAAAAATCAAAAAAATATAAAATATGAAAAAGACTCTGACTTTTGCACTTTGCGTGGCTTTGTTTGGTTTAGCCAATGCACAGAAGGCAAATGTGGAACAAGCCAAAAAATTGGCCGGGAAGCTTGACAAAATTGAAGAGGCAAGAACTCTTATTAACGAAGCTATTGCCAATCCGGAAACGTCAAATGATGCTTTAACTTACAAAACAGCGGGTGATGTTGAATTTAAAGCATACACTAATCAGTTGGCTCGACTTGCCATAAATCCTAACGATGATAATGTAAATCAAGCTGAGATGAGTCGCGAACTTATCAATGCATATAATTTTTATAATCAAGTACTACCGTTAGATGAACTTCCTAACGAAAAGGGTCAGATTAAACCTCGTTTCACAAAAGAAATAATCGGCAAAATTGCTGAAAACCATGAAGGTTTTTTCAAAGCCGGCGCAATTCTTTTTGGAGAAAAGGATTTTTATCCTGCAGCCTATAATGCTTTTATGATATATGGAGATCTTTCCTCACAAGAACCATATAGTGCGAAGGTAAAGGCAGTACCTGATAGTGTGCGTGCTACTGCTTACTATAATGCAGGTTTGTGCGGTTGGCAAGCAACTAATGTAATTGAGGCTGCCAAGGCTTTTGCTAAGGCACGAAAAGCCGGATACAATCAACCTGAATCTTACATTTATGAAATTGCATGCTGGCAGAACATTTCGAAGGATTCTACACAGATTGATAATGCAAAAAATAATATTCGTGAGATAGCGGAAGACGGTTATGCAAGATTTGGTATTTCTCAACCTCTTTTCATCAATAATCTTATTAATACTCTTGTTTCTGATAATAAGATGGATGAAGCAATTTCCCGTGTAAATGCCTTGGTTGATGAAAACCCTGATAATGCAAACCTTTATGGTTTACGTGCTTTCGTCTTCGATCGTGCCGAAAAGGATGATGAGTCAGTAGAAAATTACAGAAAAGCTGCTTCACTTCCGGATGTTGACTTCGAAACTTTGAAGAATGCAAGTAAAAAGATATTCCGTGTCGGAACTGAAAAATGGAATAATATGGACCAGACGGACAAGGTGGCTAAAGAAAATATAAAGACTAACTATTTTGAAGCAGCCCTTGAGATGGCAAACCGTGCTAATCAACTTCACCCCAACGATAGCGATGTTGATTATATTATCGAGAATATAACCTATGCTTTGAACACATATTTCTGAAAATTTTAAATTAATTTTGAAGAAAATATTCCAAAGGATATTATTGGAGAAAGGAGAAAAAATCCTTTCTCCATTATTTTTTGTATTCTTTAAAAATTTTTTCCATAAAAAATGATTAACTTTGCAATGATAATTGTGGTTTAACGTTATTACAACCACAGGAATAACAAAAAGAATTTAAACCCTGACAAGTTTATGCTTGTCAATCTATTAAGAGTTAGAGGATTATGGGTCTCTTTTCATTTACTCAGGAAATAGCTATGGATTTGGGAACAGCCAACTCCATAATCATTCATAACGATAAGATTGTCGTAGATCAGCCTTCGGTCGTTGCAATAGAAAATAAGACAGACAAACTTCTGGCAGTAGGAAATACCGCACATCAGATGGAAGGGAAGGAACCTCCTGGCATTAGAACTATCCGTCCCTTACGTGACGGTGTGATTGCCGATTTCCAGGCAGCAGAACAAATGATACGTGGCCTGGTAAAGATGGTTGGGTCTAAAAGACGTTGGTTTTCACCCTCTCTGAGAATGGTAGTTTGTATACCATCAGGTTCAACAGAGGTGGAAATAAGAGCAGTTCGCGATTCAAGTGAACACGCAGGTGGCAGAGATGTATATATGATATATGAACCGATGGCGGCAGCCCTGGGCATCGGATTGGATGTGGAAGCTCCTGAGGGAAATATGATTGTCGATATAGGCGGAGGAAGTACTGAAATTGCAGTTATCTCACTTGGTGGGATTGTCAGCAATAAAAGTATACGTATTGCCGGAAACGATTTAACGGCTGATATTCAGGAACACATGGGAAGAGTTCACAATCTGAAAGTTGGAACCACTATGGCTGAACAAATAAAAATCAATGTCGGTTCTGCCCTCCCCGTTCTTGATAATCCACCTGAACCTTTCATTGTGTGTGGTCCTAATAAAATGACTGCTCTCCCTATGGAAGTTCCTGTTACTCATGAAGAAATTTCTCATTGTATAGAGAAATCAATTATGAAAATGGAAGATGCTATCTTGGCAGCGTTGGAACAGACACCACCTGAACTGTATGCTGATATAGTAAGAAATGGTATTTATCTTGCCGGAGGTGGTGCCTTGTTAAGAGGATTGGCAAAACGTCTTACAGACAAAATCCGTATTGAATTTAAAATAGCTGAAGATCCGTTGCATGCTGTTGCTAAAGGTACCGGAGTGGCATTAAAAAATATCAACCGCTTCTCCTTCCTCATTCGATAATGGAACTGAGAAAGTTCTGAAGATTACAATCTGATTTTCGGAATGCGTAATTTAATTAATTTCCTTCTTAACTACAGCACATGGTTTGTTTTTACATTCTATGTGCTGATTAGTCTTATTCTGTTATTCAGTAATAATACTTATCAGCAAAATGTTTATCTCTCAAGTGCCAATGCTGTGAGTAGTTCCGTTTATGGTGTTGCAAACGGAGTTACCGGTTATTTTAATCTCAGGGAAATTAATAATCAATTACAAAAGTCTAATGCTTATCTTGAAAATGAGGTTTTCAATTTACGTACACAACTTTCAGAACTTAAAAGTGAATTAAAAGATACAGCAAAGCAAACAGATAAAAAAAGATATGACTATGTCCTGGCAACAGTGATTAATAACAGTACCCGTCATCCTCGAAACTATTTTACAATTAATCGTGGTTCGCAAGATGGTGTGGTTTCTGGAATGGGCGTGGTTGACCACAATGGAATAGTTGGTATTGTTAATGTTGTCGGTCCTCATACCTCCCGTATAATCTCTGTTATTAACCGCACACAGCATTTCTCTGTAAAACTGAAAGACAGTCCGTTTGTCGGAACATTATCCTGGAGAGGTTCCGATCCGAGAATAGCATACGTTGATGAGATTCCTCGCCACGCTAAATTTAATATCGGCGATACTATTGTGACCAGTGGATTTTCCACAACTTTCCCTGAGGGTTTACCTGTGGGTGTTGTTATGAACCGAATTCATGGTTCGGATGACAATTATTATATTTTGAAAATCAGACTTTCTTCTGATTTTAATAACCTGAGTACGGTAAGAGTAATAAATGACGTTTACAAAACGGAATTGGATTCTCTACAGACTTTCGATGTGAAGATTGATGAATAAGGATTTTATAATTTTTTCTATTCTTTTTGTTGTACTGATTTTAGTACAAGTCCTGATATGCAATCATATCATTTTGTTTAATGTTGCCGCACCTTTTCTTTTTATTTTTCTTATAATACGACTCCCTTTGGGCTTGAGTAATAATCTTCTTTTCACAATAAGTTTTTTCTTAGGATTTATCATAGATATCTTCTCGGACACACTCGGTGTAAATTCTTTAGCAGCCGTTATCCTTGCGGCCGTTAAAAAACCTGTCTTTTATGCTTATATCCCACGCGATGATAAAACGGTTGAAGTGATGCCATGTCTTGCCACATTGGGATGGGCTGTATATTGCAAATATCTTATTACAATGACTGCTATATTCTCTTTTCTGGTTTTCTCAATTGAATTTTTCAATTTCGCTTCCATTAAGGAGATCATTATTATGACAGTGTCAAGCACAGTGTTGAGTTTTCTACTAATCTTGGCTTTTGACAGTATAATCATTACCCGACGTGAAAGATTATAACTTAGTAAAACGAAAATATATCATAGGCGGATTTCTTTGTCTGATCGTTTTTATATATATTATCAGACTCTTTAATGTGCAAATCTCTGAAACTAAATACAAAGAGAATGCTATTAGTAATGCCTTTCTTAGAAGGACCATTTATCCTGCTCGTGGTCTTATTTATGACAGAAATGGGAAACTTATAGTATTCAATCAACCTACTTATGATGTTATGCTGATCCCTAAAGATGTAGGAGATCAGTTTGATACTGCAACATTCTGCAAAGTATTAAATATTTCTTCTGAAGAATTACAAAAAAAATGGTCAGATATGCAGAATCCAAAACTCAATCCCGGTTACTCTGCATATACTCCTCAAAAATTAATTTCTCAATTATCACAGGAAGAATATGGGAGATTGGAAGAGAAGCTATACCTATTTCCCGGTTTTTTCATTCAAAAACGTACAATAAGGCAATATAATACTTCTTCAGCCGGTAATATTTTGGGTAATATCCGGGAAGTCTCAAGTTACGATGTTGAAAATGACCATTATTATCGTCGTGGAGATTATACAGGAGACTTAGGTGTTGAGAAAAGTTATGAACATGCTCTCCGTGGCATGAAAGGAGTGGAAATTCTAATGAAGGATGCCCATGGCAGAATAAAAGGTAAATATGAAGGCGGTATTCATGACCAACCTCCTGTTTCTGGAAAAAATCTTACTTTATCCATTGATATGGATTTGCAGGAATATGGAGAACGGTTAATGAACGGAAAAATCGGAGCTATTGTAGCTATAGAGCCATCAACGGGTCAAATCCTATGTATGGTTACTTCTCCAAATTATGATCCTTCTCTTCTTGTAGGTAAGGATAGAGGAAAGAATTATTCAGAACTTGTTAAAAATCCATATAAACCGCTATATGATAGGTCTCTGCAGGCAACTTATCCTCCGGGTTCTACCTTTAAACCGACTCAAGGTCTCATTCTGTTGCAGGAGGGCATAGTAACTAATAGTACTGCATATCCCTGTCATCGAGGTTATATCAACGGGTTGAGAGTAGGTTGTCATGGTCACTCATCCCCAATCGCTTTGAAACCAGCTTTACAAACCTCATGCAATGCTTATTTCTGTTGGGGTTTGAAAAATTTCCTGGATAAAAAAGGTACCAAAACCGGGGAGCAATTTGATAAGTGGAAAAATTATATGGTTGAAATGGGTTACGGATACCCATTAGGTGTTGACCTTCCTTCTGAAAGTCGTGGTTTTATTCCTAATACGGAATATTATAATAAGCGTTTCAAGGGTTCTAATTGGCATGCGAATTCAGTAATTTCTATTTCAATCGGACAGGGAGAAGTGCTTGCCACACCTCTTCAGATTGCTAATCTTTCAGCTACAATCGCAAATCGTGGTTGGTTTTATACTCCTCATGTCGTTAAAGAAATATCCGATAGTATTATTGACTCAAGGTATCGCGAAAAGCATAATCCCAAAATAAGAAAAACTTATTATGAAACCATAGCCGAAGGAATGAGAATGGCTGTGCTCGGTGGGACTTGTAGAACTGCAAATATTCCCGGACTTGAAGTTTGTGGAAAAACCGGAACAGCTCAGAATCCACATGGGAAGGATCATTCAGTTTTTATGGGATTTGCTCCATATCATAATCCCAAAATAGCAGTATGTGTCTATGTGGAAAATGCCGGATTCGGAGCCACGTTCGGGGTGCCTATAGGTAGTCTTATAATTGAAAAGTATCTTAATGGTGAAATTAGCCCTTCAAGGAAGGGAATAGAAGAAAGAATGTTAAATTCCAATACAATAATGTATAGTGGTGTCAAAAAACATTAAATCTGTTACAAATGTTTTCCAGTCTTTAGACTGGATCACTGTAATCTTATATCTAATTCTGGTTGTGGCAGGTGCGATAAGTATTTATGCCGCAAGCTATAATTTTGATAAAGCGAGTCTTTTTGATCTTAATGAATTCTCCGGGAAACAATTCCTTTGGATTGGTCTTTCGTTGATTTTAGGATGTATTATTCTTTTGCTTGATTATAGGATATATGAAGCTTACGCCTATCCGATTTATGGAGTAATTCTCCTAATATTATTAGCAACAATTTTTCTGGCACCTAACATTAAGGGTTCCCATTCATGGCTTGTTTTTGGACCGGTAAGTCTGCAACCTGCAGAATTTGGAAAATTTGCTACTGCTCTTGCCCTCGCCAAACTTTTTGACAGCTATAATTTTAATTTAAATGCAAAATTAAGTAATTATTATAGAGCCCTTATTATAATTTTTCTTCCCGTCATTTTTATTCTTCTACAGAATGAGACTGGAAGTGCCTTGGTATATCTTGCTCTTGTATTCGTCCTCTATAGGGAGGGAATGAGTGGTTTGGTTCTTTTCTCTTCATTATGTGCGATAGCATTCTTTGTGATTTCTGTCAAATTTTCTTCCCCATTAATTTTAGGTATTCCTGTCGGTGAGTTTACCGTTTTCATTCTCATTTCTCTAATATATAGTCTTATGCTATTGCTGTATTGCAAAGACATTATTATTGCCAGAAATGTAATTTTCGGTTTTGTTGGTGCGGGAATTATTGTGACAATTCTATCTTTATTTAACATTATTATTAATGGAGAAATATTTTTTATCGTGATGATAGGAGCCGGAATAATATATACAGCATTTGCCATGTTCCGGCATAGAATAGAAAAATTTTTAGTAACCATAGCGTTTGCCATCGTCTCCGTTATGTTCCTCTTCTCAGTGAATTATGTTTTTAATTCTATCCTAAAGCCGCATCAAAGGCAGAGAATTGTTGTTCTTCTGGGAATTGAAGAAGACTTACGAGGGGTGGGATATAATGTTAACCAATCTATGATAGCTATCGGTTCGGGCGGATTGACTGGTAAGGGATTCCTTAACGGTACACAAACAAAGCTTAAATACGTGCCCGAGCAACACACGGATTTTATTTTCTGTACTATAGGAGAAGAGGAAGGATTTATCGGTTCTACTGCAGTATTGTTATTGTTCCTTGTATTCATTCTGCGAATTATTCATATTGCAGAAAGGCAACGATCACCTTTCGGAAGAGTGTATGGCTATTGTGTCGCTTCTTTCTTGATATTTCATTTAACAATCAATATAGGAATGGTATTGGGTCTTTGTCCCGTGATAGGTATCCCACTCCCCTTCTTTAGTTATGGAGGCTCTTCACTTTGGGGATTCACAATACTTCTTTTTATTCTATTACGTATTGATTCATCGCGAAAAGAGCGTAGAGATTAGAAGGTATGTGATAAAACAGAACTATTGTGGTTTTTTTTTGTTAATTTTGTAGAAACCTTCCGAAGATGTGTCATTTAAGGAAAGTTTAAATTTTATTATAACCCGTTCACCGGTAAAAAATATTTACCGTTGAAATTATCAACTCAAAATTATGGCTAATAAAAGAGAGTTTAAAAAGAATGCGGAACTATTAGGTTCTGACTTGTGTGAAAATATGATGGTTGCCTGGTATAATGTAGAGGGCGCTGACAAAAAGGCTATTTCAGAAGCTATCGGCAAAATTCTTGCCGGTGTGGAGAATGCTCGGAGTCGTTCAAATATTTTCTTCGACCGAGGTGCAAAGTCTTTTGAAAACAGAAAGGAATATTCTAAAGCTAAAGCCGAATTTTTCAAAAAACTGTTTGATAAAATCATTGGTGAATTCAATGATGTTGTAACAGATGCCTTAAAGCAATACAATGCTGCTCTTCCCCAAGAGGTGAAGGATGCCAATAAGGAAGCTGCTAATTAAATTATTAAAATTAAATTTTGCGTCATCATGAATGTGTGGAAATTCTTCCTTGATTTATTTGGGTGGAAAGTTAGAATTACGGCACCCTACAGGAAGAAATGTGTTATTTGTGTGGCGCCACATACCTCAAACTGGGATTTTATTCTTGGTTTGGCGGCTTATAAATCATTGGGAAGAAATGCCAATTTTCTTATGAAGGAATTTTGGTTTTTCTTCCCTCTTAAATATATATTGAAGGCTCTGGGTGGGATTCCTGTTCCAAAGATGAAAAAGGGAGATAGTCTTACTGAGATTCTTATCCGGAAATTTAGGGATTCGGAATATATGAATCTTGCTGTTACACCCGAAGGGACACGTTCGCTCCGCTCTGATTGGAAAACAGGATTTCTCTATATTGCTTACGGAGCTGCTGTCCCTATACAATTAGGTGTAATTGACTTTAAAAACAAAGAGATTATTATAGAAAAGGAATTCATCCCGACAAAGAATATTGAAATGGATATGAAGGAAATTAAAAATTTCTATTCTGATAAAAAATATGCCGCAAAATATCCTGAAAAATTCTCTGTATGATTTTTATATAATTCCCTCTAACTAACCGAAAATTTTCATGTCAAACTCTAATCTAAACGTAGCTCTTTTCCCAATGGAGATTAAGTGGGAAGATAAAGAACATAATCTCACATGCCTGGCAGAAAATATGGAGATGCTTCATCCCGAGACAGATTTACTGATTTTACCTGAAACATTCTCAACGGGATTCATAACGGGAGATAAAGAGCATGTACGTCCTTATGCGGAAAGAAATACTCAAGCTACAATTGATTTCCTAAAGGAATTAGCACATCGTCAGAATGTTGCTATTGCCGGCTCTTTTATTGCCGATTCGGGTGGGTCACTTTATAACAGGGCATTCTTTATAGAACCCTCGGGAGATGAAGTATTTGCCGACAAAAAGCACCTCTTTACCATGGCTGGAGAACATAAAGTGTTTTCAAAAGGTACTGAAAGATTATATGCCCGTTTCAGAGGCTGGAATATCGCCATGGTTGTTTGTTACGATATACGTTTCCCCGTTTGGTGCAGAAATGTAAATAATGAATATGATATTCTTATAGCTGTTGCAAATTGGCCCATCGTGCGTGTTGATGCCTGGAATAAATTATTGATAGCAAGAGCTATTGAAAACGAGGCTTATGTATGCGCAGTGAATTGCAAAGGAGTTGACACGAATAATTTTGAATATGACGGTTCGAGTGCCATTATCGATTTCAAGGGTAAAAATATTGAAGTAGCTGTCGAGGGGTCTCCTTTCCTTTATGCTTCCTTGTCTATGGAGAAACTTGAAAGATTCAGAACTAAGTTCCCTGCATGGTCAGACGCCGATAATTTCAAAATTTACGAGGAATAAAGTGCTTTTTAACCGAAAAAAGGTGTTGAATAAAGAAGATAAAACACCCTAAAGGTTTAATCAAAATAGATTTCTTGAGCTAATTCAATAGATATACCCTCATCTCTCCTAAGGGTAATTTACCTAAAAGATAGAGCGGAATAATTTTGGAATCAGCAGATACCCATGCTGTCATATCATCGCTTGATTTTGTTTTGCCATCGCGTGTAAATGCGAATGATATTTTGTATGCTTCCCTCTTGGACTTATCACGAAGTTTTATTATCTCCTTCCCTATATATCTGATTGTTAACTTTTCAGAATGTTTACCTGAAAAAATATTAACATTTACAGTTTGATTCTTCTTAAACGTAGCAAAATCCAATGTTCTTAAATAGTAAAATACAGACAACATGTCAAAGGTTGGACCGGAAGCGGTAATTATACTTCCACTTTTTTCCGGAGCAACTGATTTGTCCCCCTTTTTACTCCTATATCGGGTTGTTGTACCTTTAACCACACTTCCGGAATATGTGAAGTTTACAATATCCTTGGAGTAGTGATCACCTTCATGAGATGTTTTCACATATTTCTTTACTCTGAAATTATCCCTGCTTACAGTAGAAATTAAAGTATCCCTTACCATAAATATCTTGTCGACCCATGGTAAAGACTTGGCAGTTAAAATTAATCTATAGTCATTACCTGTCTGTTTAACCGATAATGTTGCCTTTGCAGCATCTTTATGAATTAACCCCCATTTATAAGAAACAAGATAATGCAGTGTTTCTGAATCCGGAATTGCACTAAATGAAGAAAAGATTGAACTCAATAGTATAATCAAAAGAAGAAAATTTCTTTTCATAAGTTTCCTGAACGTTATTATAAATACTTATATCCTATTTTAAATATAACGCATATATTCGCTTGTTATTCTTAAATAAATGGGCTTTAATAGAAAAAACTTTCAACCGAATCTATCCGATTGAAAGTTTTAAGATTATTTTCTCAATAATTTTAAATATTAATATTTTTCCAGTTCAGCCTTCAATGCATCCGCTTGAGTAACGCCAGACTGACGCCATTTCATTTCGCCATCCTTAAAAATCATTAGGGTTGGTACTGAACGAACATTATATTGCTCAGCAAGAGCAGGATTTTTATCTATATCGATTTTAATAATTCTATATTTCCCTTCTACCATCCCGTGGAGCTCCTCAAGAATAGGATGCATCATTTTACATGGTCCACACCATGTAGCAAAGAAATCTACTAATACCGGGCTTGAAGAATTAATTATTTCCTGAAATGTTTCCATAATTTTTACTTTTTATTAATCTGTTAAACTTTATAATTAAAACATTCCATAATATATATGGTTCATTTCGGAATCCTCAGTTCTTACTCCTTAATAATTGGATTTTTCGGAAGGAATTATTAAAAAACAAAAAAATTGTGTTATATTTGCCATCCCTTGTGAAAACTCAAACAGTATTATTATATCAAAATTTATCTAATACCACGAAAACAATTAATTTAAATGAATTCTAACATCAATCTTAACCCTAATAAGGTTGTACAATTCCTTCAGAAGGATCCTTCTGAATTCCGCAAAGCGGACATAATCCGTTATATAAAAGAAAATGGAATCCGCATGATTAATTTCATGTATCCGGCAGATGATAATCGACTGAAAACCCTTAATTTTGTTATTAATTCGGAAGATTATCTCGATTCAATTCTTTCTTATGGAGAACGTGTAGACGGGTCTTCCCTTTTCCCGTTTATTGAAGCCGGCAATAGTGATCTCTATGTAATTCCTCGATTTTCAACAGCGTTTGTCGACCCATTTGCAGAGATACCGACTCTTACTATGCTGGCATCGTTCTTTGACAAGGAGGGTAAACCGCTTCATTCGTCACCTGAATATACTCTCAGGAAGGCAGTTGAGTCTTTCCATAAAGTTACCGGTATGGACTTTTACGCCATGGGAGAGTTGGAATATTATGTAATTTCTCCTGACAATTGTCTTTTCCCTGCTGTTGACCAGAAAGGTTATCATGAGTCTTCTCCTTATGCAAAATTCAATGACTTCCGCACAGAGTGTATGGCTCTGATAGCTCAAGCGGGGGGGCAGATAAAATATGGTCATAACGAGGTGGGAAACTTTACCCTCGACGGTATGATTTATGAGCAGAATGAGGTTGAATTCCTCCCTATTCCGGCTGTTCAGGCAGCTGATAATCTTATGGTTGCTAAATGGATAATCCGTACTTTGGCTGCTAAGAAAGGTTATGATGTAACTTTTGCTCCTAAAATTACAGCTGGAAAGGCTGGTTCCGGTCTTCATATCCACTTTAAAATAATGAAAGATGGGAAGAATATGATGACTGAAAACAATCAACTCAGTGACATAGCAAAGAAGGCCATTGCAGGAATTCTTGACCATGCAGCTGCCATAACTGCATTCGGCAATAAAGTTCCTACAAGTTATTTCCGACTTGTTCCTCATCAGGAAGCTCCAACATCTATTTGCTGGGGGGATAGAAATCGTTCTGTTCTTGTGAGAGTCCCTCTTGGGTGGACAGGAGAAGTAGATATGATTTCTCAGGCTAATCCATTGGAAGCCGGTATCCAATCCGAAGCTCCTCAAAAACAAACAGCTGAGCTAAGAAGTGCTGACTGCTCCGCTGATATCTACCAGCTTATCGCAGGAATGGTTGTAGCTGCACGTAATGGATTTGAGATGGCTAACTCTCTTCAACGTGCTGAAGATATGTATGTGAACGTCAACATACATAACGATGAAAACAAGGATAAACTTGCTCAATTGCAATCCTTGCCAGACAGCTGCACAGCTTCTGCAGATGCACTTGAAAAACAACGTACCGCTTTTGAAAAGGACGGTGTATTTTCTCCGCAGTTAATTGATGGTATCATCAATAAACTGCGTAAATATGAGGATTCTGACCTTCGCAAGAAATGTAAGGATTCTCCGAAGGAAATGATGAATGTCGTTAGGAAATACTGGCATTGCGGATAACCTTGTAATAACAGATAAAGCATCATCTCTTAAACTGTAATGGGATAAGAGATGATGCTTTTTAATTAAGTTTCGTATGGAAGAAAAATATAAACGCAGGTTTGCTCCAAATATTTCTTTGGATGATTTTGGAATCGAGGCTCAGCAAAAATTATTAGATTCGTCTGTGTTAGTTATAGGTGCAGGAGCATTAGGAGCGACTGCGGCTATGTATTTAGCAGCCTCGGGGATTGGCAGCATGACAATCGTTGACTTTGACACGGTAGATATTTCAAATCTTCAACGTCAGGTATTTTATTCCGAATGCGAAGCAGGTAAACCCAAAGTGGAATTAATTGCAAAATCTTTAAGCTCACTTTTTGGAGAATTAAAGATTTCCACATATAAAGATTTTTTTAATAAGAGAAATGCTTCTGTCATGACAGAAGGTGTTGACCTAATAATCGATGCGGCAGACAATCCGGCTACGACCTATCTTATTGAAGAAACTGCTGAAAAACAAAATCTTCCTTATATTACTGCAGGAGTTACAGGATGGAAAGCCCAGATATTTACTCATGCTCCAGGGGGGATTCACTTCTCCGAGATTTTCCCTCAACCTGCTGATTCGAGAAATCCTCTACCTTGCAGCATTGCAGGAGTATTTGGACCTCTTACAGGAATGGTAGCATCATTAGAGGCATCGGAAGCGATAAAAATACTCATCGGGAAGGGTGAGACTCTAAACAATCAACTGTTGACAGTTAATCTATTTTCAAATGAATTCAATTCAATAGAATTAAGTAATTTATGAAATAGTCTCTCTGCTTAAATGCACATCCATTTGAGGGAACGGGAATTCAAATCCTTTTTTGGGAAGCTCACTAAAAAATCGTTCATTCATCTCAAAATATAGCCCCCAATACATTTCAGTAGGAGTCCAGGCTCTGACTGTGATATTAATACTGCTGTCTCCCATTTGATTCAGACCGACAAATGGTGAACGATCTACTTTAATCGGTAAACCTAAATTTATATTTAGACCTTCCGACAATTTCTGCTGAACTGTTTCACGTCTCAATTTATTCCTATGCCAAAGACGATACCACCAGGAATGAGACGATTCCCCTTTTACATCTCCATTTTCAATATTTTGTGATGTCTCTGAACTTTCCAACTCAATCTTCTTTCTTAAATCTTTAATCTCTTCTTCCGAACCATTTTGATTGGTTAAAGCTTCAAGTTTTTCTTTATCATTTTCTAATTCCTGATTCTTCCTCTCAAGTAAATCATCTTCCAGATATTGCTTTACTACCCTGCTATCAGTTGACAATATTTCCAATATTGCTTCTTTTGCTTTAGAAAAATCTGTGGAATATGAAAGACTGACAGTCCAGTCTACACGTCTGTATCTTTCAATAGAAAAGTTGTTAATGGAAGATGTGGACAATCCTCCGTTAGGGATAATTATTGATTTATTATCAGGGGTATTTATTACTGTGTTGAAGATATTTATGTCTTTGACAGTACCGGCATATCCTTGGGCTTCTATGTAGTTCCCAACCTTATAGGGTTTTAGTAATAAAATGAGGACTCCCCCTGCAAAATTCTGCAAAGTTCCGCTTAAGGCCATGCCAATCGCAACACCGGCAGATGCAAATAGTGCAATAAAGGAACTGGTTTCAATTCCCAATAACCCAATTACTATTATTATAAGGATGAAATAGAGGGTGATTCTAATTAATGATAGGATAAAAGTTGTTAGTGAAGCGTCAACATTCCTTCGAAGCATTAAGTTTCTTACCCCCTTGTACAAACGGTTAATAATCAGTTTGCCTAAATAGAATACAAGAATTGCAAGAAACAATCGAAAAGTAAAATCTACTACGCTGTTGGCAATCTTACTAACCGCATCTTCAAAGGACAAACCCTTTAATGTATCAAGTGTAGCTTCTCCACTTTTCTCTATCTTCTCAATATCAATTGCAGGAAGAAGTTCGCTTTGAAGTAATTTCATCATTAATAAAATTTTATCGTTCACTCAATTATTCCCAAACTCTTTTATACCAGTCAAGAGTCAGATAATAAGAATCTATGTTCTCATTTAAAAGACTACCGGAGATTCCGTTAAATTGATTTATATCTATCCTACGGTTATTAAAATCTTTCCTGGTAGCTGCTTTATATTGTATAAGATTATTAAGACAATTATCAATCTCTTTCTTTAAATCTTCAGAATTCTCTTTAGTTGCGGCAAACCGTTTAGCCAGTTCTCCGATATCATATAGATAAAACTTATGATATGTTCTGGAGTAGTCAAGAATTCCGGCAGTGCTTTCCAATGTTGCATCCCTGACACATTCTTTAAAGATATCTGCAAAATCTTCAAGATAAGAAGTATCAATTACCGACATCGTACAAGGGACCCCTTCATCGTTGTAATATTCAAAATTTTTATCAGCACCTTCTATCAAAGACGGATTCTTTTTTGCAATTAGTGGTAAAACCCAGTCATAGAAGCTTCCTCTTCCATCAATCTCGGTAGGAGATCCCACTATTTTATCTGCTTTGTTACGTAATTGATATACTGTCTCAATATTACTCATGTAGCAACAGTCAAACCAAATGTAGGAAAAAACATTATCGGGAATGGCAGTAGCAAGATCCGTGATATTACAATAGTTGTGTTCCTTATTAAAAATATCTTCCCCAAACGAGTAGGCTACGATTTCATCAGCCGGAAGTTGAACTTTGGAAAAATCCGATTTTGTTGGATTTTGTGAATAATGCCAGGATGTTCCATGCGACCATAAAACCAAGCCGTTGATGTCAGTACCAGACCATGTTAATGCAGTATTTATGACGTCTCTTATTCGTTCAGGAGATGTGGAAGGAATTGAGCGGTCATAATTTTTTATTGGTATAAATCTGTATTCGTCGCGCTTATTATCCTTTACTAAAACCTCAAGTTTAGGATATCGATCAAGAGTGAGTGAATAAAGAAGGACGGCATTCTTATTTAAATCAATGTTTTTTGCAGCTCTAATCATCTCCAAAGAATCAGCCTTGAATAATGAACTTAGGCTATTGGAGGCTACTGCATAGATTAAGGTCATGGATTCCAGATTATCATTTTCTAATTCCGGTTCATCGGAATGTGAACATGACCCGAATATTACAGCAGATAAAATTACTGATAAGTATATTGCTATTTGTGGAAATTTACAGAACATTAACTTTTTTATCATATAAAAATTTGAAGCCTGATTCAGTCAGTGCAGTATTATAAAATTATAATGACTTATTTAATTGTTTTATCAAGTAATATAACGTATTTCTAATCTTATTATTGAGTAAAACATTGATTTTAGTTACTATTTATGAAAAGGTAAATAGGATGTTAAAACTGGCTATTATAACATAAATTATTGTTAATTTTGTAGAAACTTTTCGTTTTTAATTGTTATTAAAAAGTAACGGTGAGGATTGTCCTTAAATCCGTCGTGTATAAATAAACAACTTTAAATCAGATAATGCAATCAATATCAGATATTTCATCGGTTATAATTGAAGCAATTCAAGACAAAAAAGGGAAACATATAACATGTATAAATCTTTCAGGTCTTGAAATGTCATCCGCTCAGGAATTCATAATTTGCGAGGGTAATACACCTACACAAGTAAGTAGTATTGCCGACAATATAAGGGAATCTTTAAGAGAAAAACTCGGAATAAAACCGTTTAATTACGATGGTTATCGTAATTCTCAGTGGATAGTTCTTGACTACGGTTATCTTTATGTACACATCTTTATTCCTGAACTCAGAGAGCGATATAATCTTGAAGAGCTATGGAGTGATGGAAAAATTCTTGACATACCCGATCTTGATTAATAATTGACCTTAAATCTAAAATATAATTTCAAATAATCCAATCATGAATAAAATGCCTAAAAATAATAATCGTAAAAATCGTAATCCAATATTAAAAGCATTTAATGTTTTCTGGATGTACGGTCTTGTAATATTAGCTCTTCTGTTTCTTTGGTATTTTCAGGATGGCTCGCAAACAAAAACTGTAAACTGGACAGATTTTGAAAAGGCAGCTCAGGCTGGTGATATAGATAAAATCTTGGTATTTACAGAGAACGGGACTGCTGAGGGTTTTTTAACAGATGCGGGAGCAAAGCACCAAAAATTTGAAGACTCTAATAATCAGTTTGACGGTGATAAAAAAATTAAGACTACTATCCCGTCATCCAATAATATTCAAGATAAAATAGATAGCTGGAACTCAGCTCTCAAAGAAGCCGGGAAACCTGAAATACAGGTTGATTATGAAAAGGGTTCCGACTTGCTGAAAATTGTTTGGTATTTTGGACCTATCCTGCTCTTGGTATTATTCATGGTGTTCATGTCTAAGAGAATGAGTGGGGGAGCCGGAGGAGGCGGTGGAATCTTTAATGTTGGTAAATCTAAAGCTAAGATTTTTGATAAATCGGATGGGGTTAACGTTACATTTAAAGATGTTGCCGGTCTTGCGGAGGCAAAAGTGGAAATTGAAGAGATTGTGGAATTTTTACGCAATCCTCAGAAATACACTGAATTAGGAGCAAAAATTCCTAAGGGGGCACTTTTGGTAGGTCCTCCGGGTACAGGTAAGACCTTACTTGCTAAGGCTGTTGCAGGAGAAGCGAATGTACCATTCCTTTCAATGTCAGGTTCCGACTTTGTAGAGATGTTTGTGGGTGTCGGAGCTGCACGCGTCCGTGATCTTTTCAAACAAGCAAAAGACAAAGCTCCATGCATTGTTTTTATTGATGAAATTGATGCTGTTGGTCGGGCACGTGGGAAAAATCCAAATATGGGTTCTAACGATGAACGTGAAAACACCCTTAACCAAATGTTGACGGAAATGGATGGATTTGGTTCTAACAATGGTGTCATCGTATTGGCAGCTACAAACCGTGCCGATATGTTGGATAAAGCTCTCTTAAGACCGGGTCGTTTCGACCGACAGATCTATGTAGATCTTCCTGAGCTTTCAGATCGCGTTGAAATCTTTAATGTTCATTTGCGGAATATCAAAGTGAATAGCTCTTTGGATGTTGAGCAATTAGCTCGTCAGACACAAGGATTCTCCGGTGCCGATATTGCTAATGTTTGTAATGAAGCTGCACTTATTGCTGCCAGAAATAATAAAGAGTCAGTAGAATGGGCAGATTTCATGGGTGCTATTGACAGAATTGTCGGAGGACTTGAAAAACGGTCAAGGGTTATTACTGATGACGAAAAATATTCAATTGCAACCCACGAAGCCGGACATGCCACAATTTCATGGATGACTCAATATGGAAATCCTTTAGTAAAGGTGACTATCGTGCCCAGAGGTAGAGCATTAGGCGCAGCATGGTATGCTCCCGAGGAGAGACAGATTATTCCTACTCAGGCGTTGCTCGACACAATGTGTGGTCTTCTTGCAGGGCGTGCTGCTGAGGAAGTCTTTACAGGGCAAATTGGTACCGGTGCAAGTGATGACCTCGAAAAATGTACAAAAATTGCTCGTTCGTTGGTGCTCGTTTATGGTATGAGTGATAAACTTCCCAACCTAAATTATAATGATTCCACCGGACAGGACTATGGTTTTAATAAGCCATATTCTGAAGAAACATCCAAAATAATTGATGAGGAGGTAAAACGTATTATAAATGAACAGTATAACCGAGCAAAAGAAATTCTGAAGAAATATGCTGTGCAACATAATAAGATTAGAGACCTTCTTATAAAAAATGAGGTAATCTATCATGACGATGTGCAAGCCATACTTGGACCACGAAAATGGAAATCAAGAACTGACGAGATCATTGAGATCAACAAGCAGCTGAAAAATAATAATAATGCTGATAACACTGCAGTTGATAATGAGATTCCTAAAATAGATAAATCATCTTCCAATCCTTACTCCAAGGATTTCAATACGGAAGATGATCCAGTAATAAATAACGATTCTGAAGATCCTGGAACACCTCCACCTTTTGATAAAGAATAATTAAATTAATTTTGACCTCATAATCTAATATGAGGTCTTTTTTCGGTATGGAGGATTTATTGGTTAAAAACACCGATTGGATAGTTAATTTTTGAATATTTCTACTTGTTTTAGTATTTTTGCATTAGTGAAAATTACTGATAAGGTAGAAATTAAAATCTTCTGTTTAAAAAAAATAATAATAAATTATAGAATAATTAAAATGAAAAAGTATCTAACTATTAGCCTTTTGCTTGTAAGTGGCATTTCTGTCTTCACTTCATGTAAGGGAAATTCACAGCAGCAAGGTGAGCAAGCTCCACCAGAGCTTGCTGTTATGTCAATCAGTGAGGATGCAGCAACTCTTGAAACCGGTTTCCCGGCTACTCTTCAGGGTGCTAATGATGTTGAAATCCGTCCTCAAATCAGTGGCTTTCTTACAAAAGTCTGTGTTCAAGAGGGTCAAAAGGTTTCAAAAGGTCAGGTGCTTTTTGAAATCGATCAAGTCTCTTTAAAAGCAGCTGTGGATGCTGCTCAGGCTGCTGTTGCGGTTGCTCAAGCTAACGTAAATACGGCTACCACTAATGCAAATAATAACAAAATTCTTTTTGATAAGAATATTATAGGTGGACCGGCTTATCAAACGTCTGTAGATCAGCTTAATGCTGCAAAAGCACAACTTAATCAAGCTCAGGCAAATCTAATTTCTGCACGCAAAAATCTTTCTTATTCAGTTGTTGTGGCACCGGTTGCCGGCGTCGTAGGTACAATTGACAATAAGGAGGGTTCCCTTGTTTCGCCTCAGACACTTTTAACTATTCTTTCCGAGAACGGAGATATGCAGGCATCTTTTTCATTGAATGAAAAAGACGTGCTTGCATTAACCGATAATGGACAACGTTCTTTGAAAGCTGCTTTGGAGACACTTCCAAGTGTTACGTTACTACTTGCAAATGGAGAACGTTATCCTGAAAAGGGTAAAATAGTATCAGTTTCAGGCGTTTTGGATCCCTCTACAGGTTCTGCTTCCGTTAAAGCGATTTTCCCTAATCCTACAGGAATGCTTAAAAGTGGATATACCGGACAGGTGCTTATCCCTAATATTCACAATAATGCTATCTTGATACCTCAAAGCGCTACCTTCGAAATTCAGGATATGAAATTCGTATATGTAGTTAATGACTCCAGTATAGTTCACTCTCGTCCTATTACTATCGATACTCAGAATGATGGTAAAAATTATATTGTCCTTGAAGGACTTAAAAATGGCGAAAAGATTGTGACAGAGGGTGTGGGAATTACTGTTAAAGAAGGTATGACTATCAAACCAAAATTAGCAAAATAAGAGATGAATCTATCAACCTTTATAAAACGTCCCGTTCTTTCTACCGTTATCTCGATTTTTATTGTGATTTTCGGTATTTTGGGACTTATGGGTCTTGCTATAGAGCAATATCCGGATATTGCACCACCGACAATACGTGTGAGTACCACTTATACAGGTGCTAACGCTCAGGCTGTACTTAATTCTGTAATTGCTCCTCTTGAAGAACAGATCAACGGTGCCGAGAATATGGACTATATGGTTTCTTCTGCCTCAAATAATGGTTCTGCGGAAATCCAAGTCTATTTCAAACAGGGCACCGACCCGGATATGGCGGCAGTAGATGTGCAAAATCGTGTAGCAAAGGCATCCTCTTTTCTGCCGGCGGAAGTAAACCAAGTAGGTGTCATTACACAAAAGCGTCAGACATCAATGCTGATGGTGACTGCACTTTATGATAAGACAGATACTTACACAACGGAATTTATTGATAATTATATGGCTATCAATATTATTCCCCAGATTAAACGTGTGCCGGGCGTAGGTGACGCAATGGCCTTCGGTGCTGATTATTCAATGCGTGTATGGATTAAGCCTGATGTTATGGCTCAATATGGTTTGATGCCCTCAGATATTTCTGCGGCTCTTTCTGAACAAAATATTGAGGCTGCTCCCGGTCAATTTGGTGAACAGGGTAATCAGACTTTCCAATATGTGATGCGTTATAAAGGTCGTCTACAAGATGCTTCAGAATTTGAAAATATAGTTTTAAGAGCAAATGCAGACGGTTCTATCCTACGACTTGGAGATGTAGCCAAGGTTGAACTCGGTCGCTTGACGTATGGGTTCGAAAACCGTAACAACGGTCACCTTGGGTCGGCCGCAATTATTTTCCAGTCGGCAGGTTCGAATGCGACAGCCGTTATTGAAAGCGTGCAAAAACTTCTTGATGAAGAAACTAAGGTTCTTCCTAAAGGACTTGCTCTGGAAACTACCATGAGTGTCAATGACTTCCTTTTTGCTTCAATTCATGAGGTAATTAAAACTCTCATTGAGGCTTTCGTCTTGGTGTTCTTGGTTGTTTTCATCTTCCTACAGGATTTCCGTTCTACCCTTATCCCTATGATAGCTATTCCGGTAGCACTCATTGGTACTTTCTTCTTGCTTTATATCTTCGGCTTTACAATTAACCTTCTGACTCTTTCCGCACTTGTTTTGGCAATTGCCATTGTGGTCGACGATGCTATTGTGGTGGTGGAAGCAGTACATGCAAAACTTGATGAAGGTTATCAATCAGCACGTAAGGCTTCCATTGACGCTATGAATGAAATAGCCGGTGCTTTGATTTCAATTACACTTGTAATGATGCTTGTGTTTATTCCGGTGTCTTTCCTTGGAGGTACTTCCGGTATATTCTACCGCCAGTTCGGTCTTACTATGGCAATGGCTATCGGACTTTCAGCAGTAAATGCTCTTACCCTCTCCCCTGCCCTTTGTGCGTTATTCTTGAAACCGCATAAGGAGGATACATCTTTGAAAGAAAGAATGAAGGATGCTTACGCTGCTGCTGCTGGTTCTTTAAAAGAAACCTACAAAAAACGATTTAGTTTCCCTCCTGTCATTACAATTGCTTTACTGGTGGCTGCTATTACATTCCTCGTTCTGGGATGGTACACGTTTGAAAATATTCTCCAGAGCACAATCGCGGTAATAGTAGCGATTCTTGCTGTTATCGGTATTTTTCAGAAAAGGTTTATTGATGCTTTCAATAATGTTTTCAATAAAATCCTTGATGTATACCATAAACTCGTAAATTTTACAGCATGTCATAAAATTCTTTCCATTTGTAGTGTAGTTGTCACTATCGGGATTTTGATTTGGTTAATGCAAATAACACCCACAGGACTTGTACCTAATGAAGATACCGGTACAATTATGGGTGCTGTCACTCTCCCTCCGGCAACCTCTCAGGAAAGAACTCAAGCTACGATGAATAAAGTCGATAGCATAATAGGCACTATCCCGGCTATCAAGAGTAGAACGGCCATCACCGGTTACAGCTTCATTGGAGGTCAAGGAAATACTTATGGTTCATTTATTATAAAGCTCCGAAATTGGGACGAGCGTAATGAAAAGACTGAGAGTGCATCTGCTATAGTCGGTCAGTTGTTCCAGAAGTGTGCGTCAATCACTGATGCTAACATTATGTTTTTCCAGCCTCCGATGATTTCCGGTTATTCAGCGACAAATGGTTTTGAAATCAAACTGGAGGATAAAACGGGAGGTAGTCTTGATAATTTCTTCAAGGTTTATCAGACTTTCATTGGCAAGCTTAACGCTTGTCCGGAAATTCAGATGGCATACTCCACATTTAATCCTAATTTCCCTCAGTATTTAGTGGATATTGATGTTGCTAAAGTTAAACAGGCTGGTCTTACCCAAAGTGCCATTCTTTCAGCCCTGCAGGGGTATTACGGAGGTATGTATATCTCAAACTTTAATAGTTTCGGTAAATTGTACCGTGTCATGATGCAAGCCCCGGCAGAATCACGTGTAAGTCCTGAGACGCTTAAGCTCATCAAAGTTCGGAATGGTGCTGAAATGGCTCCTATTGATAACTTCGTGAAACTTACTCGTGTTTACGGTCCTGATATCATTAACCGCTTTAATATGTTTACATCCATAGCGGTAACGGGTACTCCTGCTCCGGGTGTGACTTCCGGTGAAGCGATACAAGCTATTGAGAGAGTTGCTGATGAAACACTTCCTACAGGTTATTCTTTTGAATATTCAGGAATGACTCGTGAAGAAGCAAGCGGTAACAGTGGATCTACAGGGTACATATTTTTGTTGGTGCTCCTTTTTGTATATCTAATCTTGAGTGCTCAATACGAAAGTTATATTCTCCCATGGGCCGTTATTCTATCTGTTCCTTTCGGTTTGATGGGTACCTTTATTTTTGCTCAGTTACGCGACATCGCAAATAATATTTACCTTCAGATTGCACTCATCATGCTTATAGGTCTTCTTGCAAAAAATGCAATCCTTATAGTTGAATTTGCTCTTGATCGTCGTAAGACTGGTGTAAGTATTCTTAACTCAGCGATACAAGGTGCGTCAGCCCGTCTGAGACCTATCCTTATGACTTCCTTGGCTATGATTATAGGTTTGCTCCCGCTTATGTTTGCTCATGGTGCCGGAGCTAACGGAAATCAAGCACTTGGTACAGGTGCTGTGGGAGGTATGCTTATCGGTATGATTCTTCAGGTTCTCTTTGTGCCGGCTCTGTATGCTATTTTCCAAACTATTCAGGAGAAAATTTCTCCTCTTAAATGGAAAGATAAAGATAATTCTGAGATCTCTTCCGAGATTGAACAGTATGCAATTAAGAAAGATTAATTATGACTAAGAATATATTAAAAATTTCGGTCTTTTCGATTTCATTTGCTTTAGCACTTGGAAGCTGTAATATTTATAAGAAGTATGAACTTCCTGCTGACGATAAAATTGTTAATGACTATAAAAATGCCCTTGAAGCAGAGGTGGACTCAACTTCCCTTCCCTATCTGAGTTGGGAGAAGGTCTTTACTGACCCGCAATTGGCAAGTCTTATCAGTCGTGCTATTTCAGATAATAAGGATTTGGAAAATGCACGTAAAAATATTGATATTGCGCGCGCCCAGCTTAAAGGAGCAAAACTTAGCTATTTCCCGTCACTTGCCATCTCACCCAACGGTGGGACGGCAAGCTATGGCGGCAGTCATGCTAATTGGAGCTATAGTATTCCCGCTGCATTAAATTGGGAAATTGATGCTTTCGGAAAGATTTTGAATCGTAAACGTGGCGCACAAGTGAGTGTTCAACAGTCGGAAGCTTATTCCCAGGCTGTTCAATCTCAGATTGTATGTGGAGTTGCTAATACTTATTATGCCCTTGTATTGCTTAAGCAACAGTTGAATCTTACGCAGCGGACCGCTGAAATATGGAAGGATCAAGTGGAATCCATGAAGCTTATGAAACAAGCAGGAATGGTTAATGAGGCAGCGGTTGTTCAGGCAGAAGGTCAATACTACAGTATTTTATCTTCAATTCCGGATATTAAGACTCAGATCAAGACTACAAACAACGCACTTTCTCTACTGCTGAATACCTCGGCAGATGTAGAATGGAGTGTTACTGACAATCTTAATTTTGAACTTCCCGTAGAATTGAAGAATGGTGTCCCCTTCTCGTATCTCGCTGCACGTCCAGATGTATATGCTGCTGAGCGAGCTATGGCTGCCGCTTATTATTCTGTAAATTCAGCCCGAGCTGCTTTTTATCCTTCATTGAACATCTCTGTGCAAGGAGGATTCACTAATCTTCTCGGCTCTTTAATAAGAAATCCGGGTGAATGGTTTATTCAGCTTGCCGGCTCTCTGACTGCCCCAATATTCTCGAGAGGTCAGAATATCGCAACTCTTGAAGCAGCGAAAGCTCAGCAACAGATAGCGTTAAATAATTTCGAGTATGCCGTTCTAAATGCAGGTTCGGAAGTCTCTAATGCTCTTGTAACTTACTACAATAATAAGGAAAAGGGTCTTTATATTGAAAAACAAATTGAGAGCTTGGAGAAATCAGTAGAAATAACGTCTGAATTACTTACTTTCAATCAGTCCACTACATATCTTGAGGTACTGACTGCCCGTTCTCAACTTCTTTCGTCTCAACTGGCTTCGTTAGCTTGTTGGCATAATAAGGTAACATCTCTTATCAGCCTTTATCAAGCAGTAGGCGGCGGCCGTTAAATTTAATTATTATGAATCAAATCAGTTCACTTGCTTTTATTCATCCGGATGCCAAAATTGGCGATAACGTTATAATTGACGCTTTTGCCTTTATTGACAGGGATGTGGAAATACATAATGGTTGTCATATATATCCTCATGCTACCATAAGAGCCGGTGCTCGTCTCATGGATAACGTTCAGATTTTTGAAGGGGCTATCGTTTCTGCTCTTCCTCAAGATTTCCGTTGGAAGGGAGAAGATTCTCTTACTATTATCGGAAAAAATACAGTTGTTCGCGAGTATGTCATCATAAATCGTTCTATTCATAAAGGTAAGGCAACCGAAATAGGTGAAAATTCCTTTATCATGGCACAGACTCATATTGGTCACGATTCTATTATCGGAGATTACTGTGTGCTTGGCAATGCCGTCAAAGTTGCTGGAAATTGTAAAATAGGAGATTATTCTATTTTCTCTTCAAATTCTTTAGTACATGAGAATTGTGAAGTAGGGAAATGGGTTCTCATTAAGGGTGGTTGCAGGGTTACAAGTCATGTCCCGCCTTTCGTGATTATGGCACATAATCCTATCTCTTATAGTGGGGTAAATGCATTTATTCTTGGAAAAGGGAATTTCTCAGATGAAATTATTGACGAGATTGCTAAATGTTACAGACATCTCTACCAAAGCAATACATCGGTTTACAATGCTGTAAAACGTATGGGGTATGATGTTAAGGAATGTGATGAAAGAGAGGAAATCATTAATTTCATTAATTCCCACGATCGGAAGATTGCAGGGGTTACATTTGAAAAGGATCAGAATGATTAAACGACAGACTGTTATTCTGATTATCTGACTTATTAAAATTTAAGATGAGGATTTCTGTAAAATGAATCCTCATCTTTGTTTTGATTCTCTCTTATAAATTCAGAAGACAAGGTCTCCAATATTAAGGATTTTTGCTACCTTTGTCAAAAATTTAATACCATGCAAATTAGTTCGTTATTAAAACGCTCAATTTCCGGAGCAATTTATGTCGCTATTATTATCGGTGCAATTATCGGAGGTGAATTTACTACGGCTGTACTTGCATCCGTACTTACAATAGTTGCTGTATGTGAGTTCCTGAAAATATCCTGCTACAAAGATTCTTCTATGAACTTTGTTAATCTCTCAATAGATGTTGCAAGTGCCTTGGTTATCACGTTTTCCCCCTACTTTTTTGATACACCCTTGTTCCCTATCTCGTTATATTTATGTCTCTTTCTCGTTCGATTGACTATTCAGTTATATATTAAGAGTCACGATTCTTTAAAAGAAATAACAACCTCAGTTTTCTCACAATTTTATATTGGAATTCCAATGGCTTCAATGCTCTGGATCACCCTTCTGACCGGATCAACCCTCTTTCTTATTCCAATTTTTGTTATTATTTGGTTAAATGATACAGGTGCCTTCTTAGTAGGAAGTCTTTTAGGGAAAAATCCACTTTTTAAACGGCTTTCTCCAAAAAAAAGTTGGGAAGGCTTCTGGGGCGGAATGTTTTTTTGCGTTATTGCGGCTTTTGTAATTTATTATCTTATCCCTTGTGAAATTTTTGTAAGATACTCTTTGATTTCGTGGGTAGTTATGGGTGTGATTATTTCTGTGTTTTCTACTTGGGGCGATCTTTTCGAATCTATGTATAAACGAAATCTTAATATAAAGGATTCAGGAAACATTATTCCGGGACATGGAGGTATATTAGACAGAATTGATTCTCTTATTTTCGTGATGCCGGCTGTATTGATTTTCCTCTTTTTCTATCTCACATACTCCTGTTGAAAAAGAAAAAAAACTGTAATTAATGATGTTATTTCAGTTTGAACCAATAGCCAGCAGTCAACCCAAAAGAAAAACCATTTGAAGCCCGGAAGGGATCCCTATGCCCTGCTTTATAGATGTTTCCAATACCATAATAGAATCTTGCTTCAAGAGCTAAAGAATTCCGTGGATTAATACTGAATTCACCCCCAAGCCCGGCACAAATTCCGAAATCTACTTTATTTTGTATGGGCTCAATCAGTTCTGAATATTCTCTTTTCAGGGCTGGATGACCTGAGATTGTGTTGAGATTATGATAATCAAAATTACTTTTTGTGGATTCTGAGATTAGGAAGGAAACTTCAGGACCAACATTGGCAAAAAATTTTCCACGTCTGCCGAAATAGATATGTGCCATTATCGGAATTTCAATATAATTTAGAATTCTCCGGTAACTATATTCCTTAGATTCGTAGTTCTCTTCCCATCCTCGTTGAACGAAATTTAATTCGGCAACCAGACCGAAATGTCTTTCCTCCACATAACGTATCATAATCCCACTTACCGCTCCTATAGGCAATTTCTGCTTAATGGAAGGGTTGAAAAATATTTGAGAAGTCTCTATACCTCCTTTTGCTCCGAGGAAAACTTGGGAAGTGTAATGTGTCTGGGCCTCACAAACAACGGTTATTAATAATAACAGAGATGTTATGGAGAGAATCCGCATTTTATGTCCGTAAAGATTCCGTTTCATTTTCCTCATTTTAGTTCTATTTTATCAACCGTGCCGTTTTGATTATATTTCAAGATATATACTATAGGATTATAGTATCCTTTATCGTTATCCTGATATAGTAAATAATCATTCTGCAGGGTCTTTACACGCGGAATATTTTTAGACTGTCTCAGATTTCCTCCGGTCTTAATCATAGCGTTTATAAAGAATTTGGCTGTGTCATAACCAGAAGCTCCATAGACTGGATATGATTTTAATGGTGTGTGACCGAACAAATAACTATAATCGTTTATAAATTCCTTAGAATCAAATTCTGAAGAATCGAAATAAAAACGTGATGGAATAAGGGTTGATGTTTCGCTGAATGATTCACCTAATTCACTTATAAGGGTTATCCAACTTGGACGCCCTATGGTTATTATCTCTGTAGCCGGAGATTTATATCTTAATTCAATGATCTCACCTAATAAGTTCTTTACATCTGCCTTTTTCGTTGGTGTACCATAAATAATGACTTTATTAATAGATTCAGTGTCATAATCCTTTATTTCATTAATTGAAATTGTCTCTACTCCGGATGGGTCCATAATGCTAATTAACGATTCTAAGAGTGAATCGCCGTTCTCACTTTCTCCGGCTATCATGAATTTTGTATTCCCTTCCGTTAATTTTTCAATATACTTCCCTATTGATGAATTGAAATATTCTGAAGGGGTAAGTAGTTGTATCTCCATATTATTCTCCTTGAACCCTTCTCCTTTTGTATCAAAAACATCTACAAGATAACATATATTTTCCTGTGAAAAATTCTGTAAATATTCCGGTATGTTTTTATCTGAAGTATTAAAGATAATATCAGGTTCAAATTCATTAAGTTTTTCGATAATAACGTTTTCATTATCGGTACCGTTTATCACCTTGACTGAAATCTTATTCCCATCTCTCTTTACCTCGTTGACAGCTGTAAGGAATCCTCTGAGAAATTCCATATCTTTATTAGATTCCGGATCGGATAATACAATAGCACTTTTTACTTTACCATTCTTTTGTAAATGAGGAGACTCTTTCTGTATCTCCTCAAAAATTTCCATTCTCCCTTCGGGAGATGATTCACGGGGATCGATCTCAGGTACCAATTTCTCTACATTACGTGTCCTGGTTGTAGGTATAGTAATTTCTGTTCCTTTCTCAAGTGATTTTACTTTTGAATTAGTTGATTTCAATACATCCTCATCTATACCTTTTTTTGAAGCAATACTACCCCAGGTATCATTTTTCCCGACTTTATATGTTTCAAAGGAAACTATCTCAGTTTCCTCCACAGTCTCTTTAATGAGATTTTTTTTTCGACTGTTTGGCGTTATTTTTATCTCGTCACCGGCTTTAAAATTTATTTCTGATATTCCAAGGTTATCTCTCATTATATCTTCTACCCGAGTATTATAGCGCTGAGCAAGCCCATAAAGTGTCTCCCCCTCTTTTATTTTGTGGACTATCTTATTTTCATCCTGTAGACTCCCGGGACCTGTAGGTATAATAAGAGTGTTACCTGCTTTAATTCCATATTCCGACCCGGGATTAAGCTTATATATTTCTTCCGGACTTACCCCGTATTTCTTTGATATTCCATATACAGTTTCATTTGCTTCTATATAATGGGTAAGTTGAGAAACGGAACCTGTATTTGCATTTTGATGCGTGTCTGAATTTTCTACAGGATAATATATGCTCTCACCTTTTGAATATGGTGATTTTAATTCGGGATTATATTTCTTAATTAAATCCTGATCCCAACCATTAGAAACCGCCACACCATAAATTGAATCCCCTTTCTTAGTTTCATATATGTAAAATTGTTTACCTAAAATCTCTACTTTGGGCAAAAATGTCACAGCTGCTGAAATTAATCCGTTTCCTATTATCGTTAAAATAATGGTTATTATGAATCTGAACATATAGATAATTTATGAATTTGAGGAAGCCCCCGGTTTTCTTTCTTTAATCTTACAAAATTATAAAAATACTTCAATCCTTACAAATCCATTCTCTTCCGCTATTTTGATTATTAATAAATCAGATGTGAGCTATTTTAAAACTTTTTCGTAATTTTGTGCCCGTTTTTTAATCGACCGTATGGAATACAGGTCAATAGAGTTTTTATGTTATGCATCCTACACTTGATTTTCATCCTGCTATAGTAAATGTTTGCAAAAATTATTCCTTTAGCAAATTTAAACAAGACCTGACTGCCGGTATTGTTGTCGGTATTGTTGCTCTGCCTCTGGCAATTGCTTTCGGAATCGCGAGCGGTGTTTCCCCGTCCATTGGTCTTATAACTGCAATTATAGGCGGATTCATAGTTTCGGCTATGGGAGGTAATTCTGTGCAGATTGGAGGTCCTACCGGAGCTTTTATAGTCATCGTTTATAATATCATTCAATTATACGGTCTCTCGGGATTGGCAATTGCAACCTTCATGGCTGGTTGTATCTTAGTTATTATGGGTCTGTTCCACCTTGGGACGGTTATTAAATTTATTCCCTACCCTATTGTTGTTGGATTTACAGCAGGTATCGCGCTTACTATTTTTTCTACTCAGATGCCAGATTTTTTCGGATTATCAATTTCTCAAAAGATTCCCGGAGATTTCATTGGAAAATGGGTTGTTTATTTTGCAAACTTCTCATCAATAAACTGGACTACCACTCTTATTGCTGTTGTTTCACTGTTGATTATCATTCTAATACCGAAGATTTCCAAAAGACTTCCGGGCACCTTAATCTCTATTATTCTCGTCACCCTTTTAGTCTGGATTCTTAAAGAATACTTTGGCATTACAGGAGTTCAGACTATTGGCGATAAATTTGGAGGTATGGATACAGATATTCCACATCCTCACTATATCGGACTCAATATGGAGTCTATAAATCTCCTTCTCCCTTCTGCATTTACTATTGCGATGCTTGGAGCAATTGAATCGTTACTCAGTGCAACAGTGGCTGACGGTGTTACAGGAGACAGAACAAACTGTAATACAGAGCTTATAGGTCAAGGAATAGCTAATATCACGGTTCCATTGTTTGGTGGTATTCCTGTTACCGGGGCTATAGCACGTACAATGACAAATATTACTAATGGTGGTCGAACACCGGTTGCAGGAATCGTACATGCTATTGTGTTGTTCTGCATATTTATGTTTGCCATGCCTTTGATTAATTTAGTTCCAATGGCTTGTCTTGCGGCTGTACTTATAGTTGTAAGTTATAACATGAGTGGCTGGAGAATTGTCAAGGGTTTGATTCATAATCCAAAGGGGGATGTTTGGGTGATGGCTCTTACATTCTTTTTAACAGTAATTTTCGACTTAACAATAGCAATTGAGATAGGGATGCTTCTGGCGGTGGTTGTTTTCCTTCGTCGGGTTACGGAAAATACAACTGTTAAGGTTTATGGCGAAAAACTGGATGCTTCTTTAGGTAATGATACTGCAACACACGAAGTACTCGACCTGAGAAAGGGCGTTTCGGTTTATGAAATTGACGGTCCCTTCTTTTTTGGTGCAGCTACGAAATTTGATGAAGTGGTTAGAAATACTTCACATCTCCATCCGGTAGTCAGAATAATAAGGATGCGTAAAGTCCCTTTCATAGATTCAACGGGTATACATAATCTTGAATTACTCATTAAATCCAGTAAAGCAGAAGGAATCGAAATTGTTCTATCAGGTGTTCAACCAAATGTGAGCGAAGCTCTACACTCGGCTGGAATTAATAAACTAATTCCTTCTGATTATATTTGCGATCATATTTCCAAGGCTGTAAAGGTAGCAAACGATATAGCCTTAAAACATGCAGAAGAGACTTAGAAGCAAAATATTATAAAACATGGAGTCCCATCCCTATTTCCGGTTGCTGATATATGTCTCATAATAAGACATTATCAGCGCTGTTGCCGGTAAAGCGATTATCATTCCTATTATTCCTAATAAACTCCCCCATACGGAAAGAGCCAATAATATTACTGCAGGATTCAATCCCATCTCTTTCCCCATTATATGAGGAGTAAGTATATAATCACATATTGATTGTACAACAATATAAACCAATAGGCTCTCTCCCATCAAAGTCCAGAATCCTGTTTCTCCACTGAGCGATGAAATAAAACACAGAATCGCAACGGGAATTAAGGTAATATACTGAAAATAAGGTATCATATACAATATACCGACTAATATTCCCATAAATAGACTCAACGGGAGTCCGATTATTGAGAATCCAATACAATACATTATAGCTGCACATAATGCCACTAAGCCTTGACCTCTGAAGTAACTGTTCATCGCATCTTCTACATCTCCCACTACAATCATTGCCTTGGGTCGGATTTTCTGTGGGAACAGTTTTTTAAATCCATTGGAGATTTGAGGATAATCAATCAAAATAAAAATAATATATATAAACATTAATGCCCACTCCACTATTCTGAAAAGTGCGTCTACCGAACGTTCAACTAATGAAGATCCTTGATGAAATATGGTAGTTATGTGGTTTGTATTTAATAAATGTTGAAGAGTGTGCGGATCAAAATTCCTTAAATATGATTGCCATTCCCAAGGTAATACTGAAATTATATTTGATAGATTCGGGTGAGTGGTGAATCGTTTTACAATTTGAGACAATGTATCTATCTCCTCTAAAATCATTGGTAAACATAAGTAAACGATACCTGTCAAAATAGCCCCTACTACTAACAAAGTGAGTCCCACAGCAGGCAGTCTCTTTCTCAGGTGAAACCATTTCATTACCTTTTCTACGAGCGGATTTAAAAGATAAGCTATCAGACACGCTGCAAAAAATGGCAGTAGTACATTTGATAAATAATCAATTAACCATATCACACCGGCCGCTATTATACACCCGATGATTAACCAAACTATTCTATCTCTTGTCCAATAATCCTTCTTCTCCATTTATCAAATAAATAGTAATAAGTATCATGTGTTTATAATTATTAACATTAATTTACGTAAAGAGTTTGAAATATCCTTTGCAATTATGTTTGAAAAGGGAAATAAAATTGAATAAATCTAACTTTTTTATTAATTTTGCAAAGAATAAAAGGGATGTATAATGTCCCTGTATGAAAAAATTGAATCCAAAGGATAATCCCTCTGGTTCATTTTTCCATCTCTATATAAGATTAATCTTTTATAATATAATTATTTAAAATAAAAAATGGCACAAAAGATTTACACTTTCGGCGACGGAAAGGCCGAGGGAAATGCCGCGATGAGAAACCTTCTCGGCGGAAAGGGTGCTAACCTTGCGGAAATGAACCTGCTCGGTATGCCTGTACCTCCCGGATTTACTATCACTACTGAAGTATGTACTGAATATACACAGTATGGTCGTGATAAAGTAGTTGAAGACATCAAATCTGATGTTGAAAAGGCAATTGCTCATGTTGAAAACCTTACAGGTAAGAAATTCAACGATCCGTCTAATCCCCTTCTCGTTTCTGTTCGCTCAGGTGCCCGTGCATCAATGCCCGGAATGATGGATACAGTCCTCAATCTCGGTATGAACGATGCTACAGTAGCCACTATGGCTGAAAAGAGTGGTAATGCCCGCTTCGCTTGGGACTCTTATCGCCGTTTCGTACAAATGTACGGTGATGTGGTGCTCGGAATGAAACCTCAGAGCAAAACTGATATCGACCCCTTTGAAGCTATCATGGATAAAGTAAAAGAGGAAAAAGGTGTTAAATTCGATAATGAACTTGATGTTGATGACCTTAAGAATCTTGTTACTTTATTTAAAAAGGCTGTCAAGGATTATACTGGAAAAGATTTCCCTGAATCTGCATGGGAACAACTCTGGGGAGGTATCTGCGCTGTTTTTGACAGCTGGATGAATGAACGGGCTATCATCTATCGTCGCATGAATCAAATCCCAGAGGAATGGGGTACTGCTGTCAATGTACAGGCTATGGTTTATGGTAATATGGGTGAAAACTCAGCTACCGGAGTTTGCTTCAGCCGTGATGCTGCTACAGGAGAAAATATTTTCAATGGTGAGTATCTTATCAATGCTCAGGGTGAGGACGTCGTTGCAGGTATCCGTACACCTCAGCAGATTACAATTGAAGGTTCACGCCGCTGGGCTGCCCT